>JBJMLU010000077.1:0-45108 GCA_045805145.1 Flavisolibacter sp. | reverse complement strand
TGCGCTCGCAATGACGCCTAAACTACAATGCTCACTACGGGTTTCAACCTTGCCTTATAATTTGAGGTGTTACTTTATAATTTGAAGGGGTTACTTACGCAAATACTTAATTAGAATGATCGAAACAGTAATACATTTTCGATTAGGCGTCCTTGCGAGCGTAGGGAGCATCACGTCTTAGACAGTGCTTGCCTTATAGGCAGCAATAAAAACCGGTAGTGAGCATTGTAGTTTAGGCGTCATTGCGAGCGAAGCGCGGCAATCTCCTTGCAAGCGAAGCGAGCTCCAGTCCCAAGACCGCCTCGTAGTACACTCACGAACAGTAAGGCGCTCCAAAACAATGAACAACCATCAATAATTAACATCATCGCAAAACTCACAAGGCGGGGGAACACAGCGCCCTTGGCATCTTCGAATTAAAGCCCTCCGAATATCAAACACTTGATACAAGTAGTGAACTCTATTCTGTAAAGACCTGACAGCCTAGCATAACGATTCTTCGAGACAAGCTTTGAGTAACCGTTGTGCCGCGGCCCGGACGCGCGTCCCGCCGTAGGCGGAATCCTTGAACTTTTTGCTCTGCTTTTTCTTTCCAAGAGAAAAAGTAGAAAGGAAAAAAAACAACCGGTAAAGAATGACTGCCGCTAAAAATACTCTCTTCAAAATATCTAATCAGTAAAGAATGACTGCCGAAGAAGAATCTCTTCAAATAAATCAAATCGCTAAAGAAGGACATGAAACAAAAAGATGTCTATCTTGTCTCATTCTTTCTTATGAGACTTCCCATTCTATTATTGACTATCCTCTGCAACCTGTCTGCATTGCCTCAAAGTAAAAGCTATCCGAAACTGGAAGTGCTCACCAGCGGAACCAATACCTCCCTGCGCGGACTTAGTGTGGTAAATAACCAGGTGGTGTGGGTCAGTGGAAGTAATGGCACGATAGGAAGATCAAATGATGCGGGAAAATCCTGGAAATGGTTTCGGGTAAAAGGTTTTGAAAAAACAGACTTCCGCGACATTGAGGCCTTTGATGTTACTACTGCCCTCATCATGGGAGTTGGTGAGCCGGCCGTTATTTTAAGGACCATTGATGGAGGTGAAACCTGGAAACTGGTATTTGAAAACCGAGAAAAAGGAATGTTCCTCGATGCTATGGAATTCTGGAATACAGATGCAGGCATTGTCATTGGCGATCCATTAAACAAAAAATTTTTCGTAGCCAGAACTTTTAATGGCGGAAATACCTGGAGCACCATACCGGAGCAAAACCGTCCGGTAGCCGATAGCGGCGAAGCCTGCTTTGCTGCAAGCGGAACCAATGTCCGGGCCCTTGATAATGACGAAGCGGTTTTTGTTTCCGGCGGACTGACTTCGCATGTGTATATCCGTAATAGCAGGATCGAAGTTCCGGTGATCAGTGGAAAAGAAACAACCGGCGGCAACTCCATCGCTGTGTGGGACCGTTATCATAAAAACGGAGGTAAAAAACTCGTAGTAGTCGGAGGAGATTTCAACTCAGATACATCATCGCTACTCAATTGTTCTTATAGTACCAACCGCGGCAAAACCTGGAGCAAGCCAAAGGTGCCGCCACATGGTTATCGAAGCTGCGTGGAATACCTGGCTAAAAAAATTCTTGTCTGCTGTGGGCTTTCCGGAGTGGATTATACACTTGACAATGCCGCAAACTGGAAACTGATCTCGAAAGAAAGTTTTCATGTATGCCGGATTGCCAAATCAGGATCTGCCGTTTTTCTTGCGGGAACTAATGGCAAGGTGGGCCGGTTGGTGTATCCCGAAAAAAGATAGATCAATCCTTTTCACAAAAATTTCCTGAACTGGAATGAAAATGACAATGCTTATTCTTATAAAGCTTTGAGCAGTTCCTTTACTGATAATCTTTTGCGGTAGTCCTCCTCGAAGTAACGGAAGGTAACAGAGCCTTCTTTATTCACTACATACACGGCCGGCACAGGCAAGTAAGCATCTTTCACCTGGTTATTGGTTTTCAAAAGATCGATCCCTGCGTTCTTATAGCGCCCCAGTGTTTTGTCATCCACCTGGAAGGCTACTTTATAGCCGTTAGCGATCTTCATGTCTTTATCGTAGATGATGGGAAAGCTGGCTCCGGTATGTGCAACTGTTGTATCAATTGCCTCTGCTGCTTCCGGTGTAATGGCAACGATTTGCGCTCCTTTTCCTTTAATCAGTTCCAGTGAATCCTGCAGGTGCTTGAGGTAACGGTTGCAATAAGGACACCAATTGCCCCGGTAGAAAACCACGACCACATTTCCTTTCTTGCGGAGTTCTTTCAAACTCACATCAGCGCCTGTCTGATCTTTTGCTTTGAAATCAGGAGCCTTGGAATTGATGAACAATCCCTCCGGTTTATCCTGGGCGGATGCAGTGGTCAAAACAAAAATCGATAAAATGGCAGCGAGTAGATTTTTCATAAAAGAACAGTTGATCAAATTTAAAGGTGCGAAGTCTTATCTCCTAGCAGACGAACAGGATTAACAGTTTGTTGCATGCTCACCCGTTGAAAGGATATTATTTCCTGAACATAAAATAGACAGCGCCGATAAGAAACAGAAAACTAATCAGGTATTTCATCTGGAAACTTTCCTTGAGCACCAGCACCGCAAAAAAACTGAAGACCACCAGCGTGATGACTTCCTGAACGATCTTCAGTTGAAAAGCACTGTATCCATCCAAAAATCCATTGCGGTTAGCCGGCACCATCAGGCAGTATTCAAAGAATGCGATCAGCCAACTCAGTATAATGGCCTTCCACAAAGGCCACCCCGTGTGTTTTAAATGATAATACCAGGCTGTGGTCATGAATATATTGGACGCGGTGAGTAAAGCGATTGTCTTGATCATGTGGGAGTATTGGGTGGAACTGGGAATTAGGAATTCGGAATTGGGAATTCGGAATTGGGAATTCGCACAGAACATGGTTTTTATACAATAAACTTCATCATAAAAATATTCTCTTTTATGAATCCTACTTTATTTCAAAATAACTCTGAATTGCCCATGATACGCAAGATAAAATCCTTACCACCCTGCCTTATTGGTCCCGCCGCTACAAACATCCACACAAATCGCATCTCCGATAAACAACAAACGCTCCAGTTAATCAGACTCTAGCTAACAGCCAACAGCTAAAAGCTAAAAGCTTCTCTCAACAGCTTCTCTCAATTGAGACTTCTGAAATCAACCGGAACCAATTTGCTCACGCCGGGCTCCTGCATGGTTACGCCATAGATCACATCTACGGCACTCATGGTAGTCTTGTTATGTGTAACAATAATGAATTGGGAATTGTTGCTGAACTCACGGATCATGTTGGTAAATTTTCCAACATTGGCATCGTCCAGAGGCGCATCTACCTCATCTAAAATACAAAACGGTGCAGGCTTGATCAGATAGATTGCAAAGAGCAGCGCAGTTGCCGTAAGCGTTCGCTCTCCACCACTCAGCTGACCAATGCTACTGGGGCGCTTACCCTTGGGTTTGGCCATGATATCAATGCCCGTCTCAGCGAGATTATCGGCATTCTCCAAAATCAGGTCGCACTGGTCGTCTTCGGTAAAAAGAGTTTTAAATACTTTCTGGAAATTTTCACGAACCTGGTTGAAGGTTTCCAAAAACTTCTGATTGGCAGTGGTCTCCACTTCTGCAATAGTTTGAAGCAGGCTTTGTTTGGCATTCACCAGGTCATCTTTCTGCTCCACAATAAATTCATAACGCTTTTTCATTTCTTCAAAAGCCTCGATTGCCGTAGGATTGACCTCACCAAGATTCTCCAGTCTTTTCTTCATTCGATCGGCCTTCTCCTGTAATTCTTCCGCAGGCGTTTCAGTCGTTCTGGCTTCATCCAGAATATCTTCCAGTACGATCTTAAATTCTACGTGCAGTCTTTCTTTCATTCCGGCAAGCTGGAGCTTCAATTCATTCAACCTGTCCTTGATTGCAGCAAGCAAATGCTCCACCTGTTCCTTGTCTTTTATTTTATGACGCAACTCGCTTTCTTTTGCATTGAGCTGGTTACGCAGATTGTAATAAGCCTGGTCGGCTTCGTTGAGACTATGTTCTTCCCGTTCTCTTTTTCGCATCAACTCGTATAATCCCTGCTCGATGACTTTCAGACCTTCTTCAGATTCCGAAATATTTCCAGTGGTTTCCTTTAGTTGAATTGTATTGCTCTCCACCTGGTTCTTCAGGTCTTTGAGCTGGTTGCTCTTGAACTGCAATTCCTGTCCCAGGGCATTGATCTTGCTTTGCTCGCGGGTGACCTGGAGATTCAGATTGTTGTACTGGGTATTGATCTCGTTGTAGTGAATTTCAATGTCCTGGTAAGTAGCTTCCGCATCCTGCAACTGTTTGGAATAGTCTGCCAGATCTTCATTCAATTTTTCCAGTTCCCTTCGAACAGCTTCGATAGAAGAATGTGTCTGGTCTAATTGTTCCTGTAAATCTTCGATGCGATTTTGAGACTGATGCTGCGATTGGTGCAGATTTTCGATCTTGTTTTGTAAACCAAACAACTGGTTATTGATTTGCTGAATCTCCTGCTCGGTCTGACGGATCACATTTTCTTTCAGATCGGCATTGAAAGCAATCACTTCATTGTGTTTTTCTTTGATCTCCGCCGACAACTGATCCACCACCTGTTTTTGAGAAGCAATTTGTTCTTCGAGTTTTTCAAGATTCTTTGCACGGCCGATTTTTTTTCCTTCAAACAAACCGACGCTTCCACCAGTCAAAGTGTAATTGCCCTTCACGTATTTACCATGCTTTTCCAGCACCACAAATCCATTGCTGTTTTCCAGTGCCTGCTCACTATCGGCGATGAACACGGTACCCAGTAATTTTTCCGCGAGCTTCCGGTATTGCGCATCCACTTCAATAATATCCATGGCAGGAATCGTGCCCTCAGGACTGTGATCGGTCGGAGTTACAGAAGAATCATTGACCTTGTCGAGCAAAAAGAAATTGGCCTTGCCTTTTTTATGGTTGTCCAGCAGGTGAACAGCCTGTAATCCTTCTTCAAGATTATTTACAACATAATAATTCAGATAAGGCTCGAGCACATTTTCTACCGCCGCTCTGAATTCTTCTTTCACATAAATAATGTCGGAAAGAATGGGTGCATGATGGTTCCATCCAGAATTATTGTGCAGGAACTTCACACTCTCCGGGTATCCTTCCATCGAATCAATAAGACTTTTGAGCAGGTCGTGCTCATTTTTTTTGGAATCCAGCTTTCGGTTTTCATCAGCCAGCTTCACTCTTAATTCTTCCAGTGACTCCTGTGAAAGAAGGATCTGTTCTTTTGTTTTATTATGATGTTGCTGCAACTGTTCCAGGTCGGTCTGGCGCGACTGAAGCAAGGCGGCCTTGTCGTCTTTATCTTTCTCCAGTTGTGTAATCTGGTCTTGTCTTGTGGTTTTTTCTTCTTCGAGATGGAAGATCGTTCTTTGAATATTTTGAATAGAAGTGTCGGCGATCGCTACTTTCTTTTCTGCATCAAACTGGCTGCGCTGCACCTGCTGATAGGAACTGCGCAAAGTATTTAGGCTGTGCCGGTGTTCATCCAGCACGGCTCTTTTTTCATCTACCTGTGCGCGCAGTTCTTCCAATTGGCCGGTGAGTCCGGAGAGCATTTCTTCTTCTTCATTGATTTGTCGCTGTGTAAAAGCAATGCTTTCTTCAATGCCACTGATTTGTCCTTCTGCCCTGCTCAAAAATTGTGTGAGGCTGGATTCGCGTTCGCGCAGGTATTCCAACCGCTGTGTGGCCAGGTTTTTTTCATTCTCGCGGGTGCGCACCGTTTGCACCAGCTCATTAAAACTTTGTTGGAGCTGATGTAATTCATTTTCTCTTTCAATAAAACCCACTCGTTCCTGTTCCAGACCTGCTTCCTCTGTGGCGATCTCCGCTTCCAGAGCAATACGCTTGTCTGTCTCTGCGTCATGTTGCTCATTGAGCTGACGGAAGCTAAGGTTGAATCCCTCGAGTGCTGCCTTGGCCAGTTCAATGCTTACTTCACGATAGTCTTTCTTGATCTCATAATATTTCTGTGCCTTCTTCGCCTGATTCTCCAGCGTCTTGAGCTGGTTGTTGATCTCAAATAAAAGATCTTCGATACGTGCAAGATCCTGTTCGGTTGCATCCAGCTTTGACTTCGCTTCTTTCTTTCTTGTTTTATAAATAGAAATTCCTGCGGCCTGTTCCAGCATTCGGCGGCGGCTGTTGTCCTTATCCTTGATCAAATCGTCCACCATGCCCAACTCGATGATGGCATAGCTGTCGGTGGAGACACCCGTATCCATGAAGAGGTTCTGAATATCTTTCAAACGGCAGCTTACGTCGTTGAGGCGGTATTCGCTTTCTCCATTCTTGTAAAATTTTCGTGTGATGGTGATGGTGCTGAATTCTGTAGGGAGAAGGTTCCTTGTATTTTCAAAAGTCAGGCTCACTTCAGCCAAACCGCTGGCGCTGCGGGTTTTTGATCCGTTGAAGACCAGGCTTTCCAGGTTTTCGGATCGGAGGTGTGAGATTTTTTGCTCGCCGATCACCCAGCGAATGCTGTCTACGATATTGCTTTTGCCGCAACCATTGGGTCCAACAATTCCGGTAATGTTTTCGTCGAAATTGACGAGGGTTTTATCTGCAAAGCTTTTGAAACCTTTGATTTCCAGAGATTTTAGTCGCACTCTTGAGCTTTTTATGACCGGCAAATATAAACGAATGGAAGAACAATCCGGCCTATTTTAACGTTCGGCTTGCCGGCATTATGCCCAAATTGTACACAGGAAGACCTTTATCTGATTTTAAACAATCCGGAGTCTGATGAAGCTCAATGGATACTACGGATTTTTTTTACCAATTTTACCATGAAACAAACCACGACATTTTATGAATGTTATCGTCCCCGTCGACTTTTCCACCACCTCGCTCAATGCCGCTCATTTTGCCTCACGCATGTTGGTCGGTCAATACGAGGCAACGCTGATCCTCTTACATGTGTTCAACGATCCAAAAAAAGAGGCAGAAATAAAGCTCCAACTGCGCCAACTCAAGGACAGCCTCATTGATGAATCCATTGTGAAGATTGAAACCATTGCCGAATTAAATAGTGATCTTATCGATGCGCTGGAACGCAATGTACGGCATCTCGACGCATCCTTACTGGTGATGGCCATCACCGAAAGGTCGAAGATCGAACAGGTGATCGGCAGCAGTAATTCACTGCGCATGATCGAGCGCAATCTCTGTCCGGTTCTGGTAATTCCTCACGACGCAAAATACAATGAGATCCGGAATGTAGCCCTGGCTTCCGACTTTAACGACGTTCACAATGCAGTTCCCATTGTGCCTGTCAAAAAGATCCTGAATATTTTCAGGCCCCATCTTCATATTGTGAATGTAAACAGCGAGATCTATGTTTCGCTCACTGAAGAATATCTTGAGCAAAGAGAGTTGATGTTGGAAATGTTCCAGGAGTTCAAACCAGAATTTTATTTTATTACCACCTACGATTTCCATGAAACCTTGCGCCAGTTCATTGCCGACAAGAAAATAGACCTGGTGCTTACCTTCCCGCGCAAACATTCTTTCCTCAATAACCTCATTAAAGGAAACAATACCAAGAAGCTTGTTTACGAAAGCTCGATTCCGGTGTTGGCTGCGCATGAATGAGGGAGAGAAGCTGATAGCTGATAGCTGTTGGCTGTTGGCTGTTGGCTGTTGGCTGATAGCCGAGAGTGAAGAGCGGGAGCAGTGATGGAGCGAATTGTATTCAAATCTTTGCATGCTGAAATTAAAAAGAAGATTTTAATCTTCCGTCTGTTGTTTGCTCCTGGACGCTGAAGCTCCCTTCTGGCGACTGAAAACTGAGGATTGACGACTTCCCAAATTATTATGAAGAACATTAAGCTGATTGAAGTGCCATCTGAAATAGGCGCCGGAACCCGTGGTGCCAGCCTGGGTATTGAAGCCATTAAAATTGCTGCCCTGGATTTCATGAGCAATTTTTTTGTCCATTTTCCTTCTGAACGCGTGCAGGTCGACAATAAATTATTGTATGAACCCATTGAGTCGCCGTATGCAAAAAGGATCAAGGGTATCGTTGCTCTGTACGACAAGGTAGGAAAGGCCGTTTCCGATTGTGTTAAAAACAATTTTTTTCCTGTGATCCTTAGCGGAGATCATACCACTTCGGGTGCAACGATTGCGGGATTGAAAATGGCCAAACCAAAAAGTAAACTGGGGATCATCTGGATCGATGCCCACGCCGACCTGCATACACCTTACACGACTCCTTCAGGAAATATGCATGGTATGCCGCTGGCTGCAGCCATCAATGAAGACAACGAGGAAAGCGCGGTTCATGAACCCGATCCGGACACAGTGAAGCAATGGAATTATTTAAAGACTATTGGAAAGATTGTTCCCAAGGTTTTGCCTGAAGACATCGTTTATATTTCGCTGCGTGATTATGAAAAAGAAGAAAAACATTTGATCGACAAGTACGGCATGAAGGTGATCACCACCAAAGAAGTGCGCAGTAAGGGGCCGGAGAATATTGTAAGAGCCATCACCCGGTACTTGAGTGACTGCACCGATATTTATATTTCCTTCGACGTGGACAGCCTGGATTCTTCCATCAGCAAAGGAACTGGAACGCCCGTCAATCACGGCCTTCGTGAAAGGGAAGCAGAAGATTTGATCAGCAAATTCATGCAAAACCGGAAGGTCTGTTGCTTTGAGATCACAGAAGTTAATCCCACTCTCGACAAGGAAAACCTCATGGCCGAAATCGCATTCAACATTCTGCAGCGAAGCGTGAATGTATTGATGATGAGCTGAGGGGAGAGAGAAGCTTTTAGCCTTGAGCTGTTAGCTGCTAGCTCTTTCGCTTAGCCTTCGGCGTGATCGATGTGGTTATAGTAACAATATGGTAAACTGCATTGAAATTGGGGGATTGCTTCGACGTTTACACGTCTCGAAGTTGATTTATAATTCATGTGCATGTCTTAAGTAATAAACCTGTCTTATAGTCCTATGTTGCCGGAGCTTTCAATGATAAGGTCAGCCTCAACCTGTAGCGAGTCGTCTTTGCGAGCGACCCCGCAGGGTGCGGGGCTAAAGCTATAGCGGTGGCACAAGCGAAGCAATCCCCCACTTTCAAAGCACTTTACATCTTGTTACTATAACAACATTGATCATGCCGAAGGCTAACGGAAAGAGCTAGCAGCTAGAAGCTAACAGCTAAAAGCTTCTCTCTAAAAAAAGCTTCTCTCTAAAAAAACCTCTTCGTCTTACTGATCTCTCTGTAAGGTTGTGACAGGAAATCATCGACTTTCCTGTTGAATTCGTCCCGGTAAACGATGGGTGTGGAGTGTCCCGAGTTGGGAAGGATCCAGAGATCGGACTGCGGAATATTTTGTGCAACGAGCAGGGTATGTTGTGGTTTGATGACATCATGATCTCCACCAATGACCAGCGTTGGGATGCGAATCCTGTTCAGATCGGAAAGTGGAATATGCGGTTCATCCAGAAGGAGCCGTACCAATTTCCAGGATCCTTTCTCTGTTGCCGTTTTGTTGGTTTTGTTTTTCAGATATTGATAAGAAGGCATCACCACATCAATCACGTCGCCAAATACTGCCGTTGTATCAGGCCAGAGGTTGGCTCCGGTTACAGCGAGCTTCCTTACTTTTTCTGGATGCCTGATGGTGAGCAGCAATCCATTAATACCTCCATCACTCCATCCAATGACAAAGGCCGAATCAATTTTCATTTCACTAAGCAGGGCTGCATAATCATCCGCCATCATTTCATAAGACAGCGAATCTGAATTATCGACTGTTTTTCCCTGTGCGCGGCTATCAGCAAGAATCACCTTGTACTTTTTGGAGAAATAAGGGATCTGGTAGGCAAAATCGGCAATTGAGCCTCCATTTCCATGAATGATCAACAGCGGCGCGCCTGAACCATAAGTTTCGGCATACATGTCAATGCCACGGAGATGATAAAACTTTCCCTTAGCTGCATTGGTTCCATAGGAAGAATCCTTTATCATCTTCTGCATGTCTTGAATCAACTTGTCTTGTGCACTGCAGGTCTGAAAAAATAAAAATCCAGAAACAAATAGCAGGAAGCATCTCATGGCAATAAGTTTGTATCACTAAATAACGCAAATAAACCCAGCCTCGTGCAGAAAAATAATTTTGAAGTGATCATCATTGGTGCCGGCGCTTCCGGACTCGTAGCAGCACTGGAACTGGCACTCACCGGAAAAGGTGTAGCTGTTGTGGAAGCAAGAGACCGGATCGGAGGTAGAGCGCACACCATTGTCGATGATTCATTTGACCAACCGGTGGAGCTGGGTGCTGAATTTGTTCATGGCAACCTCGAACATACCTGGAGGTTTCTAAAAAAAGCAGGCCTCGATTCTTATGAGGTGGAAGGAGAAATGTGGCAACATGATGAAGGCAAATTAGAAGAACAAAAAGGTTTTATTGAAGATTATTCTGCCCTGAATAAAAAATTCAAAGAACTGGATCATGATATCAGCGTAGCAGAGTTTTTCGAGAGCTATTTGCAGGAAAAAGATTTTGAAGGGCTTCGATTCACACTCAAAAATTATGTGGAAGGATACTATGCGGCCGATACGCTGAAGTCAAGCACGTATTCACTTCGCGATGAACTTTCCTCCAGCGATTCCGAACAATACCGGGTGGAAGGCGGTTATGTAAAACTAATGGACTATCTGGTGGCTCAATGCCAACAAAAAGGGGTTGTCTTCTTTCTATCATCGCCTGTGCAGCAAGTGAACTGGGAAAAAAATAGTGTTGAAGTCATTTGTACGAATGGTGAATTTTATTCGGACAAACTTCTCGTCACGGTTCCCATCGGTGTTTTGCAGTCTGAAAAAATTCGATTCTCTCCTGCCCTTCCATTGAAAATGGCCGCTGCTCGAAAACTGGGATTCGGCCCGGTCGTCAAGACGCTCTTGCAATTTGACGAAGCTTTCTGGAAAAATAAAAAATACACCGGCCAGAAAAATCTGGAAAAGCTGGGTTTCATTTTTTCTTCTTCTGTCGTTCCCACCTGGTGGACCTATTATCCAAAAGATTCCGCCATGATCACCGGATGGTCGGGCGGACCGCACGCGGAAGAATTGAAAGAGCTGGATGACGAAGCGATCCTTGTCAAAGCACTGGAATCACTGAGTGAAATTTTTTCCATCTCTTTTCCTGAATTAAAAAACAAGTTAAGGTCATGGCATGTGGCCAACTGGATTCGCGACCCTTATTGCTGCGGAGGATATTCGTATGAAGTTGTAGATGGCATGGAAGTGAGAAAACAATTGAGAGAACCCGAGAAAGAAACATTGTTCTTTACTGGCGAAGGACTTTGCGATGGGCCCGAGATCGGAACAGTGGAAGCAGCATTGTCAACCGGTCGTGATGCGGCTCACCAGATGGTTGCTTCTTTTAAAAACTAAACCTAAAACTTCCGAATACTCCGAAGCGTTGATTTTTTGCGATGGGAATGCCTGTGGGCAGTACACGCCAGACAAAATCAAATCGCAATACTTTAAAAATATTATCCACTCCCGTTCCCAACTCCAGATAGGTTTTCCCATTGAGCGACTGAAAATTCAAACCACTGCCCGCATTGAGCTGGTAATTTTTTTCGGACAGACTTCCCCAGAGAGTTTTAGCGGTCCAGAACTGACGGAATTTTAGTTTCCTGGTGAGCGGAATAAACCGGAACAATCCATTTCCGATATTATGTTCGAAGTTGATGCCTGCAAAACGGTCGTGAATAAACTCATAGCGGTTCATCATGTTGTAGGCATACTTGTTATAATAATAAATCTCATTTCCAGGAGCCACATCCAGATAAAGAAATGGTACCGTTCCATAAGTGCGTCCGGCAAAAACATTGAAGGAGATATTGCCATAGGGAGGGATCTTTCGGTAATTGCTGACACTGGCGAAAATCTTGTTGTAGCTATAGCTGCTCTTCATCGCTCCTGGAAACCCTCTTGTGTATCGAAATTCTACAATAGGATAAGGACTTCCCAGACTGGTTCGGTAAAAAGTATTCTCCAGAAATTTCTCCAGGTAAGCAAACCGCAGACGAACAGCTCCCTCTAATGAATTGAGTGCTTCTCCTTTGTTGTTGAAAAAATTTTCTTTGGCCGGTAAATTTTTCACCGGATCATATTGCCTTCGCTGGGAAGATAGCATCACCGAAAACCCGGACTGCCACTCCTTGAATAATTCTACTCTTGCCTGTCGGAGCATGAGATATTTAACAGGAACATTTTGCTTGCGTATGGCTACTGCAAAAATATTGTCAGAAGTAAATTCATCGAAATACGCTTGCCCCCTGTCAAAATCGTGCATATATTCACCATAGAGATATAGCCTGGGCGATTTTTTAAACAGGTACATGCCGTCCACTTCGCCTTTCAGTTTCTGGTCTCCAAATCCATAAGCAGCGTAACCATGAAAAATCATATTCTTGCTAAAGCGGCTGTTGGTGCCCAGATCGAAACGTAGCCTGAGTCCTTCCACAGAATTAGCAGTGACCCAGTTTTGCCATGGACCAATGAGAAAACTACCGATCGGCAGATAGCCGGTACCAATAAAATTGATTGCACGGGTATAGCGCTGAAATGCAGGAAGGGTGAGCAGGGTGTCGACCATTTTATAAATGGACTTTTCATTAGCACTCAATTCCTCGTGTCTTGACAATGTCCAGTATTTTTCTGTTTTACCCTTGGCAGTATCGGGAAGTACCGTCTCCTCCATCCTTTTGTTTTTTGCCAGTTCTGCCACCACACGCGGATCATTCACCAAAACGTTGCGGTATGTAGTGGTCTTTCTCCCAATGAATGATAGTGTGGTTTTTCCTCCCGGACTTACATCCACAACAAATTTGTCTTTCGCCAGAAACCAGGTGCTGTCATTGATCAACTGATATTCCTGGATCAGGCTAAGACGGTCCACATAATTTACGTTCGCTTCCTTGCCGAGCCGCAAATTCATTTTTTGAATGGCAAAGCTGGTATCGTGTATCCAACAGTCGCCTTCGAAAGTATTGGTGCCGATCTTTTTGGGAACAAAAAGAAAATGGATGAGCCTTCGTCCGCCGACATATTGGGTATCGGCAATTTTATAATTATAAAACGCGTCGCCATTGGAGCTGATGGGACTTACAAATTGCTTGTCGAATACCGGGATATAATCGTCATAAATATTGACGTTTTGATCCATGCCTCCGGTGAGTTTGGCGATGCTTTCATTATCGATGCCAATTGTTTTGACAGCTTTAAATACTTCGCGCCGGCGAAGTGGAGTTTTCTGATAATAATAATCCGAAATGGATTCGGTTAGATAGGCAGGAAGAAAAGAGATACCGTCAGCTGTATCAATATTTTTCAGAATAAAGTTGAAGGGCTTCATGAGCTTTGCCTGTGAAAGTTTTTCCCTGTTGAAATTTTTCAGGTCCAGCTCGAGTTTATTATAGAGTTCGTAGGAAAAATTCTCGAAACGATAGCGGTCGTTCATCGGTTTGTGTGCTACGATCCTTTTCCACATCAACAGTCCTCTGTTTACTTTTTTGCGTATGACCACTTCTGCTGTAAATTTTCCAGGAACCATGTTCACCAAAAGATGAAGCGTATCTCCCACAATTTTAGAGGCATCAACAGGAAGGGAAAAATCCTGGTAACCTACACATGTGATCTGTAAAGTGTCGCGTGTACCTGAGGGAACAAAGAGTAAAAATCCGCCGGCAGAATCGGCAAGACGGCCTGCACCGGAAATGCGAAATTGGACAGAAGCAAAGGGAACATGCTCGGCACTATGCTGGTCGCGTATTTGGCCAGCAATAATTTTATTCTGGGCACCGGCCCGGACTGCCAGGAGAAAAAAAGCTGCCAGAAAAAAGAAAGAGGAGACTCGGCTTACGGAAAAAACATTCATGGACCTTCGCTGGAATCAAAATATCATTAAATCGGTAATATTCATAAAATAAAACCTAAGGAAAGACTAAAATGGTATGGATTTTTCGATAAAGACAGATAAAACATCGTTATGAAAGGAAGCAGGGCACAGAACAACATGCAAAGCAAACAATTTGTTGGCCACCGGCCAAAACCCGAAGTGAGGGATGACCTGGACAGCCGAAGCAATGAGGAACAGAACAACAAGGGTGATGATGTGACGCATAATCAGAAGGATAAAAAGAACAATGTGAAGGGAGCGAGGAAATTGAAAGGCTGATGGCTATTGGCTATTGGCTATTGGCTGTTGGCTGTTAGAGTTTGTGGTTTCTGGTTTGAGGTTTCTGGTTCTATCGTTCGAAGAGATCAATTGTATTCGGGTGTTTGAAAGGCACGAAGTGTCATACAGGTCCGGATAGTCTTCGGCTTGTACAGGGTTCTAATTGGCATAATTGTTGGGACTTTGTCTTCGATGTATGTTAGTTAATCTACTTTTACAGGCATCATTTTTCAGTTACAAGTATTACTACACGTAATTGAAAACCAGGGTCCCGCTTCGGCGGGACTCTATATTTTTAGTGTATTTGGTTATACCTGGCATCATCTTCTTAACTTCTCTCCTGACTCACTGCTCTCTGATCTCAGCTTCCTCTTATCTTTTGTTAATTCATAGGGGCTTTCAGACGCATTTTTTAGCTTTAGACGAGCGAAACCAAATCAATGAAGCTTCTTTCTCTATTTTTATTCTCTCCACTTTTCTCCTGTTGTCAGCTGTCTGTATCCGATATACTTCAGGCATATTCAAAAAGAACAGTACCGGATAGTGCCTTGGCTTATGTAATGGACAGAGGTTATCGAATGGAATACTTTCGTATTGATTCATTTGGGCTTAAGAGAGCTTCCTACGTAAAGGATGGAACCGCAATTGCTTTTTGTGGTAGTTCCGGACTTACCATGATGGATTACCGAACCTTCGATAAGAAAGAGTTCGTTCGGTGGCATAGAGAGATTATTGCACTCGGCTATACATTCGAAAAGAAATATTCAGGTGAAGGAAAGAGGTACAAAAAATATGTACAGGGGCAAGATATTTTCGTCGCATATGAAGGAGTTGAAGATGGAAGAAACATCTTTTGTTTAGTTGTCTTATAAATTTTCAATCAGTATTTCCCCTTTCCCACCCAATTATCATAGTTTAGGTGATGAACCTATTCCCTATTCCCTATTCCCAATTCCCAATTCCTAATTCCCAATTCCCAGTTCCTTCTACCAACTATCAACTACCAACTCTCTCCCCCTAATACCTATATTTGTAATTAATCAACCATTGCTGATGAATCAAAATTTTGAAGATTTTGACGCCAACCTGGCTGGAGAAGAAGGAAAGACCGAAGAGACCAAGACCAGCTGGTTTAAGCGACTGAAAAAAGGCATTACCACCCCATCATCTGAAAAAAAAGAAGCTCCTGAAGGTTTATGGACCAAATGTCCGGAGTGCAATTATATCTGCACTGTTACCGACCTCAGAGAAGCATTGTTCGTTTGTCCCAAGTGTGGCTATCACCACCGCATTGGCAGCAATGAGTACTACGAAATCCTTTTCGATAATAACGACTATACGGAACTTTTTGAAAATATCCGCTCCAAGGATTTCCTTCAATTCACCGATCTCAAACCCTATCAGAAAAGACTGGAAGAAACCTGGGCCAAGACCGACCTGAAGGACTCCATGCGCGTAGCCACGGGAAAGGTGGAAGGTTTTGACCTTGTCATTGCCTGTATGGATTTTGAATTCATTGGTGGATCATTGGGAAGCGTGATGGGCGAGAAATTCAGCAGGGCAGTGGATTTTTGCCTTGAACACCGGATCCCTTACATGGTCATCAGCAAAAGCGGCGGTGCACGAATGATGGAAAGCGCGTTCTCCCTGATGCAGCTGGCCAAGACCAGCGGCAAACTCTCGCAACTCGCAGATGCCCGCCTTCCTTATATCTCCCTTCTTACAGACCCCACCTTTGGAGGCATTTCGGCTTCCTTTGGCATGCTGGGTGATTTGAATATTGCAGAACCCGGAGCCCTGATTGGTTTTGCTGGTCCGCGGGTCATTAAAGAAACTATCAAGAAAGACCTTCCTCCCGGCTTTCAACGCAGTGAATTTATTCTGGAACATGGCTTTCTCGATTTTATTATCAACAGAAAAGACCTGAGACAAAAGCTCGCAACCCTGCTTACCCTTTTTAAGAATTAATGTAAATTGGTTGATGCGCAGGTTTAGCCTTGTAATTGTTTTTCATCTAATGATCCTGAAGGCCTTTGGTCAGGAAAAATATCTCAGTTACCAACATCAGGCTGGCATTGGTGAAAATCTCATCATCCAGCGTATAACCAATAAAGAAAAAAATGGCTTTCTTTTGACCCTCATTTCGAAGGGATCGATCAAAAGAATAAAAAAAGAACCTGGCTCCTCTCCTGCTTTACTTCTTCAGCAAGTGAACCTGAAAGAAGAGGAAGAAAACGATTTTCAACACACAGCTCCGCTTTCCTTTTCCCAATTGGCACTCTACCGAAAACATTTTTTCCTTGGAGGAATGTACCAGGACCAACAGATATGGGAAATTTTCAGGAACCGCGATAATTATTCTTTCTTCATCGTGCGAACCGATGTAAGCACAGGCAATTCAGAGATCACAGACGTCATCAAAGGCCATGGTCCTGAAAAAATTATTTATTGCTATGAACGGCGTGGAGTATTGACCTTGATCACCTATATGTCGGGCAGTAATATTTTGAATGTATACCAGAAAAAGCCTGACCAGCCGGTGAGCCAATGGAAACTGGAAATTGAAAAGGATTTTTTGAATTCTTCGTCCGAATATATAGCGGCAAAAAAATTTTCTGATCTTTTCGCGGCAGGGCATTTTTCTGTGTATGAGCCGGGCCAAAGGTGTCCGCCTCAACTTGCACAGGCCCAAACGAAGGCTTTTATTATCCCCAGTGGAATTGTTTTTGCCATCAGCAGCAAAGACCTCGTCACCCATCTTATCCGCATCAATATCGACCAGGCAAATTATCAGATTGAGCACATTAAAGAGGGAAGGGTTTTGAGATTTCCCGCAGCGATCAATTCGTTCATTGCAGATTCCATACTGGTGACGGCTTTCATCGAGGACCAATCTCTGATTGTGCATTTACATCATCTTTACAGCGAAAATGAAGTACAGACCCTGCGCATCAATGAAAAAAATCTGGACAGCCTTTCAAGCAATAATATATTGAAGGCTGGTTCATTTCTTTCCCGTACAGATCTTGCAAAAGAGAAGTTCGCAGCATTTGCCCGCGATGCAGCTGAAAATAATCTTTTCGTATCTGCATATTCAGAAAACGGTAAGGCCTTTCTTTCGTTTGCAACACAAACAAAAACTGGAATTGACGGTCCTATGCTGATGAACCTGTTCAATCTGGCTGCCTTTTCTTTTACTGCTATTAATTTTCCCAATGCACATCCAGACCTGGGTGTAAGTAGTACTTCAGATGAAGAAAACATTGAAAGCTTTGGTCTGTCCATGGATTTAAAAAATAACAGGATATCCGGTTTGGAGCCGGATTTTTCCACCTGGGAAAAACTGAAGTTATTTACGCTAAAAAATAATTCAAACCAGTGGATGCAACCGTTGCAAATGAAGAACAATTCAAACCAATCGTCGCTGGTGTTTTTTATGAATGGGTCTTATTACCTGGGACATTATTTTCCGGAGCAGAAAAAATATTTGGTGTATCGAATTGAAGAAAAAGGATCAGACTAATGGAAATCAAGAACCGCTCGGCCTATTTTGAATATTATATCGACGATAAATTTACTGCCGGCATGGTGCTCACCGGTACGGAAGTAAAATCATTGCGGGAGGGAAAAGCCAACTTCAACGATAGTTATTGTCTTTTTCTGCAGGGAGAGCTTTGGATCCGTTCATTTCATATTTCTGAATATTCGCATGGCACTGTGAACAACCACGATCCAATTCGGGAACGAAAATTGCTATTGAACCGACGTGAATTAAAAAAGCTGCAGTCCCGTATCAAGGAAAAAGGTTATACCGTTGTTCCGCTGAGAGTTTTTTTTAATGAAAAGAACCTTGCAAAAATGGAGATTGGACTGGCTAAAGGAAAAAAGATTCACGACAAAAGAGAAACCATAAAACAGAGAGATACGGAAAGAGAAGTGAGACGATATATCAAATAATTCAAACAAGCCATCTTCCTACATGAAAAAATATTTCTTTGTTTTTCTTCTGGCCGCATCACTAGGTGTGCATGCGCAGGATGTTGCAGGATATTGGTACGGGACCGCCAACATTGCCAACGCCAATTCCACCAATAATTATCTGGTGGAATTGATCTTAAAACAAAATAAGACAGCGGTACAGGCCATTCTCAATTATTATTTCCGCAATACTTACCGCAGCATCCAGCTCAACGGAAATTACAATGCTGCAACGAGACAGCTTGCCCTTTTCAATATCCCTGTGCCCTATTTCGGATCCACGGAAAACATGATGGTGGATTGCCAGATGGATTTTGTAGCCACGCATCGCATGGCCAAGGCGGGTTCTGACCTGATTGGAAGATTTATTGGTCGTGATGCATATAAAAATACCTGCCCGGAGATTTCATTCGATCTGCATCTGAACCGTGATGCAGGAAATGAAGATTCAATTCTGCTGGCCCTGAAAAATTTTAAAGAGACCTACCAGCTTTGGACTCCTTCTGCACGGGACACATTTGTAGCTGCATCCGTGGTTCAACGTCCCATCCAGAATATTGTCGTGAACAATGAGTTCAAGGAAAGATCTACCGATTATCAAAAAGAAATTGAAGTTTCTGCCGATTCGCTCCAGGTTGATTTTTACGACAATGGCGAAGTAGATGGAGACTCTATCTCGGTTTTTTTCAATGACCAGTTATTGGGTTCCAATTTAAGACTGAGCACCAGGTCCATCCATCTCAACATCAAGCTGGATACCACGCGCGAGGTAAATGAACTGGCCATGTTTGCCAATAACCTCGGCTCCATCCCTCCCAACACTGCGCTGATGCTTGTCTACGATGGCAAGAATCGTTATGAGGTTCGCCTCTCCAGCAATCTTGAAAAAAATGCAGCAATCAGGATAAGAAGGAAAAAGAAAAGCTGATGGTTGTTAGCGGTTGGCTGTTAGTTTTCAGTAATGTAGCCTGCGGTGGCAACGGAGTTATCTTATTTGCCTGAGATTTTTGGGGCGATTGGTTTTGTGAGGGGAATGCTAGTCGTTGGGGTGATTTTTTGAAACGCAATGAACGCGGAGGACGCAAAGGTTCGCAAGTGAGGCTGATTTTTTTGCGTTCTCTGCGTCCTCCGCGGTCAAAATATCTTCTCAACAAGCCAACGACTCACACCAATCAAGACTATCCGAATCTTCTGAAACCACAAACAATCTTGTTCAAGCCTTGGCTTCGATACAGAAGCCAACAGCTAATGGCCATCAGCTTTCAGCTTCATCCTCATAGCTCTCTCTCAAAATAATTCCGATTGCTTTGTTCCCGGCTTCACCTCCCATTCCATGGTAATGCTTTTATTGAAGTCGACCAGCTTGGCACCAACTGCTTTCCATCCCATGACTTCCACGAGCTTGGCTACTTTGAATTTTGCCTTTCTGATCTGAGATCCCCTTCCACTGTTGACAACAAGGATCGGTTCTTCCTGGGTGGACACGGCCTCCAGCACATTTCCCTTTCCTTCCTTGATGAAAAGAAAACGGTTGCGCAGACTGGTGGTTTCCACCTGGAACCTTTTTACATTGTACTGCAATTTTTCTTTGTCGAGATAAACTGCTGTGATGATGCGCTCGGGATCAAATTTTTCGATCAGCATCACTTCTTCCGGATTGAAACGTTGCGTCAACTCCTGATCCGTGATCTCATAACTGCCATCTCCATACAAAACAAGGAGCTGATCCCCTGCATCAAAATCGCCCAACTCAATTCCCTTTCCTTCGTGATTGAGCCGTCCAAACTTATCGTCAAACCAAAGCTTGATGCTGCCCAGGGTTGCCACACCCGCTTCCTTAAATTTCACCGCGCGCACCGGATACTTCGTTACCTGGTTGCCAATGCTGTTCCTGCTTTTGATCTCCTGCCCTTCAAAAGAAAATTCAAATTCCTTGTTCCTTGCAGAACAATTGGGACTCAGGATCACTCTCACAATTTCCGCCTCTCCATTGGGATTTGCCGTGAGATATTGGACCTTGCTCTTGTCATGTCCTTTGGTAAGGTCATAATCTTTGTCGCGGGTAACACCGGTAACATTAAAACGTTTTGCAAAAGCAATCCCGCTTCCACCATCTGTATAAATCATGTTGTACGTAGTGCGTTCATCGCCTTTGCGAAATACACCTGCAAACAGTATATCTTTTCCGATAAACACCTTATCCTGCACCTTTACCACCTTCATGGTTCCTCTCTTGGTAAAGGCAATGATATCATCGAGGTCGGAACATTCCACCAAAAATTCGTCCTTCTTCAAAGAAGTGCCAATAAATCCTTCCTCGCGGTTGATGTATAAACGGGTGTTGGCGATGGCTACGTGCTTTGCCTCAATTATTTCAAACACCTTGATCTCGGTCTTTCGTTCCCTTCCCTTTCCGTATTTCTTCAACAGCCCTTCGAAATAGGCAATGGCAAATTCATTCAAATGGGCCAGATCGAATTTCACTTGTTTGATCTGCGCTTCAAGGTCCCTGATCTGGGCGTTCAGTTCGTCGATGTCAAGTTTGTAAATTCTTCGAACAGGTTTTTCCGTCAAACGGAGAATGTCCTCGCGTGTAACTGCCCTTTTTAACTGTTTGGCAAAAGGAGCAAAAGCTTTGTCAATGGCAACAATGACCTTCTCCCAGGTCTCATGTTTCTTTTCGAGCTCTTTATAAATTTTTTCTTCAAAGAAGATCTTCTCCAGTGAAGTGTAATGCCATTTGTCCTGCAACTCTCCGAGCCTGATCTCCAGTTCCCTCTGCAAAAGATTTTTTGTATTATCGGCAGAAGTCTTGAGCAGCTCGTTCACGCTAATAAAATGTGGCTTCTGGTCAATGATAACGCAGGTGTTGGGAGAAACGGATACTTCACAGTCCGTGAATTTATACAGCGCATCAATGGTGATATCGGGAGAAATACCCGGAGCAAGGTCCACCTGGATCTCCACCTGTGCAGCCGTGTTGTCGGTTACTTTCCTGATCTTGATCTTGCCTGCATCATTGGCTTTGACAATACTGTCCATCAATCCTGATGTAGTAACACCATAGGGAACGCTTTTGATCAGCAGGGTTTTCTTGTCCTGTTCTTCGATATGGGCTCTCACCTTTACACGTCCACCACGCATTCCGAGATTGTAATCGCTTACATCAGCCATGGCGCCATTTGGAAAGTCGGGATAGAGTTCGAATTTTTTTCCTTTGAGGTATTTAATGGAAGCTTCGCAAAGCTCACAGAAATTATGCGGAAGGATCTTGGTAGCCAAACCCACTGCAATTCCATCTGCACCCTGTGCCAGGAGCAGCGGAAATTTTACAGGAAGGGTGACCGGCTCGTTTTTTCTTCCATCATAACTGAGTTGCCATACGGTGGTCTTTGGATTGAAGACTACTTCCAAAGCAAACTTGCTGAGTCTTCCTTCAATATAACGGGCTGCAGCTGCTTCATCGCCGGTTCTGGTATCGCCCCAGTTTCCCTGCGTTTCAATCAACAGCTCTTTCTGACCCATGTTTACCAGGGCATCACCAATGGAAGCGTCACCATGCGGATGATATTGCATGGTCTGACCTATAACATTGGCCACTTTATTAAAACGTCCATCATCCATTTCTTTCATGGCATGAAGAATACGCCGTTGTACAGGCTTCAGCCCGTCTTCTACTGCCGGCACGGCTCTTTCCAGGATCACGTAGGAAGCATAGTCAAGAAACCAGCTCTTGTACTGACCATTGATGCCATGGTCGGTTTGTACGTGTTCGTAATTCTTTGTCACGGATTTCATAATCGCTGATTCAAGGATTAATAGATTTTACAGATTGATAGAATCACAGATTTCACGCCTGCCCGTACCGAATGGTACGTTCGGGCGGAGATTGATTATAATAATTCTCGGGGTCTGGACTTCCATATCACTGATTAAAATTGAATAAACTGCTTTTACCTAATTCCCAATTCCTAATTCCTCTCAATACATCAATACCCAATTCCTCTTCGTCCGCCAGAATTTAGCGTAGGCGGAAATTCCATACTATCAACTCTCGCACTTACGGGACAGGTATCAACTCCCAACTATCAACTCCTCCATTCTGAGTTTCACCTGAAATTCTTTCCAGCCCTTTGAAGGATCACCATTGATCTCCAGTTTTCCATCGAGGGCCAGTTGTTGCATGCGCCAGAGCAGAAATACATCACCGGTCTTGATCTTCATTTTTGAAAGAATATGATGCATGGCCCGGTTTCCTCTTTGCCATTCGGAAGACAGACCACTGATCACCTCCGCGTCATAAAAATTCTCCTCCCTGCCTACGATCTTTTTCCCGCCTTCCAGGATCCGAACCATGGCATTTTCTGAAGAGAGTTTTTTCCATTCATCGGGATCTACTTCAAATTCGCTGAGTGTGACCTTGCGATTGAGTTTTTTTGCTTTCAAAAATTCCTTTGGTTGAATTTCGTGCAGCGTGGTTGGATAAAAGATCTGGCCCTTCTCATTAATGAAGGGAAGGTTGTTCATATACAAGACAACGATCCTTCCCTGATATTCTTTCAGTTGTCCAATCAGCCAATAATAGCCACATACGTCATGCTGGTTTTGTCCCATCCAGATCCAGGCTTCCTCCTGGCTGTTGTCATCAAGGAATTGTTTGAGCTCCGATACTGTCTTTCTATCGTCAAAGCTCCCGGCCAGATTTTGGGAACCGTAGGGTGAGTCTTTCAATAATTGGAGCCACCACTCCTGGCGGATTTTCCATCCTTCTTCGGTATCAAGGTTTTCAATGGGCCCTACCGCAAAATCCTCCTTCATCTGAAACACATCACCCGTGAGCGTTTCATCCATGGCAATTGCTTTCTTTAAAACTTCCTCATCCGACTGCTGAAAAACTATATGTACCATCTGTTAGTTTATTGACCAAATGTATTTTCATTCTTGTTATAAAAATAATTACTCACCATCTTGGCTAAATAAATTAGCAAAAAACAAAAGTATGAAAATAAAATTCCCGGCAAAGCCGGGAATTCATCTTATTATTTTAAAAAAACTACTGATATACAATTACAAGTTTGGGATGCAATCCTGGTTTAGCCGCATTAAAACTGGAAACGAATTGCCGCGAATTAAAAGCAGTTTCATTTTGAAGTTTGAGCATGAAGCCATAATTGGCGCTGCCATTTACCATGGAGCTAATCATTGCCTTTACATCAATATTTAAATCAAGCACTGATTGCGTAGTGGACGGAATAAGAACCTGATTGGCTGTTGTGATGCTGGGCTGATTCTGCCAGTTGGCAGTTGATGGCGACCAACTTGAAGTGATTTGTTGTAAAACAAGGCTATTGCTTGTTCCAAAATTTGCATCTACCAGATTTCCATTCTCAGGAGGCGAATTTGAATATATGTACAGATTGGCACTTTGTATAACAGCGTTCGCCGGTATCGAACTTAAGTCAAATTTGAAAATCTTTCGTCCAATGTAAGGCTGGCCGTTTACAGTCCATGCATCTATGACCCACTCATTTCCACCGGTAAAACTTTGATCTGAACCGCCAATACTTACAAGCATTTTTTCGTCGGGATTATTCGATGGTTGCAGAGTTGTGGTTTGAATTGCAGGCGCATTAACCGTAACGGAAACCGTATCCACACCTGTTTGTCCATCATTGTCCGTTACCATTAGTTGAAATACATACTTGCCTTGTACAAATCCTTTTATTTTGGTAGAAGGCGATCCGGGATTGACAATAGTGGCCGAAGAAGGTCCGGAAACTTCACTCCATAAATAAGCAGTGATCTGTCCATCCTGATCGGTTCCTGTACCTGATAGCGTAACCGTATCCATTGGAAGGTTAACCGTTTTTGATGGACCTGCATCAGCAGTAGGAACTTTTTTAATGGTGGTTGGATTTGGATCTGGATTAACAGTTACACTAACCGTGTCCACACCGGAAGCTCCTTCGTTGTCAGTTACCATTAACTGAAAAACATAATTACCATGAACGAATCCTTTTATTTTGGTAGAAGGCGATCCAGGATTGACAATAGTAGTTGAAGCAGGCCCGGATACTTCACTCCACAAATAGGCGATGATCTTTCCATCCGGATCAATTCCAGTTCCTGTTACAGTGAGAGAATCTGTAGGCAGCGTAATTGTTGTTGACGAACCTGCATTGGCAACCGGAATTTTATTTGGGTCATCTTTTTTACACCCGAGAGCTATCAATAAAATGATCGAGGCAAAAAGCAATTTGCTTGAATTCATAAAATCGAATTGGTCCAAATATAAAGTTTAATGCAAGTTACACAAGGGTTTAAAGCCATTTTTTCAAATGAGAAGATGCAATAATGCTTTGATAAGTATAAATACTTATGAAGCTATTTCTTGTTTTAAAATCATTTAACTAAACTGGAATCGTCAGGCTGCATTCACCTGTTCTGCAGCATCAATCTCTACTCGGAGATTATTGATGATAAATTCCTGTCTTTCCTGCGTATTCTTGCCCATGTAATATTCCATCAGGTGTTGTACCTGGTCACCGTGGTCGAGGATCACGGGTTGCAAACGCATTTCATCTCCAATGAACCTTCCAAATTCATCTGGCGAAATTTCCCCCAGTCCTTTGAACCTGGTGATCTCGGGTTTATTACCGAGTTTTTTTACAGCAGCCTGCTTTTCCTGTTCGGAATAACAATAAATAGTTTCCTGTTTGTTTCGAACACGGAACAAAGGGGTTTCGAGAATATATACGTGGTTGTTCTTGACAAGATCGGGAAAGAATTGAAGGAAGAAGGTCATGATGAGCAAACGAATGTGCATGCCATCCACGTCGGCATCTGTGGCAATCACGATCCGGTTGTACCGAAGTCCTTCGAGGCCTTCTTCGATATTGAGCGCGTGCTGCAGCAAATTCAATTCTTCATTTTCGTAAACAATTTTTTTGCTCATGCCAAAACAATTGAGGGGCTTTCCTCTCAAACTGAATACGGCCTGCGTTTCCACATCCCTTGCCTTGGTGATGGATCCGCTGGCGGAGTCACCCTCGGTAATAAATACGGTGGTCTCTTTCTGAGTGGCGAAAAATTCCTGTTTGCCTTTTGCCGGCGGCTCGTCGTTGAAATGCACACGGCAGTCGCGTAGCTTTCGGTTGTGCAGGTTGGCTTTTTTGGCCCGTTCATTCGCCAGCTTCTTAATTCCTGCCAGGTCTTTTCTTTCCCTTTCGCTTTGCTCTATTCTTTTTTTCAGCGAGTCGGCGATCGAGGGATTTTTATGCAGGTAGTTGTCCAGCTCTTTGGTTAAAAAATCAAGGATGAACTGGCGCATGCTCGGACCCCCTTCATCTACATTTAAAGATCCAAGCTTGGTCTTGGTCTGCGATTCAAACACAGGTTCAACAACACGCACCGAGATCGCTGCAACGATGCTTTGACGAACATCGGAGGCGTCATAATCTTTTTTGAAGAAATCGCGGATCACTTTTACATAGGCTTCACGAAATGCTGCCTGGTGGGTTCCTCCTTGTGTTGTATGTTGGCCGTTGACGAAGGAATGATAGTCTTCACCATAATCGTTATTGTGCGTGATGGCTACTTCAATATCGTTTCCTTTAAGATGGATGATGGGATAACGGATATTATCGGGATTGGTATCTGCATTTGTTTCACGGTTCAAAAGGTCCAGCAATCCGTTCTTACTAACGTAGGACTTACCATTAAAAACAATGCGCATTCCTGCATTGAGGAAACAATAGTTCCAGATCTGCTTTTCGAGATACTCGGGAATGAAATGGAAATGTTTGAAGACGGATTCATCGGGAATAAAACTCACGAGCGTTCCATTATCGAGGTCGGTCTTGGTTTCCTTGTATTCTTTTTTCAGAACGCCTCTTTCAAATTCTGCTTCTTTGATCTTTCCTTCCCTGATGGAAGAAACTTTGAAATATTGGCTGAGGGCGTTTACAGCCTTTGTTCCTACTCCGTTCAATCCTACAGTTTTCTGGAAAACCTTGCTGTCGTATTTGGCTCCCGTATTGATCTTGCTCACCACGTCCACCACTTTGCCCAAAGGAATTCCTCGTCCATAGTCGCGGATCGTGACCATTTTTTTGTCGATGGTCACTTCAATGGTCTTGCCGTAACCCATGGTGTATTCATCGATGCAATTGTCGACCACTTCCTTGACCAGAACATAAACACCGTCGTCGGGACTGGAGCCGTCGCCGAGTTTGCCGATGTACATGCCGGGTCGAAGCCGGATGTGCTCCTTCCAGTCGAGACTCTTGATGCTTTCCTCCGTATAATCGAAGAGCTGTTTTTTAGTTTCTGCCATAGGAATTGTTCAACTCTATTTTGCGTAAAATTAATTGTTTGAGTCAATTGAGGAATAGAACAACATTGTAGTTGGCCTATCAAATCATCGGTTCCGGCGAATGATGACCTGGCTATAACTGCCTTTAAAACAATGGTGGATCTATTTCGATGATGGACTCAAGGGCGGGCAAATATACGGAAATAAATCCCTATTTTTGCTAAATAGTTTAGCCAAAATTCAAAACCATTTTATTCTTTTATGCTTTGTAAACTGCTTAAGGCCAAGCCTTTGACAAGATTAATTTTTTTTAGCAAGATTGCTTGTATTTGTGAACCGAAATCCACTAATTTTGACCCGATGCTTAGGCAGTGTACCGCCTAACTCAGACTAGCCCCAACTACCCATTAATTCTACTTACTACCTGTTTATTTATTGGCGCGGAATAAAGTTTAATAAACCACTCTAAAACGGAGGATTGTATATGTATTCGTATGGACTGCTTGAACCCGGATGTTACTACCTGGTACAGGAAGAAGCGGAATCACCTATTGAACTCATTAAAGTAACAGTGGAGTCAGACCACTGCATGTATATAATGAAGTATCTCGACGAAATGCAAACCAAATGGAAACGAAAAAACGACAAGCTCTATGATATCATAGAATGCCTGAGCGATGAAATGGTTGAAGTTTGGGAAAAGCATTACAACAACAACGAGGAATCTTATTACGAAGAAGACGATGACTGAGGTGGTGAATGGTCAATGGTGAATAGTGAATGAGTTCATGAATGGTGAATGGTGAATAGCTGCGCGCCGTCCGCGTGTCGCCGAAGCTTGAGCCGAGGCGAGTTGAATGGTGAATGAGTTCACGAATGGTGAATAATGAATAGTCAATAGTGAATGAGTGAGAAAGAGACATGAGGTTCGAAATATAAATTCGAAACCTTTATATCAGTTCAAAACCAGTCCGGTTTAAATATCTACGGAGTAATATGAAACAGGATGAGGACTCATACCTCCTGTCTACCCATCATACCTTATTATTATTTCCTCCGGTAAATCAGTTACGAGCAATTCACCATTCACCATTCACTATTCATTATTCATTATTCACTTCTTCCCCATTTCCCCATTCACTATTCACATCTTCACCATTCACCATTGACCATTCACCATTCACCACACCATTCACTTCTTCGCCAATCTCGTTCTTCTCAGCTCCAAAAGATTCAGGGCATTGGGTTGAAAGTCCTGGACGTAGGGTTGGGCTAGTCGAACCACTTCATCATACCACAAGGGTACTACCGGCGCATCCCTGATCATCACCGCATCTGCTTTTCTGTACAGATCAAATCGAACAGAGTCCTCTGTTTCCATCAGGGCCTTTTCAAAAATGGCATCGAACTCCGGATTTTTATAGCGCGTGTAATTTGGCGGAGCAGGGTTCCTGGAATAGAATACAGACAAATAATTTTCCGCATCAGGATAGTCGGCGATCCAGCTCCCCCTGAAAAAAGGTGAACGCGAATTGGAGGTGAGCTCCAGCAATAAAGATTTCTGTACCACATCCACCTGCACATGAAATCCTACTTCTTCCAGCTGTCGCGCCACATAGCTTGCGATCTCTGAATAGATCGGAATGGTTTGCAGTTTGATCACCGGCAGGTTCTGTTCATTGTATCCTGCTTCTTTTAAAAGCTGCCGCGCCTTTTGCGGATCGTAGTGATAACCTTTTACTTTCAAGGAATCAAATGATGGCATTCCTGCGGGTACAAATCCTGATTGGGCTGATGTGCCCAGTGAATTGCGCAGGTAGAGCACCATTTTCTCCCGGTCAAATCCATAATTGATCGCCTGTCTCACCGCACGAAAACGAAGCGGTGAAGACTTCACAAGCTCATTGGAAGTATCTACCAGGATTCCGAAATATTCAATATTGAGATAAGGATGCGTTTGAAGAATGATTTTTCCCTCCCAGTCTTTTCTCAACCGTCCTTTTTTATTCAGCACTTCATCCTTAAACGAAGCATCGATATCGTTGATGAAATCGAGCTTGCCCTGACGGAATAAAAGAAACTCGGTGGCGCGACTGTCATTAAAACTTACCTGAATGCCATCGAGGTAAGGCAGACTTCTTCCCGATTCATCTTTTTCAAAGTAGTGCGGATTTTTTTTCATGATGAGGGCCTGCCCTTCTTCCCAGGCCACAAATTGAAATGGACCGGTGCCCACCGCATGCCTCCGGAAATCATTTCCATATTTTTCTACGGCTTCATGAGGAACGATGGAACAATATTGCATGGACAGAATTCCCAGTATCGGATTATAGGGTCGCACCAGTTTCAGCTGAAACACCGAATCGTTCAACACTTTCATCCCCTCCGCACTATCGATCTTGGAATTAAAGATCCATGATCCAGGACTGGCGGTCTGAGGATCTATAATCCTTTTGAAACTATACGCTACGTCATAGGCTGTCATCCGCCTTCCCTTTGATGAAGGAAAGCAGGCATCATCATGAAAGAAAACATCGCCACGCAAATAAAAAGTATAGGTCTTGCGATCTTCGGAAACCGTCCACCTGCTGGCCAGTGATGGCTGCATGTGCAGCTGGCTGTCTACTTCCACCAGGGTATTATAGAGTTGATGCACCACCCACATGATGGACTGGTTCTTTGCGAAAGCCGGATCGATGGATGCGATTCCGGTGACTTCATTGTAATGAAATATATTTCCCGCACTCCTTTCACTGTTGTAGCAAGAAGAAAAGAAAAAGATAAATCCGGTATAAATGATCAAATATTTATTCCTACGGTTCATGTTTAGACAAAAGCAGTCTAAATTAGACAAGTATTTGTTTTGAAAACGCAAATAAGAATGATGATCAAACAGCTTTCGTTCCTTGCTTCTTCCGTATGTTTCCTTGCCTACTGTTCGATGGCCCAACCCCTGAACCGAAAAAAAGAATTCACACACCAGGATACACTTCGCGGGAGTGTAGGACCCGAAAGAGCCTGGTGGGATGTTCAGCATTATGATCTTTCTGTTATTCCGGATTATTCAAATAAATCCATTACAGGAAAAACAACCATCGATTACAAAGTATTACCCGGACAGAGTTCCGATTATATGCAGGTCGACCTTCAGCAGCCACTCCTGATCGATACTATTTTTTATGATCACAAGCTCTATATCAATTATCCGGCAAAACCTTATTACCGCGAAGGGAACGTATGGCATATTCCACTGCCAAGGGCCAAAGTCAACAGCCTTCATTCGATTTCCATTTCCTATCATGGCAATCCGCGTATCGCGGTAAACCCACCCTGGGACGGAGGATGGATCTTCAAAAAGGACGCAGCTGGCCGGCCCTGGATGAGCGTGGCATGTCAGGGATTGGGAGCCAGTGTTTGGTATCCCTGCAAAGATTACCAGGGCGATGAACCCGATCACGGAGCCACACTAACCATCACGGTCCCCGACACACTCGTCGCCGTTGGCAATGGAAGACTGAAAAACAAAACTTCCGAACCCGGACTTAGCAGTTTTACCTGGGAGGTAAAAGACCCGATCAACAATTACACGATCATACCATACATCGGTAAATATGTAAACTGGACCGATACTTTAATGGGTGAAAAAGGAAAGCTTGATTTGAGCTACTGGGTCCTCGACTATGATCTGGAGAAGGCAAAGACACAATTCACGCAGGTCAAACCCATGCTGCGGGCTTTTGAATACTGGTTTGCCCCTTATCCATTTTATGAAGATGGATACAAGCTCGTAGAATCGCCACATCTTGGGATGGAACACCAGAGCGCCGTGGCTTATGGAAACCAGTTCAGGAATGGTTATCTCGGAAGAGATCTTTCCGGAACCGGATGGGGATTGAAATGGGATTACATCATTGTTCACGAATCGGGACATGAATGGTTTGGCAACAACATCACGACAAAAGACATTGCCGACATGTGGGTGCATGAAGGAATTACTGACTATTCCGAAGCGCTGTTTACAGAATACTATTATGGCAAGCAGGCGGCTGATGAATATGTGCAGGGCCTGAGAAAAAATATTGCCAACGATCGTCCCATCATCGGCATCTATGGTGTGAACCAGGAAGGAAGCGGCGACATGTATTATAAAGGAGCCAACATGATCCACACCATCCGCACCGTGATCAACGATGATGCAAAGTTCCGCCAGATCCTGCGTGGCCTTAACGCTGATTTTTACCACCAGACCGTTACTTCAAAACAAGTGGAAGATTATTTCAGTCAGAAAAGTGGCAAGGACCTTAGCAAGATCTTTGACCAGTACCTGCGCACCACGCAGATTCCGGTTCTGGAGATCAATTTTGGAGAGGAAGGAGATAAAACTTTTAAGCTCCGTTGGCAAAATACCGTTCCTGGATTCAACATGCCGATCGAATTCACCAACGGCGTCTGGGCAACTCCTACCGACAAATGGACAAACGTTGACAAGAAAGGATGGGATTGGAGTGATGTCGAAGTGAATAAGAATTTCTATGTCAAGATCAAAAAAAGCTGAGCGTAAGTTTTAGCTGTTTAGCATCCCGTATTCCCTATTCCGTATTCCAATTCCGTATTCCCAATTCCCAATTCCTATTCACTATTCACCATTCACAATTCACCATTCACCATGAGCACCATTCGCAAGCAAAGTATTATTTCCTCGGTGATTGTATATTTTGGTTTTGCGCTTGGGCTGTTCAACACCTATCTTTTTACGCGTGAAGGCGGATTTACAGAAGAACAATATGGACTCACGGGTACTTTCATTGCCTTCGCCAACATCATGTTCTCGGTTGCCGGACTGGCCATGCCCGGCTACATAGCAAAATTCTTTCCCTATTATAAGGCGCATCTTTCTGACCGGGAGAATGATCAGTTGAGCTGGGCTCTTCTTCTACCCTGCTTTGGGTTTCTGGTGGTGATGCTGCTGGGACTTGGATTCAAGAATATCCTGATTGATAAAATATTCAACAACTCACCGGAGCTGCTGCAATTTTATTACTGGACCTTTCCTTTTGGTTTTGGCTATACCATTTTTATGGTGCTTGAGTCTTATGCATGGCAACAACGCCGGGCTGTGCTCAGTAATTTTCTGAAAGAAGTTCTCTTTCGTCTGATCGTGACGGTACTGATTGTGCTGACAACACTACAACTGATCAGAAATTTTTCAGAGTTTATTCATCTCTACGCGCTTGCTTATATCGCCCTCGTGCTCGTGATGCTTTTTATTTTTTATAGAAGCAGGCAGCTCCATTTTCGTTTTTCCGCCAGCCGCGTCACCAGGAGATTTTACCGGAAGATCGTAGCACTGGTCATTTTTGTGTGGGGCGGAGGACTTGTATTCAATATCGCCAGCGTTTTTGATACCATCATCATTGCCGCTGTTTTGCCCAATGGTATGAGAGCGCTCGCACCTTTTCTTCTGGCCCAGAATATTTCCAGCCTGATGCAGGCCCCACAGCGTGCGGTGATTTCTGCAGCTGTAGGTCCGCTATCGCAATCATGGAAAGAAAAAGATCTTTCGAAGATCGGACGCATCTACCAACGCTCTTCGATCAATCAGCTGATTTTTTCTTCCGCGCTGTTTTGTTTGATCTGGCTGAATTTTGATGATGCCATCAGCAGCTTCCATTTACAGAGCGGTTACATGCAGGCAAGACAGGTGTTTTTTTTCCTGGGCATCGCCAAGATCATTGACATGGGAACCGGACTGAATGCGCAAATCATTGGCACGTCCACCTTCTGGAGATTTGAATTTACCAGCGGATTGATCCTGCTGGCTCTTACCCTTCCTCTTAATTGGGAACTCACCCGTTACATGGGTATCCTTGGACCAGCCATTTCCAATCTCATTTCCTTTAGTATTTATAACCTGATACGTTATTTATTTCTTTGGAGAAAATTCAGGATGCAGCCATTTACTCCGGCTACGATTTATACACTTGTGCTGGCCTTCATTTGCTATATGGTATCCTTCTGGTTATTGCGCCGCGAACAAGGATTTTTATGGATAACAGTTCGTTCCCTGCTCTTCTGCATCACTTTCGGAATTGGGCTGGTAGGTTTAAAGTTGTCGCCGGACCTTCAGCCCGTTTTATTGACCATTAAAAAGAGAATATGGAGGAAAGGCTAAGAGCCGAGAGATGTTAGCTGTTAGCTGATAGCTGATAGCCGTTTGAAGCAGGTCCTCGCTATAAAAAAATCTATCTAAGAATCTAACCAGATTGTCCAAATCTATAAACTTCGACACTCTTGAAATCTGAGGACTACAATTCGAAGACTTCTGAGGAGTGAAATCTTTTCACAACTTCAACATCGCTACTGAAGCTGTTTGTTGAATACTATCAATGCGGCCAACGCCTACAAAGCGGCGGAGCCAGTAGTCTTCGTACAGGTCGCTGATGGTAACCCCATTGGAAGAAGCATGAATGAACTTATTGTTTTGGAGGTACATGCCCACGTGTGATACTCCACCTACGGTATTGAAGAAGACCAGGTCGCCTTCTCTTAACTCTGTCCGGGAAATGCGTCGGGAAAAATGATATTGCTCTTTTGCAGTGCGTGGAAGGGTCACGGCAAAGAGACTATCGAATAGAACCTGCATCAGTGCAGAACAGTCGATTCCGTCCCTGCTACTTCCACCCAGTTTGTAGCGGGTTCCTATCCATTGATCAATTACCCGCAAAAGATTCAGGTTGGTGATCTGTTCTACTTCGAGGTTCAGCAGCACAGCATATTTGAACTGGAGACGGTTGGCTGCTTCAATGTCCGCCGCACCGTTGGTAAGAGTTGTCTTTTTTGAAATGAATTGTGGATCGGTGGCCTTTACATCAGTTGTAGTGGTGGGAACTGCAGTTGGTTCAATGCTTATATCGTCGAGAAACTTAACATCATTTTTGGTGACGGACGTGCTACCTTGTTTGGCTTTTTGCGCCTTCACGGGGGTGACCGCCCCAAGGGTACAGAAGATGGTGGCTGTAAGAATGATGTTTTTTAGCATTGGCTTTCTTTAAGGTGAAATTGGATGGAAGACGAAAATATAAAATTTTCCCCCAGATGTGGAATAGTCAGTGGCCAATTCCAGGAAATTATCGCCAACTTAGCCTAAGGTTCTGATCTTAATTGTTCAGGATCAAGAATTTAAATTCAGATTAAGAGGAGTCGGAGCCATGAAATTTTCACATTTACACGTTCACACCCAATATTCTTTGCTGGACGGGGCCGCTTCCATTCCGGCTCTTTATAAAAAAGCGATTGATGACGGGATGCCTGCACTTGCCATCAGCGACCATGGCAATATGTTCGGCGTATTCGATTTTGTATCTCAGGCCTACAAACACCTCGACGAAAATGGAAAGCCCAAAGTGAAGCCCATTGTGGGTTGCGAATTCTATCTCACAGCCGACCGTCACCGCAAATCATTCAGCAAAGAAGAAAAAGATCCACGTCATCACCAGATCCTCCTGGCCAAAAATGAAGTGGGTTATAAAAATCTCATCAAACTTTCATCACTGGGATACACCGAAGGTTTGTACAGCAAATATCCGCGGATCGACAAGAAGCTCGTTGAACAATACCATGAAGGATTGATCGCGACCACTTGTTGCCTCGGCGCAATGGTGCCGCAAGCTATTTTGAAAAAAGGCGAAGCCGAAGCGGAAAAAGAATTCAAATGGTGGCTTGACCTTTTTGGCGAAGATTATTATGTCGAATTCCAGCGTCACGGCATGGCGGAACAGGAAAAAGTGAACCAGGTCCTCATCAAATTTGCCCGAAAGCATGGTGTCAAGATCATTGCTTCCAACGATTCACACTATGTAGACCAGGAAGATTTCAATGCACACGACATTCTGCTTTGCATCAATACCGGAGAGAAAGTGGCTACTCCTGCCCTTCGCGAATTCAGTGATGATGATGTGCTGGTAAAAGACAAGCGCTTTGCTTTTCCCAACGACCAGTTTTATTTCAAGAAGACATCAGAAATGGCCAAGGCCTTTCACGATCTTCCGGAAGCGATTGACAATACCAATGAGATCGTGGACAAAGTGCAGCTTCTCAATTTAAAAAGAGATATCCTGCTTCCTGCCTTCCCCATTCCCAAAGAATTTCAAATTCATTCCGACAGTAACCTGAACCAATGGGAATACTTAAAACATCTTACCTACGAGGGTGCTAAAAACCGTTATAGCGAAATAACCGAAGAACTCCGCGAGCGCATCGACTTCGAATTGTTTACGGTCAAGACCATGGGCTTTGCCGGATACTTTCTGATCGTTTCCGATTTTATCAAGGCTGGAAGAGAGCTCGGCGTGTTTGTAGGCCCGGGACGCGGATCAGCAGCAGGCAGTGTGGTGGCTTATTGCATTGGCATCACCAATATTGACCCGATCAAATACAACCTGCTCTTTGAACGATTCCTCAATCCCGATCGAAAGTCGATGCCGGATATCGATACGGATTTTGATGATGTGGGCAGACAGAAAGTGATTGATTACGTGGTAGAAAAATATGGAAGGAACCAGGTAGCCCAGATCGTTACCTATGGCACCATGGCGGCAAAAATGAGCATCAAGGATGTGGCAAGGGTGATGGATCTTCCTCTTCCCGATTCCAATGCCTTGGCCAAACTGGTTCCGGAAAGACCAGGAACAAAACTGCACCGGGTGCTTCATGCTCCCCTGCTTGGGCGCGATGGAGAAAAACCACTGGAAGAAGAATATGGAAGCGATGACCTGGAGAATATAAAAAAACTCAGAGAGATCTACCAGGGAAAGGGTATTCAAACCGACGTACTCCGAATTGCTGAAAGACTGGAAGGTTCGGTACGAAACACCGGCATTCACGCAGCAGGCATCATCATCGCACCAAAAGATCTATCGGAACTCATTCCGGTTTTTGCTTCAAAGGATACCAACCTTTGCATCACACAAATTGAAGGAAGCATCATTGAAGATTCCGGTGTGATCAAAATGGATTTCCTGGGACTGAAAACACTCACCATCATCAAGGATGCGCTGGAAATGATCAGACAAAACCACGGAGTGGACATCGATATCGACAACATTCCACTGGATGATGTGAAGACCTATGAACTATATCAGCGCGGAGATACCATTGCCACATTTCAGTTTGAAAGTCCGGGTATGCAGAAATATCTCAAGGAATTGAAACCCGACCAGTTTGCCGACCTCATTGCCATGAATGCCTTGTATCGCCCCGGACCCATGGCGTATATTCCAAGATATGTTGATCGCAAGCACGGAGTAGAAGAAGTGAGTTATGATCTTCCCGAAATGGAAGAATACCTCCAGGAAACCTATGGCATTACTGTTTATCAGGAACAGGTGATGCTGCTGGCACAAAAGCTCTCCGGGTTCAGCAAGGGTGATGCGGACGTGTTGCGAAAAGCCATGGGAAAGAAAGACCGCAAGACCCTGGACAAGATGAAGGATAAATTCATCGAAGGCGCATCTAAGAAAGGCCATCCAAAAAAAACACTGGAGAAAGTCTGGACGGATTGGGAAGCTTTTGCTCAATATGCTTTCAATAAATCGCATTCAACCTGCTATGCTTATGTTGCTTACCAGACTGCATGGCTCAAAGCACATTATCCTGCCGAATATATGTCGGCTGTACTCAATCATGCGGGCGCAATTGAAAAGCTGACGTTCTACATGGAAGAATGCAAAAGAATGGGCATCAAAGTTCTCGGACCCGATATCAATGAATCACAAAAAGGATTTGCTGTGAACGATTCAGGCGGGATCCGGTTTGGTTTGGGTGGACTGAAAGGCGTTGGAGAAAATGCCATCGAGAATATTATTTCAGAAAGAAAAAAGGAGGGCTTCTACAAAGATCCTTTTGATTTCATCAAGCGGGTGAATCAAAGAGCCGTGAATAAAAGAACGCTGGAGAGTCTGATCTATGCAGGGGCCTTCGATACCTTTCCTCAATTGCACAGGGCGCAATATCTCTGTGTGCCGGAAGGTGAAACACAATCGGGATTGGAAAAAATGGTGAAGTTTGCGAACATCGTACAGGCCCAGGCTGTTCACTCTACCAATACTTTGTTCGGAGATCTTCCCGCAGTGCTGGATATAAAACCGCCACAAATAGCTAATTGTCCGCCCTGGTCACTCACCGAACAGCTCGACAAAGAAAAAGAAGTAACAGGCATCTATCTCAGTGGTCATCCACTTGACCATTATAAGTTTGAGATCAGGCATTATGGAATCACTTCCATTCAGGATTTCAATGAAGTAAAGGAATCACAAACGCTGGCGAGTGCAGGAAAAACTTATAAGCTCATTTGCCTGGTTTCTGTTGCCAATCACCGCATCTCAAGACAGGGCAACAAGTTTGGTTCTTTTGTGCTGGAAGATTATTCTGGAAAAACGGAGATTGTTTTATTTGGCGATGACTATGTCAGGTACAATGCTTACCTGCAACAAGGGCAGGCTATTTTTATCACAGGCACATTTAAACAACGCTTTAACAAATCGGAATATGAGTTCAGGATCAGCAGTCTTGCACTGGCTGAAAACATTAAGCGACAAATGACCAGGCAACTGGTATTGGAAATGGACGTACGTACTATTGAAAAAGAAACCATTGATTTTCTCGAAGAGAATATCAGGAAATTCCCCGGTAAATCAAACCTGAGGATCGTGGTATCCGAACCCAAGAATAAATTGAAAGCCAATCTGGTGACGCTGGACAGGGGCATTGAAATGAATGCGGATCTGATCGATTTTCTGGACCATAAACCCGAGATCGATGTATCGGTGACAGTCTAAGTGACAGATGTGAGAGGTGAGATGTGGGAGGTGGAGGTGAGAGGACAAGAGAGATGAGTGGAAAACTTGAAGGTAAACGAATTACAAATGACGGTGCTTTTCCATACTTCGAGGCTCTCCCACATCGCACATCTCACATCACACATCTGTCATCTCTCACCTGTCATCTGTTCTTCCTATTTCTCTTGGAGCTAAATTTGCAGCAATATCGTTTGACCTTATAAATATCAAATTATGGCACAATCATTCACAGATTCTAATTTTCAAACGGAAGTACTCAGTTCCGAAAAATTGACCGTTGTAGATTTCTGGGCGGAATGGTGCGGTCCCTGCCGTGCAATTGGTCCTGTAATCGACGAACTGTCCAAAGAATACGCGGGCAAGGTAAACGTGGGTAAAGTCAATGTTGATGAAAATCCACAGGTCAGCATGAATTACGGCATCACTTCAATTCCAGCCATCCTGTTCATCAAAAATGGCCAGGTAGTAGATAAACTGGTAGGCGCACAGCCCAAAGGAAATTTTGTAAAAAAGATTGAAGCACATTTAAGCTAAGAACTCGTGTTCGAATAAAAAGCCCCGGAAGTTCCGGGGCTTTTGTTTTATTTACCTGATATCAATGCGGTCATAGCGTTTGCTTCTGCTTGCTGTATCTCTTTTCCCGGCTGAATGTGTTTATGCCGGAACAACAATGTAAATAAAACAGCGACTGACAACGCATAAATGGCAAAACAAAGCCAGATGCCATGCCAGTCGCGGCTACCATCGGGGTATACATAATATTTGCCAATGATGTAGCCACTCAGCGTACTGCCAAAAAAAGCGCCCACTCCATTGGTCATCATCATGAACAAACCTTGAGCACTTGAACGAATTCCGGGATCAGTATTCGTTTCTACAAAGAGTGAACCTGAGATGTTAAAAAAATCGAAAGCCATTCCATAAACAATGCACGACAGAACAATCAGCACAGTGCCCAATGGCGAGGGATCACCATAGGCAAACAGTCCAAACCGAAGCACCCAGGCCAACATTGCAAAAAGCATGACGTTCTTAATACCAAACCTTCGAAGAAAAAACGGAATAGAAAGAATGAAAAGGGTTTCCGACATCTGTGAAATGGAAAGGATGATGGTAGAATATTTCACCACAAAAGAATCGGCATAGGCAGGCTGCGTGCTGAAATTGCTCAGGAAAGAATCTCCGTACATATTGGTCAGCTGCAAAGCTGCTCCCAACAACAATGAGAAGACAAAGAACAAAGCCATTTTGTAATCTGCAAACAGTTTGAATGATTTTAACCCAAGTTGTTCAGCGAGTCCTGCATTTTTGGAAATAGATTTTGGCGGAGGACACTTGGGAAGCGTAAAAGAAAATATTCCCAACAAAATCGCTGCTACTGCTCCAATGATAAACTGGTTGGCGTTGGTTTTACTTCCGGTAAGATTGGTGGTCCACATGGCCACAATGAATCCGATGGTTCCCCATACGCGGATAGGCGGAAAAACTTTTACCACATCATGTCCTTCTCTTTTTAAAATTGTATAAGCAATGGCATTGGAAAGAGAAATGGTGGGCATATAGCAGATCATCGCCGCGAAAATGACATAATAAAGCGTCTGTGGATCATTCACCTTTGGAACATAAAAAAGGATGAGGCCATAGAGTATGTGAAGAATGCCATACAATTTTTCAGCATTCATCCATTTATCAGCAATAATCCCAGTGAGTGCCGGCATGAATAGAGATGCAATTGCCATGGTGGAGAATATAGCGCCGAACTGTGGAAAGGTCCATCCTTTTGCATTCAGACAGTAAGTACCAATGGTGATGAGCCAGGCACCCCAGACAAAGAATTGCAAAAAACTCAGAAAGGTCAGTCGCAACTTGATATTCATCAGAAGCCGGTTTGTTTGAGCTTGAAAGATAACAGTTTTCAAAACACGTTTCAGGGCGCAGGTTTTCCAAAAAAGTTTTCTGCAATCAGCAAAAGAATCATTTCAATCAAACCAGGGGCCGTCTCAATTGCTAAGGTTTTATCAAATTCCTGAGAAGCGTGAACTCATTGTGTACCCAGAACCATTAGCACCTAACTTTGCAGTCATGACAACAGAAGTACCTGAGCGGATCTCATTCAAAGAATCAGGACGCGAGCTTCAGAGCATTGCAGAAAAAATATACAATGGTCAGCGAATTAGCGCGGATGAAGGTCTGCTCCTGTTTGAAAAAGCAAGTCTTCCCTTTGTGGGGGCACTCGCCAATTTTGTACGGGAAAAACTTCACGGCGATCATACTTATTTCAACCGCAACTTTCATATTGAACCAACGAATGTCTGTGTATTCTCCTGTCATTTCTGTTCTTACTCACGGCTATATGCAAAGCGTGAGGAGGGTTGGGAATTAAGCCTGGATGATATGCTCAACATCGTAAAAAAATATGATGGCAAACCGGAAACAGAAGTACATATTGTTGGCGGTGTTCACCCGAAAATGAACCTGTATTTTTTTGCCGACCTGCTTCGTGCCATCAAGTCTCATCGTCCAGACCTGCACATCAAGGCATTCACTGCTGTGGAACTGGACTACATGTTTCGCAAGGCAAAACTGTCTGTTGACGAAGGAGTGAAATTGCTTCATGAAGCAGGACTCGATTCCATTCCGGGCGGTGGTGCGGAAATCTTCGATGAAGAAATCAGATCGCAAATTTGTGCCGACAAAGTGGATGCAGAAGGATGGTTGCAGATCCACGAAGCCGTTCATCGTGCAGGTATGCACAGCAATGCTACCATGCTGTACGGACATATTGAAAAGTACCAGCACCGGATTGACCATATGGATCGGCTGAGAAATTTGCAGGATAAAACGGGTGGATTCAATACATTCATTCCACTCAAATTCCGCAACCGTGATAATGACATGAGCCATATTCCGGAAGTCAGTCTGGTAGAGGATTTGAAAATGTATGCAGTGGCCAGACTTTACCTGGATAATTTTCCGCATCTCAAAGCTTATTGGCCCATGCTGGGAAGAAAGAATGCGCAGCTTTCCCTTGCTTTTGGTGTAGATGATATTGACGGCACCATTGACGATACTACAAAAATTTATTCCATGGCTGGTGCCGAAGAACAAAAGCCTGCCATGACCACCGAGGAAATCGTGGCCCTGATCAAACAGGTGAACAGGCAACCGGTGGAGAGGGATACTTTGTATAATGTTTTACAGAAGTATTAGGGAGTTGACATGGAATTGCGAATTAGGAATTGGGAATTGGGCGGGTCTTTTATGCTATGAAATCATCAATAAGTAAGAGCTGGTAGTGGGAAGTTGATAGTTGGTAGAAGAGGAATTATTGGTAAAGTTGAAATAAACCGACGATTTAAATTTAACGATTACCGTTATCACGATTCACGATATTTACGCTTGACGATTTACGATTGACATCATATATTGCTTTAAATTTAAGTTCTATGAACATGCAAGAAGACATATTGGTAGCGCCGGAAGACATTGCCCGGTCGCAACAAAGATTTATTGTAAAAGTGTATGGCTGGATGGCCGCAGCACTCGCCCTTACCGGGCTGGTAGCAATGTACACGGCCAGCTCGGAAGCCATGGTCAATTTTATTGTTTTAAACCGCCCGGTTTTTTTCGGACTGATTATCGGTGAACTTCTGCTGGTGGGATCACTGGTTGGTTTTGTCAGAAAAATGTCGGGAACCACAGCAACAGCCATCTTCCTGCTTTATTCCATCATTAATGGGCTAACGCTTTCCGTTATTTTCCTGGTATATACTGCAGGCTCCATCGCTTCCACATTTTTTATTACCGGAGGCATATTCGCCATCATGAGCGCTTACGGTTATTTCACAGGAAATGACCTTACCCGTTTTGGAAGTTTGCTCATCATGTTACTGATAGGACTGGTCATTGCGTCGCTCGTAAATATTTTCATGCAAAACGAAACCATTTACTGGATCACCACCTATGCAGGCGTCTTCATTTTTACTGGCCTTATTGCCTACGATACGCAAAAGCTCAAAGAATTGAACATGGTGGGGATGGAAGGAACGGACGAAGAAAGAAAAGGTGCGGTCATTGGAGCGCTTTCTCTTTATCTTGATTTTATCAACCTGTTCATCATGCTCCTCCGCATATTTGGAAGAAGAAGATAATTTTTCTGCCTTACAAATAAAGCCGTGTTCAACAACACGGTTTTTTTTATGTCTTTAGTGAAAGCTGTTTGCGATGATATCGAAAGCGAATTACAGAGGTGATGATCAATAGCAGCATGCATGCTTCACAAACGAGTTTTTCTCCATCCAAAAAATCAGGGGAACGGTCTTTTAACTCCGGATCCATAAAAATACCATGGAGGCAAACCAGTAACACAGTGAGATAGGATATGAGGTGAATGTTCTTCCAGAACCGGAAGCCCATTTTTCTTTTAATGGCTTTCTGTGTGGTTACAATCAGAAGGATCACAGAATACAAAGAGATAACACCCAGTGCAACCCAGAAACTCTGATGGGGCGCGGTTTTCAGGGTCAGCACCTGGCTGATGTGAAAATGACTGCCGGGGTCCAGCACCAACAGGAGTGGATGCAGGAAGATCAAACTAAGAGCCACATAAGCAGTCCAGTTGTGAATAGCATTGACATCAGCAGATTGGATCAAACCAGGAAGCTTTTTCCAGAGTGTTGAACGTTTATAAGCCGTGGCCAATAATAATCCCAGTGAAAAATTAAAACTCAGTATCACCAGAGCAAAGAGCCCGGCCAATGAAGAAAGATTCAGCAACATGGAAGAAAATAAAATGAGCTGCTAAATTATAGAAAGTCGCCAGTCCTCAGGCGGCAGTGCTGGATCGTTGACCGTCAACCACAGTTGATAGAATTCAACTGTTTTTCTTTGAATTTGATTCAGTACGTAAATAGTAATTTTAGATCCGCAACCAATCCTGATGTTTAGTGAAATCTCCAAAGAACTCGTCACGTTGATCATCGGAGTATTCCTGGGTGGACTCGTCAAATCAGCTCTGGACTATCGTAGCAAGGTCTTTTCGCTTCTGTGGGACAAGAGAATGGAGGCTTATCAGGACCTGGTGAAACTTTTGTCGCGTTTTCCAAAATGGCCAAGAGCAGAACCTGTTTATTCTGATCTACTGCATATGAGCATTGATTTGAAGAATTGGTATTTTGATACAGGTGGAATTCTGATGTCGAAGAGCACAAGGCTCGCATTTGAAAACCTGCAGATCTATATTACCGGCCTACATGAATTACATAAAAATAGTCATGCTGAAAAAATACAGGACGAATATAATGCAGTTGTTGACCTCTGTCACCTGGTCCGTGTAGAAATGACCCGTGATCTTTTGTCCCGGAAAAAACAAATATAGAAGGCTCACTCCTCAAAGGTTCACCATCCACGGTTGGTAAAATATACTTCTAAGAATTTCTATCAACTATCAACTATCAACTACCAACTATCAACTTTTTCTTCAGCATTCACTTAAGCTCAAAGGAATATTTACCGCAAGTCCACCCTCGGCTGTTTCCTTGTATTTGCTGTTCATATCAAGGGCGGTCTCCCACATGGTTTCTACTACGGCGTCGAGAGAGACTTTTGCAAAATCGGGTGAGCTCTGGAGCGCGAGTTGGGAGGCGGTGATGGCTTTGATGGCGCCCATGGTATTTCGTTCGATGCAGGGCACCTGCACCAATCCTGCAATGGGATCACAGGTCATTCCAAGATGGTGCTCCATGGCAATTTCTGCAGCCATCAGTGCTTGTCTTTGTGTTCCGCCAAGCGCTTCTGTGAGTGCTGCTGCGGCCATAGACGAAGACACCCCAATTTCTGCCTGACACCCACCCATCGCAGCTGAAATAGTCGCACCTTTCTTAAATATGCTTCCAATTTCTGATGCCGTTAAAAGAAATTGAATAATTTTTTCTTCACCCACGCCGGGATGGAACATGATGTAATAATGCAAAACCGCCGGAATTACACCAGCAGCTCCATTGGTTGGAGCGGTCACCACTCTTCCAAATGAAGCATTTTCTTCATTCACAGCCAGCGCAAAGCAGCTGACCCAGTCCAGAATATATTGAAACGAATTGCCTCCTTCCTGTATGGCTTTCATCCATTGTTCATAGCCTTCGTATTCTTTTCCTTTGAGCAATTTTTTATTGAGCTCCGCAGCCCTGCGTTTTACATTCAGTCCACCCGGCAATACTCCTGTAGTGTGGCATCCGCGAAAAGTACATTCCCGCATTACCTGCCAGATCTTCAATGCAGCCAATCTGGTTTCCTGTTCGTTTCTCCAGGCCGATTCATTTTCCATCACCACTTCATGAATGGCAAGACCGGTTTTGAGACACCAGTGAAGCAACTCGGATGAATTATTGATCGGAAATGGAAGGTTCACTTCTTTTGCGTTTTCAAGTTGGCCTTCTTTCACCACGAAGCCACCACCGATCGAATACCAGGTTTCTGAAAGGCTCTCACCGTTTTTAAAATCTGCCAGAAAACTCAGGGCATTGGGATGATAAGGAAGTGTTTCACTAAAAAGAAAGCTGATATTTTTTTCCGGATCAAATTCAACAGGATGATGGTTGCCCAGCATCAATTTTTTTTCTGATTCAATGGTCTTGGTCTTTGGAGTGATCTGGTTTATCTCGAATGTAACAGGATCATCGCCACTAAGTCCAAGTTGCACGGCTATATCTGTACCATGACCCTTCCCTGTCTTGGCCAAAGAACCATAGAGCAAGACCTGCAGTGCTGATACCTGTTCCAGCTTTCCATTTTCTTTCAGCCCCTGCACAAACTTTTGTGCAGCCCGCCAGGGTCCCAATGTATGCGAGCTGGATGGACCAATGCCGATCTTAAAAATGTCAAATATTGAAATTGCCTCGTGTGCCACAGGATATTTTTCATCAAATGTAAACCCCTATTCGGGGATTGGACGGATTGGGATCGTTGATTTGGAAATCGTGGATTGGGCTTCGCCTGCGCTGGCCCCCATTGAAGCAGTCATTTATTGAATTTGTTTCTGAAGCCAGCTTCTTCACAGCTAATTTTTTTGAAGAGATTTCTTTAACAGCAGATAGTGTTATTGGGTTAGATATTTTGAAGAGATTTCTTCCAAGGCAGTCCTTCTTTACCGATTAGATTTTTTGAAGAGAGTGTTTTTAGAGGCGGTCATTTCTTAGAGGTTGGTTTTTTTCTTTTTCCACTTTTGCCATTGCCCCAAAAGTGGAGCAAAAGCTCTAGGCAATCCGAATCCCGCACGTGCGGGAGGATTGCCGGCCACGGCACAACGGTTAGCGAGAGCTTGTCTCGGATTGCGGTATGCTAAGCAGTTTGGCCTTTACAGAATAAAGTTCACTACAGGTATCAATGTGTTTGATAGTCGGAAGGCTTTAATTCGAAGAGCGTCAAGGCCCTGTGTTCCCCCGCGTGCGGCGGGGCTGGAACGGTCTTGCGAGTTTTGCAATGATCTTAATGAATGATCTTGGGTTTCATTGTTTTGGAGCGCCTTATTGCTTGTGAGTGTACTACGAGGCGGTCTTAGAACTGGTGCTCGCTTCGCTTGCAAGGAGATTGCCACGCTTCGCTCGCAATGACGCCTAAACTACAATGCTCACTACAGGTTTTTA
>JBJMLU010000076.1:0-4707 GCA_045805145.1 Flavisolibacter sp. | reverse complement strand
CCAACGGCCGTGCGGTATCCGGCTATGATATAGGCTTCCTGCATAAAAAAAAATTGAGTCTAAAATTAAGCAATTCCCCTGTTAGTTGCAACAACAACCAATTGGAAAGGGAAGCTATTGGCTGATAGCTGTTGGCTCATAGCGCTATCTCGCGCTCATCTCTAACAAGCACGAGACCCGGAAGAATTGCCGAAAACAAACGACCGCCTAGCAGCCAACAGCTAGCAGCCAGCAGCTTCTCTTTCTCACTTATCTTCGCCAACCGATGTACCGAATTCTCCGACGCATCCTCTTTGTTCTTCCTCCCGAAACCGCGCACTATATTTCTATGAATGTGCTGAAGGTCTTTTGTTCCATTGGTTTTATACGTAGGTTTTTTCGATATCAGTTTTCTGTCCATGATCATTCCCTGAGGCGAAACTGCTTCGGCTTGGTCTTTGAAAATCCTGTGGGCCTGGGAGCGGGGTTCGACAAGAATGCACGATACATAAGAGAACTGGAGACACTGGGATTCGGATTTGTAGAAATTGGAACGGTGACACCAAGGCCCCAGGCTGGAAATGAAAGACCCAGACTGTTTCGCTTGCCACAGGACAAAGCCCTGATCAACCGGATGGGATTTAATAATGATGGAGTGAATGTGGCGGCAAAGCGTTTAAAAAAATGGAGACAGAAAAACAAATCCTCTACCCTGATCATTGGCGGAAATATTGGAAAGAACAAGAGCACTCCCAATGAAGAAGCCTGGAAAGATTATGGCATCTGTTTTCGCGCCCTTCATCCTGTTGTGGATTTTTTTGTAGTAAATGTGAGCTCACCCAACACTCCGGGCCTTCGCGCCCTCCAGGAAAAGGATTCGCTGAGAAAAATATTGATTCATCTTCAGGCGGAACGAAGGGCCATGGACTCTGAAAAACCGATTCTGCTCAAGATCGCTCCTGACCTGAGTGATCCAGAGATCAATGATGTATTGGAACTGGCGGAAGAAATCAGGCTCGATGGATTGGTAGTGGCCAATACAACATTAAGCAGGGAACATTTGCATACAGCTGCAAATGAGATCAGCAAGATTGGTGCGGGCGGACTCAGTGGTTATCCCTTAGAAGACCGGGCAACTGTACTTGTCCGGTATATTCAGGCAAAAGTTTCGGGAAGGATTCCGATTATTGCAAGCGGTGGAATTTTTTCTGCAGAAGATGCTGCCAAAAGAATGGATTCCGGGGCCTTGCTCATAGAAATATGGACTGCATTTATCTATGAAGGGCCATTCATTGTTAAAAAAATTTGCAGGGGAGTTTTAAATCATTAGGATGGATTATTTATTCAGCACAGAAAGCCTGGTTAGTTTTTTTATACTGGTGATCCTGGAGGTGGTCCTGGGTATTGATAACGTCATCTTCGTGAGCATCATCATCAACCGGCTTCACGAGAAGGACCAGAAAAAAGCGCGTCGTGCCTGGATGGTCACGGGCATCATCATACGAAGTGTGCTTCTGCTGGGACTAAGCTGGCTGCTATCTCAAAAAGGAAAAGCTGTCTTTACTTTGTTTGGAAAAGACTTCGACCTGGCTTCCCTTGTGATGCTGGCTGGCGGATTGTTTCTCATTTATAAATCTGTAAAGGAGATCCATGGAAAACTGGAAGGCGAAGAGCATCCTTCGCTTTCGGGCAATGCCAGCTACCTTTCTTTTGGAAAGGCTGTTGTTCAAATCATGCTTATTGACACGGTCTTTTCTTTCGATAGTGTGATCACGGCAGGAGGAACGGCCAAATTTGTAGAAGTGATGATTGCTGCTGTTGTCGTTGCAATGATCATCATGTTTTTGTTCAGTCCAAAAATTTCTTCCTTTATTCACCAACACCCAACGGTCAAGATGCTGGCGCTTTCTTTCCTCGTTATGATAGGACTGAGCCTGGTGATTGAAGGATGGGACTCTGAAAAAGCGGAAGACCTTCACCTCAAAAATTATATTTATTTCGGGATGGCGTTTTCCTTTGCCGTTGAATTACTGAACCTGACCATGCGCAAACGAAACGCGCGTAAAAGAGTGGTCAAGCTCAATGAACCAGACCTGAGCGAAAGAGAAAAATATTCTGATTCGGCACATTAAGGAGATGAGGGATGAGAGAGGAGAGATCAACGCGGAGAACCCTGAGATGCCCGGAGGTTATTGAAGATACCAGGCCTTAAATTCCTGTAGCTTTTTTAATAAGGTTGATGCTTCAGGGTCTTTGATTGCTATTGCTGTAGTTTCCTTTTTAATTCCTGGAATTTCATCGGCAAATGAGAGGAGGTACTCAAGAAATTTGTATTTGATCTCCCATTTTGATTCATCATTTTGTTCCAGGATGTGATAAATGGCTGATCGAATTTGAAGTGAAGGGAAGCGCAGCCGAAGCACCTCATATAGATTGGCTAAGTCCACACTGTCATTTTGTTTCTTCACCATCTGGCCCGCCAGCAATGAATCCATTTTTTCATTCCAGATAAAACGGCTGGCCGCAATAGCTTCTGCACGCAGCTCCCCATCATCGGAACTAAAATACGAAGAGAGGAAATCTGTTTTTGATTCATCACCAGCATTTCCAACCTGGTGCAGGTAATGAACCAGATCTTCTCTGGTTTTGCTTCCATTCAAATAATGCTGATAGAGTAAATCATTTACTTCAGCATGCGCATTGCTGTCATTGTATTTATATTGGTGACTGAGGTTGGATAGGCTGAGTGCTGCAAGGTTGCTGATAGCAGATTCGTGCGATTGCAACAAATCTGCAAGAGCAATAAGCAAGCTACTATCGATGACATAAGTGCCAATTCCCATTTGTGGCAATACAAAACGAAGGACGGAATAATCGTCTTTGTTTTTTCTAATGAACCGGGCAAGGTATTGCTGCGCCGCCTGGTTTTCAGAAACAAGAACTGCCTTAAATATGCGCTGATATCTTTTGTCCTGCGCATCCATACCATCCAGGATGCCAGTGAGATTTTCAAAAAAATTGGGATAGAGATTCAGTGCAGCTTTTAGTTTAGACTGGAGTTCGAACTCCTCAGATGAAGTGAATTGCTGCTCTTGCTTTAGGATTTGAATCAAAGTTTCAAGGCTGGTATTTTTCAAAATGTTCCGGCTAATCAGTTCTATTCTTTCTTTCCTGCTCAAGGGCCGGTATAAAGGCAGGCAGGAAGAAAAATCAGGCAGTAGATCTTTTTCATTCCGGTCCCCAACTTTTCGTTCCACCTTCATGCTGGTCTTGACACGGGCAATGGTTTCGTTTCCAATTTTCTGGTGTTTGTATTCAGTCAGTTCAAATGAATGCAGGTATCGGTCCTCATCATATTGAATTTTGCAATAAAAGCTATCGATCACCACATGATTTAAAGAGCCGCCTGGTTTAGCAGGAGAAAATTTTTCTTTTTCGATCGTCAATAGATTTGAGGAATTTTTTTCTGCTTTCAGTTCATGATAACCTGTCTGGTATAATCCGTCCGGGAAATCTTCCCTGTTATTACCTGGTATTCCTTTCCATTGAAATCGCTGGACGGACGCCAGAAGATTTTTTACTGTGTTATCTGTTTCTCTTCCTGGATAATGATCATAGCATACTTCCACAACTTTTTCTTGAAGGCGATACCTCACATATAGAGCAGAAAGAATCCCGGCAGAATCGGTAATTGCTGCCGGGATATTTTTTTGCAAAGATGCTTTTTCAGCAATGATGTGCAGGAAATTCTGATCTGCGTTCGTCCCATCGAAATAAATCATCGCGTTCCATTGATTCACCGATCTGCGGAAACTATTGCTGTCCACCTGCTGCAGCAGGTTTGCATAATTCGCCCTGATCTCTTCACGCACTTCTGCGGTGTAAACCGGGTGCTTGTTCTTATCCTGTGCCTCCGTTAGAAGGGAAAGGAAAAAGATTGTAATGAACCAACTGCACTTCATAATTACCAGTCGAGCGTCTTGTCCTTGTTCTCGTCAAACAATACTTTTTGGTATTTGACGGCATTGCCGCTATCGAAAAGATTGTTTTCTACTGTCACCACGGACCAGCAAGCCGGATCAAGCACGCCAAGAATATTAGGGCAGGTGTACCTGGGATAGGAATAATAAGTGTACAACCTTCCCCGGAGCAATGCTACATCAATGGACTTGTAAGCATCATTCTTTAATACCAGTGCACCTTTTTCAACAGTGAGTCCAATGCTGCCGCCAAAATCCAGTCCGCCTTCTACCAGCCTCAACTCTCCACCGACGCCTGCATCCAGTACATCGGTATTGATAAATTCACCTCCGGGTCCCAGCATCTCGGTTACAGATGATTCCATGAAGATCGATTGAGTAATAATGGGTTCGATGGTTCCATGGACATTTGTTTTTGTCATGGTCACATCAAAATCTGCTCCCACTGCATTGCTATGCAAATAAAAATCAACCGGAGAAAGAAAGTTTAATCCATACATGAATATATCCGCACTCGCCAGCTTTTTCGACGTGTTGAGTACACTGTTCTTTACAAAACTGTATTTGTTATTGCTTACCGTTTGGTCTTCATCTACTATCAGCTGGTCCATCACTTTTACTTTCGCCGTGCTCTTAATTGAACCATTTGCCTTGGAAGAAAACTTCGACTGAATATTGTACATCGAAAAATTACCGATCTGTGGCAGTGTCGTTGCAATGTTCACTGAATACCCCATTGAATATTCGT
>JBJMLU010000075.1:0-14826 GCA_045805145.1 Flavisolibacter sp. | reverse complement strand
GAAATACCGTCTGCTATGATATGGTGCATATCAATAATTAGCACGTGCTCAATTTCATTTAAACAAAAAATTTCCGCACGTATCAAAGGAACATGTGAAAGATCGAATGGTTTTATAAAGTCTGTTAGCTGGATATTTAATTCCGAGTGGAGTACATTTCGATATCTAAGGCTTAATGATACCTTCTCGTTCAGAAAAAGCATAGGAGTTATACCTTGCAATTGAATACAGCACCTCAGAATCTCATGGCGTTTGAGTATTTCTTCAAAACTTTTTTCAAAAGCACTTATGTCTAAAGGACCTTTTAGTTGAAACACCGAAGGCATGTTGTATACAATACCTCTATCGTCCAGATGATGTAAAATATAAGTTCTTCTTTGTTTAGAGGAAAGGGGATAGATCTGTTGTTTGGTTTGTTTCTCTAATACGAAAGATGTTGGGTCATTGCTTAGCTGAGAAGAAACATCTTTAACTGTTGGAGATCTAAAGAAAGCAGATATAGGAATATCTATTTTAAAGTGTTTATATACTGATGCAAGAAACTCGATAGCATTTAATGAATGTCCACCCAACTCGAAAAAGTTACTATCTGGAGTTATGGATCCTCTGTCAATCCTGAGTACTGATGCCCATAATCTAGCTACCTCTTTTTGCCGCCCGGTTAATTTGGAAGGTATCGATATCTCTGAACTCTCCATAATAGGCCGCTGCAGTTTGGAAAAGTCTGTTTTTCCAGCGGATGTTAGTGGTATAAATGGGACTTGGATAAAAAATTTTGGAACGAGTTGTTTTGGAAGTCGTGAATGAAGAAAACTTTTTAGTTGGCTAATCTCAATTTCCATCTCTGCAACGAGATAAGCACAAAGGAATTTGTCTTCCTCTTGATCAAAGTATTTTAGAACACACCGGTTGATCTTTCCGAATTTGTATATACTATTGGTTATTTCTGCCAGTTCTATGCGGAACCCCCTAAGCTTTATTTGCTTGTCATTTCTTCCTAAAAAATATATGTTATCGTCATTAGACAGCACTGCCATATCTCCGGTCTTATAAAAACTGCCACACTCTGAAATGGTTACAAAAGACTTTTCCGTCTTTTCTTTTTGGTTCAAATAACCTAGAGCCAGGCAGTCTCCTCCAATATATATTTCGCCAGGTACACCTACGGGAGTTGTCTGTTGGAAGTCATCAAGTATTCTGATTACAACATTTGAGATCGGCTTTCCAATAGGGATGATGGATTTTTCAGTTCCGGTGACCTCATAAGCTATACAACCGATGGAGGCCTCTGTAGGTCCATATAAATTGATTACTCTAATGTTTGGAAATCTTTTTTTAAATGCCAGAACGTGTTGGACGTTAATTTCCTCCCCTCCAAGAATTAGTGTCCGTAAACCTAATAGTCTATTAGCAAGGTTATTTTGGCTTTCAAGTTCTTTAAAAATAAAGGCGAAGATAGAAGGAACGAAATCTACAGTTGTGACATTATGGCGATGAATTGTTTCGATCAGTCGAGCAGGTGAGAGCAGAACATCTTCTGAGATGATCACGCATTTGCCTCCATTAATTAAGGGCCACAGAATTTGCCAAATGGAGCTGTCATAAACAAATCTGGTGGAAAGAATAACCGATTGAGCAGATTGCTGACCTAAGTAGTTATTCATCCAAAAAAGCCGATTCAATATGCCCTTTTGAGGAACTATAACTCCTTTAGGGAGTCCCGTTGATCCTGACGTATACATGATATAAAAAGGCGCATGGATAGAATTTGATTCATGTTGATATTCGTTTGAATTCTGTATTGTTTGAAAATCACATATTATATGTTTTTTGCCAAGAAACAGGTCATGACCGACTGGCCATTTTCTGTCGGAAATAATAATATCAGCTCCCAAGTCATCCAGAATTTCTTTTATTCTATCCAAGGGCCAAGTTGGATCTATTGGCACGTAGACTGCACCAACTTTCAAAATAGCCAGCAATGTAACGATCAATTCTACGGAATGTTCGATAATTACTGGTACGAACAAGCCGGTAAAAATGCCTTGTTGGCTGATTACAGAGGCAAAGCCACTGGCTTTTTCGTTCAGCTCGCTGTATGTGACTTGAAAATCCTCAAAAATTACTGCAGTCGCTGAAGGCTTGGCTAGAGCCATGAGCTCAAAATGTTCATGCAGAAGCAAGTCTCTTGGATACTCATTCTTCTGATAAGAAAGCTTTTCTATTATCTGTTTCTCTCCAGGGGATATGCAACTGAAAAGGTGAAGGGGTGTATCTAAATGCAATTTTAAGGTCTCTACAGTGAATGCTAGATTTTCCAACATACTTTTAATCTTATTGCTGAAAAATCTATTCTTATTATAATCCAGGCGCAATTGTAAATAAGTATCGAACTCGTATACTCTTAATGTGAGCTCATTATCGATGAATTCTGCTATTTTGATCTCGGTTGTAAGGGTTTCTACTCCCCACAACACAGGATTGTCGGGAACTTTTGAATAATTGAATCCAGTGGAAAATAAATTTTCATCGGCCGAAACTTTTGCAATGTCTTTTAGCTTTGCATAAGAAATATTTTGATTTTCATTGGCGTCCTTTAGTGTTATAAACGTTTCTTTAATAAGGTCCCGTGTCAGTATTTTATGATTGAAGTTTAATCTTAGTGGTACAACGTTTATAAACGTGCCAATTATATTATCGTGATCCTTGTGTAGATTTCTGCCCAGGAAATAGCCTCCGATTGAAATATCAGTTTGCTTGCTGTATTTAGTTAAGACAATGTAAAAAGACGCTAAAACAATTGACGAAAGTGTAGTACGTTGACGAAGGCAAAAAGTTTTTAAAGCAGAAGATTCGATTTTTATAATTTCTGAGCCCGTCGTTCGACTAGAGGGGTTTTCAATTTTATCGACAGGTAAATTTAGTTTTGACGGTGGTGTAGTGAACCTGGAACTCCAAAATTTATTGAGTTTTTCCGAACATGATGGGCTTTCTATAAGTAATTGCTGGTAGGAAATAAAATCTTTGTATTGTAATACCTTCGGCAATTCTACCAGGCCATTTTCTAATATTTGCCTGTAAATTGCGCTTAACTCCTGCCATAAAAGAATAATTGATTTTCCATCTGTAATTAGATGGTGTGTTCGAAGGAAGCAGGTATAATTTTCAGGTGAAGTTTGTATTAAAATGCATTTGCAAATTATTTCTTTAAAATCCCATTTATAAAATAGTTCCTTTCTAAATACCTTCTCTTTGATTTGATCAACTTCTTGCTGGGGAAATCCGACGCAATTGATGTATTCAAAAGCTAAATCATCCGGCAAATTTTCATGTATAAAATAATGGGGACATCGGTCAATTGTCGTAAAGCCCGCTCTTAAGATTTCATGATTAAACAATAGTTTTTTCCATGCTTCTTGTAATGCTTTTAAATCAATATTGCCCCGGAAGCATTTTTCATTAATTATGTTCCATTTAAAAACATTATCGGGATTAATTTGACAGGATAACCAGATTTCATATTGTTGGCTGGAAAGTTTATTGTGCATAACTATCTACTTAAGAAATGAATATTTACTAGACCAGATCCGACGGTACTGATAAAAAGCTATTTTTTTGAACGTGTAATTGAAAACTGGATTTCTCTAAGCACAAGGTGGACACGTAATCATCATCGATACTAATTGGTGTGAAGTGCCAATTAGTATCACCAATTGTGACATAGTCTTTCTCCAGTGAGATTTGTTTAAAAGATCGGGACATGCCCAGGCCTTCGGCCTTAACTATGCTTTCCTTTATTGTCCAGTATTGATAAAAGGTTTGCAACATATTTTTTGAGCTGGATATGTGATTCCATTCTGAATTGTTGAAATAAGGCTTAAAATACCCAAATTCAAGGTTCTTATTCTCAACCTTTTCTATATCGATTCCCAATCTGGAATTTTTTGCAAACGCGCAAACGACATATTCACCTGAGTGAGATGTTGAAAAGTGAATATCACCTTTGATATATGGCTTCCCAAAAGGGTTGAATTGGAGTGCCTGTAATTTGCATACTTGCCCAAACAGCTCAAATCCTCTAAACAATAGAAGTTTCCCTAAGACGAACAGTTTTCCGTCATTTATATTTTTGTACCTCCGATAACGTTGCACTATAAAATTAGGGAGATGTTGAAGCCAGCTTTCCAGATCGTCTTTTTGAAATTCGGAAGATGAGGTAAATAATACATAAACCATTGTTTCATTTGATTCGGGACAAGCTTTTTGTTCCATATGAATTTCCATTGTTACTGGTCGGGTAATCATTCCGCAATCGGAAACAAATGAGTAGCCGTTCTGGTTTTATTTCCAATAAGAGTCTCCTTATTCTTATTTACTTAGAGAGTAGGGGCACACCCAGCTCAATATTAATTGCAACGGAGGTTGCTGGATATATTTCAAATTCCAAACGACCTTATAGCTTCATCCTTTCCGACATGTACCGTTTAGATCAATGTCCCAGCTTTTGATTCTTGGTTCTCATAGAAAGACCCAGGATAGTTAATCGAAAAAAAAAATAAGTAATAATTTATATTAATTTTTTTTTCTGATTTGAAATTTGTTACTTTTAAAAGCGTTCTGAATAATTTCAAAATAAAAATATAAAACTAAATGTCAATAATAAAAAAAATTAATGCATCTGGAGATATAATCCATGTAGGTGGCGCCTGGGATGTAATGAGCGCCCTTTTAGTGCAGAATTCAAAGTACGACGCAATATGGTTAAGTGGACTAGGATTATCGGTTTCCAGAAAAGGTCGACCAGATGCCAGCATAATAACTTTTTCAGACATCATTGACGTCACCTACCATATGTCTAATGTGGTTTCAATACCCATTATTGTAGACATGGATTCCGGCTTTGGCAATGCCATCAATATTTTTTATTTTATAAAAGAGCTTGTTAAGGCTGGCGCAAGCGGTGTTTGTATTGAGGACAATGTCTTTCCAAAATCCAACAGTTTTTACAATTGTATCCGGAAGGATTTGGTGTCTCCCCAAGAGATGCAAAACAAGATTCGTGCAGCTAAGGATTCAGCTACAGAAAGTTTTTCTGTTATAGCCAGAAATGAGAGCTTGATAGTAGGTAGTGTCATAGAAGACGCTTTAGAGCGGTGTTACGCATATGAGGAGGCTGGGGCTGATGGCCTCGTAGTTCATACTGCTGAGTGGGGCTTATTGGACAAGTTTTTGGAACAATGGACCGGGAAGGTGCCTCTGGTATGCATTCCTACTAAAATGCCACAGGTGTCTATAAATGAGTTTAGAAGACGCGGATTTGCTATGTTGATCTTTGCCAACCAGGCTCTGAGAGCGACGATAAAATCATCAAAAGAAATACTCGTTGAAATCAGGGAAAACGGATTGTCACAAAGTGTGGAAAACAAAATATCCACTGTTCAGGATGTTTTTGATCTAGTCAATATGGATTTACTTAGTCAGTTGGAGCAAGAGTACTTATGTTAATTACTAATCCAAAACAGATTTAATAAAATTTGACAGTTTATGGTTGATCATAGGTTGAAAGTCGAAAAAATTCTGGTTTCGAATTTGAAATACTCTCACGAAGAGAATTCGCTTAAAGACTGGGATGTTGACTTAAAGTCCCTGGGTCTGGATTCATTCTCCAGTATCAATATTCTCCTGTGTTTGGAAAATGAATTTAATATAACCATTCCGGACGAATATTTAAATGACCAGACATTTGAGACTCCTAATACTCTTTTAAATGTGGTTCAGAATATTGTAAACGCCTAATTTTTATTTCTATAATTTATCAAATATGCAAATTTCTAATCGTTTAAGGCCGGAATGGCAGATCCTTAAACTTATTTCTATTGGAATTGAAGCAAATACGAAAAACAGAGAACTCATCGAACTATTTCAATCGCCAGAATTTTCGTGGGGTGAATTAATTGAACAGGCTATTCTGCATCGCGTATTGCCTTTATTGGCTCATACAATTTTGTATAAATTGAAAAGTAGCGAACTGTTTATACCTGTCAAAATTTATCAGCATTTCGAGCAGTCCCTAGAATTAAATATCTATAAGACTAAAATTTATCGCAGGGAAGCCGCGAAAATAGCTGAGTTACTAAGAAGAAACGGTGTCATATTCGCAGGCACTAAGGGTATCGCTTATGAAAGCACTCTTTACCAGGCAAACGGCTCTCGCCATTTAGGAGATATTGACTTTATGATTCGACCGGCGGATCGTTCAAAAGCAAGCAACATCCTTCTGGAAAATGGATATAAACAGGGAGAATATGATGTAGCAACCAACTCTGTTATTCCACACCCCAGAGAAACTCAAATCGCTTACAAGCTGCATCCCGATCATCTTTTGCCTATCGCTGTCGTTACTGATGATTTATTTTTTAAGTATATCAAATTCGATGTTGCATGCAGTTTTACTTGGCACAACAGTGGTTTTGATGTTGATATGAATGAAATGCTTGCAGATACAAACGAGCAACAAATACCTGGATTTGAGGCAATGCTTCCAGTCCTTAACGAAGAAAACGCCTTTATTTTTACAATTTTGCATCTATTTAAAGAAGCCTGGTTCTTTGAAATTTGGGACGAGATTCAACAGGATGTAAACCTTATGAAATTCAGGGATGTGATCACATTATATAACAACTCGGTAAAGAGCAGCCAGATTCCTTCCCTACAGAACAAAATCAAAAAATACGGCCTCACAGATCCATTCTATTGGGTCTGTCACCACTTAGACAATACTTTTGGGTTTAGCCTTTGCGATTCTTTGGATTTGCATCTTGCCCAAGACCCAAAATATTTAAATACCGCATTCTCTAACAAAGAAAAGGTAGCTATTTGGAAGGGGACCATGGATGACAGGCTGTTTGCAAAGTCAAAGAAAGCCTTGTTTGAATAATAAGTTAATGCAAATGAAATTTCATTTGTGAAAGACAATGGATAATATATTTGATCTGTTTTCCGAATCCTGCAGAAGGTATCCTGATGCTTCATGTTTGTCTGTAGAGGGGAAAGTTTACACCTACTCAGAAATTTCTCAAAAAGTAGATAAGATTTCAGAACTGTTGGAGGAAATAAGCGGAGAACTTGTGGCCATTTATGCGGATAAAAGCCTGATCTGTTATATTTCGATTCTTGCTACACTTAAGTCGGGATTTGGTTATGTGCCTATCAATCCAAAATTTCCGGCATTCAAAAACAAAGCTATTTTGGAAGTGGCGAAAGCGAGCGCTATCATTGTTAGTCAGAGTTCATATCAGTTTATTGAGGATTTTTTACCCAGTTACCATTTAAATATTATTTGTCCAGAAAGCGGGAAAATCTCTGATGAAATAGCCCGAGAGGAACACTATATGCCAGTGTTTCATGCTAAAAATGTTGCGGGATACGGTAGTGAAAAGGGGAATGTAGAAGTAAAAATTGCGTACCTGCTATTTACATCTGGCAGCACAGGAATACCAAAGGGGGTGCCAGTGACGCACGGCAATGTTTTAGCCTACATACTCAACGTTTTGAAAAGATTTGAGTTCAATTGTTCTGACCGATTTTCTCAGATTTTTGATCTGACTTTTGATTTAAGCGTGCATGATATGTTTGTCTGCTTTGCAGTTGGAGGAACATTATGCATACCTCCGGGAAAATACTTTTCACCGGTTGAATATATCAAAAGCAGGCAAATAACAGTTTGGTTTTCTGTCCCTTCTTATGCCTCTGTAATTGTGAATAGTAAAGTTTTTAATTCAAATATGTTCCCTTCTATAAGATATAGTCTTTTTTGTGGAGAACCTTTAACTACAATAGTTGCTGAAAAATGGCAAGCTGCCTCACCTAAGTCTTGGTTGATTAACCTATATGGCCCCACTGAAACAACTATTGCGATCGCTGGTTATAATGTTATGAAGGGGAAATCAATTAAATCCCTTTATGGTTTTGTATCAATAGGAAAATTATTTGATGACCAAAGCTACCTAATCATGGCAGATAAGCGAATTGCAAAAGTAAATGAGCGTGGAGAGCTTTATCTAGCCGGGTCTCAGGTAGTGCATGGATACTGGAAAGATGAGCTACTTACAAACAAGAAATTTATTCAATTGAATAACAGTATATACTTTTTAACTGGTGATGTTGTCATGCAAGATGAAGATGGAGACATCTTTTATATCGAAAGAAAGGATTTTCAAATAAAAGTTAGGGGATATCGAATAGAGTTAGAAGAAATTAATCACCTTATCAAGACTACTTTCGGACTTCAAGATGTTATTACCGTTCCAATCGGCGATAACGGCGTTTATGATAAGGTGGTTACTTTTATTTTGCATTTATCAAATCTAGAAGAAGTGAAAATTCTCGGTGTATGTAAAGAAAGATTGCCACACTATATGGTGCCTGAGAAGGTGGTTTTCCTGGATGAATTTCCATTGAACAATAATGGCAAAATAGATCGATTCGAATTGTTAAAATACGCCAATGAAAAGTTGAAGATTTGAGAATAGAATTTTCTGTACAATAGTAATGAAAAGCATGTTTTTCAATTGTCGAAATGATATTGACAATAAAATAATATGATAGATGTAGCAACCAAAATTCATACGCGCCTGGCCAGTAATGCCAATAGGGTTGACAGTGAAAATGTTTTTCCCTTGGAAAATATCGACCTCTTAAAGGAAACTGGATTGATGAGTTTTCTCGTACCTAAACAGTTTGGTGGCTATGGTGGTTCAATCGCCGATTTTGTCAAAATTGCCAGAGTTCTCGGTTCGGCTTGTACGTCTACAGGAATGATTTGGGCGATGCATTGTCAACAAGTAGCTTGCCTGGTCAATCACGCGACATGCGAATTTAAAGAGGTCTATTTGAAGAAGATTGGAGAAAGAAATGATTTTATCGGTTCAGTGACTACAGAAAGGAGTAATCTAAAGAGTATTTTGTCATCCATTTCGCCTTTGACTTTAAATGAGCAAGGATATATTCAGATTAATCGGGAGGCACCGGTTGTTACTGGCGGAATCAATTGTGACGCCTATCTTATCACCATGAAGGCGAATGAAACAGCCCCTAACACGGATGTAAAATTTGTATACGCTACAAAAGATCAGCTACACATTACAATGTCTTCACCCACTGTGGATATGTTGGGAATGCGGGGAACAAATAGTATTGCCTTAAAAATAAAAGGTGAAATACCGCCATGCCAAATCGTTAATAAGGATTTTGGTTTCGATGAAATTGCCTATAGTACTATGATTCCCATGGGTCATATAGGGTGGGCTTCGTGCTGGCTCGGTGCGGCGGTAAAAGCATTTAATGAAATCGTCAAAATTCTGAGAGACCCCACCAACAATAAAAGGTTTGACATCAACTCTGATCTTTTACTGGAAAAGATCGCGAGGGTCCGGATGAAACTTGATATCGTTGCATCTTTTATTCATAGCACCTACGAGGAATATGAAGAGTTACTAAAGTCAAATTGTTTTCAGCTTCGAGCTCCTGGTTTTGTTATCAAAATCAATAACCTTAAAGTATTCTCTTCTGAATGCCTCTTTGATTCAATAAACGATTTAATGGAAATAGGCGGTGTTCGCTTTAGTTACATCAAGGGTCAGCAAAACAACATAGAAAGAGTATTTAGAGATCTGCGTTCAGCAGCTCTTATGATAAACAATGACTGGTTGATGATCTCGAATGGTAAACTATCGTTGTTTGACAAGTCACTTCGATAGCAATGTTTTTTTCAAATAATCTTATTTCTGTCAAGATTGTCATCATTATCTGGCATATGAACGTATCATTATAAATCATAAGCCTATTTCAGGTTATTTAATTTTTAAGTATGTCAACAGAAAATATAAAAGAGTGGTGCTCCTGTGTAAGAAACATAGATAAGGTCTTGTCCTTGCAGGACAAAATCTTATGGCTGGATGAAAACATTACTCCCAGGGAAGGGGACCTGGTCTTAGTGGAGGTTGTACTCAACGGAAATTCGTATAATCATTTGGAAAATATTCATGGTCGGGATGTGCGGCTTTATCCTGGCGATCATATTGTGTGTGTACTAGGCACTAGAAAGTCGGGAACAAAATTGTCTGGCAGTTTTCCCAGGACACCTATTCGAAAAAATATGGAGCTTGAATTATTGTCACTGGGTGGTATTGTTGGAAACTCAGTGCATATTCCATCGTACTTTGGTGGAAAAGCATTGATAGTTAGGGTTAAAAGTTTCCCCTTCTTTGGTCAGTCTCCCTTAAACATAAAATTGATCAACACTCCTGACGAGGATGGATTTTATTTTACCGGCGAAGCTTATGAAAAAACAATTTGGGTCGGTGGTACTTCTGCTGAAGCCGGTAAGACCACATTGGTAAGCAAGGGAATTTTATGTTTGAAAGACAAAGCAACCGTCGGCGCCATTAAAATTGTGGGTACAGGACGGTTAAATGATATGCTTTCCTATAAAGACGCAGGGGCTGCTTATATTTCTGACTATGTTGACGAAGGCTGGCCCTCCACTTATAATATCAATTCCGAGGATTTTTGTTTGGTGATTGAAAGACTACTTCGTAGAAGCAATACACATAGTGACATAACATTTATGGAAATTGGAGGCGATTTATTAGCGGGCTGTGCTCCGGAGGCATTAGGTTTTGCATCGAAAAGTTCTTATCCTTTCTTTTTCGTAGTGAATGATGCCATGGGTGCGCTATCCGGGTTGGAAATCTTGAAATCGGCGGGGATCAACAATATTTGTATCTGCACTCTGAAGCAAAATTCTGAAAGTCTTTCTGAAAGACTGGGTCAATACGTCTTAGATGTTTCCGACACTGAAAAAGTCCATAATAAATTCAATCAGATTCAATATGTCACAGTTTCATGAGAATTTGATCAGGTCCATTAACTACGCCGATTATATTATTACTGTTCCGACTTCTGGGATAAATGAAGTGTATTCCTACTTCGAAAAGCATAATAAGTGTATATACGTTACCAGGGAAGAGGAGGGGGTTGCTTTAGCTTCTGGTTTGTCAATCGGAGGCAAAAAGATTGTTATGCTAATTCAGCAGTCCGGAGTAGGTAATCTTTTAAATGCCATATTTACTTTGGCTGATCCTTATGGCATTGACTTTACGATAATTGTAATGGTTAGAGGCGGGGAGGATGAGAATCCGATCCATTGGATCAGTTCAGAGCGTACAGTAAAAATCTTAGAGGGACTTGGAAGCACTGCGATTGATTGGATCAGTGATCAGTGTGACTGTCTTTTTCAACAGGCCTTAAAAAATAAGAATAGGTGGATTATAAGCCATTATTAATTTTGAAAGAATGATAAAACGCTCAGAAGTTTTAAAAGGTATCGTTGAAAATTGTAAACCCGAGTTTTGTTTGATTTCTCAGCTCGGAAGGACGTCCCGGGATCTCTTTGCTATCTCTCATGGGTTGAGAAGTCAGTGTTTTCACATGTTAGGCTCAATGGGAAGTGTAATACCATTTGCTCTTGGGGTAAGTATGAGTAAAAGCTCGATTTTTGCCATTGCAATTGAAGGAGATGGCTCCTTATTAATGAACCTTGGGACATTGGCTACTGTAAAAAAGTATGCTTTAAATAACCTAGTTATTGTAATACTTAATAACAACCAGTATGAGTCAACAGGGGGACAAAGAAGTCAGCAGCAAGACAATTTTGATTTGGTTGATGTCTGTCGTTCTTTTCGCATAGATACGCGCAAAGTGCAAAGTTTGGAAATTTTACATGATTTCTTTGAACGGGAAATTCGTTCATTACAAGGTCCAGTAGTTTTAGTGGTCGAGACGTTACCGGAACAACCGGCGCCGAGAATTTCGGATAAACCAACAACAATCAGCTCGCGCTTTAGTCAGTGGTTACTTAATAATTGAGACTAAGAATTAACTATTAGAAATATGGAATTTAAAGGTTCAAATATTTTGTCAGTACGGCAATTTACCCTTGAAAGCTTAGAAAAGATCTTTGAAGTGGCTCAAAGGATGGAAAAGTTTGCTTCCCGTCAGCTGCAAACGAAAGTTCTTGAAGGCGCTATACTGGCCAATCTGTTCTTTGAGCCGAGTACCAGAACCAGAATTAGTTTTGGATGTGCCTTTAACAGATTGGGAGGAAATGTGAATGATACGGTTGGTTTTGAGTTTTCTTCGATAATAAAAGGAGAGTCTTTATATGATACGAGTCGCGTCGTTGGAGGGTACGCTGATGTGATCGTTGTGCGTCACCCTACTAAAGGCTCGGTTTCAAAATTTGCAGAATCAACGAATATTCCTATAATAAACGGTGGTGATGGTATCGGAGAGCATCCCACACAGGCTTTGCTCGATACCTATACTGTCTTTAAGGAGATTGGTTCTGATTTGAAGAAATTAAATGGATTTGTCATTGCATTTGTAGGGGATCTGAAAAACGGTAGAACTGTCCATTCCATGGCAAGACTGTTATGCCTTTTTAAAAATATCACCTTTTATTTGGTCTCTCCACCAGAACTTCAGATGCCGGACAATATCATTGAGACCATTCGTTCGCACAACCATCAGGTAATCATAACAAGCGATCTGTCGGAAGGAATCTCTGATGCTGATATTGTATATACCACGAGAATCCAGGAAGAACGCTTCGATAGCGAAGAAGAATATAAGCGATACAGGGGCTATTTTAAATTGGACAAAGGGTTTTACAGCAAATGGAGCAAAAAACAGGCGACAATCATGCATCCTTTGCCGCGCGATAGCCGTGACATTTATTGCGAGTTGGACTCCGATTTAAACGATCATCCTAAGATGGCGATTTTTAGGCAAACAGATAATGGGATTCCAGTCCGGATGGCATTATTTGCACTAATTCTTGGCGTGGAAGATAAAGTGGAGGAATATAAACGAAAGACAACTTGGTACGTTCCTGATTCATTCGGTAAGGTTTAGGTGGGCCACTTCTGTTCAATAACCGATCACATGGTTCGTTGAGATTACATGAATAATTGATAACTGCTTCGCTGATTTATTCAAAATTCTCAGTTTTGGGAATTAGAATGCGCTCAATTGAGCATTTACCATAAGGCAAGGACTAAGCAAAAGCAGGATGAAATATTTTTTCAAACAGAATCGAAATCGAATCAAGATTTGAAGGCGAGACTCGGAATTCCCAGACCGAGACGTCCGCGAGTATCAACCTATCGATTAAATCATCCAACCTTGGTGTTCCATCCGGTAATGATAACCCATGCCATGGTAGAAACGCGTCCTCATGAGCGTCGAACACTAGTTGTTCGAATTCCTTTTTTATTTCTTCCCGGATCCCCGGAACCTTCATGTTTTTTCTAATGCAAAGAGTGTCCGTATTTTCAGGAGATACATTTGAAAGTACTATTGCATTCAGCGTACTGCTTTTGATATATTTTTTACCGGTGCAAACGGTTAGCCAGTCCATAGGAAATATCCTTTTGGAATCTTTAGTTTTGATAAAAATGGGTTTTAAGGGGTAAGGCCATGACTGGGTTTTATATTGATAAGGTCCATTTTCATAAAGTGTTACACCACTGGAAAGCGTAGCGTAATTCATCAGTGTACCTTCGCAATAACTAATATATCCGGGCCAGGACAATATTTTGGGGTGACTATCGGATGTGATGAGACATCTGTCGTTGGAAATTGGAAATGCATGATGATGCAAGATCGATTCAGTCATCAAAGTCGTTTTTCCCGCGGACGAATGGCCCGCAAAAATGATTGCCTTTCCATTTAATTCCACAGAACAACCATGAAAAAGATTTCCATAGGCACCCTGTCGCAAATACAAAGCTAGATTTCTCAACGCGTGATATATACCCTCCCCAGCCATTAAAGGGTCATACCCGTCGACAACTTCAATTTTCAAAATGAATTCCTTTTTATAAAATTGTAGCCATAGTCCTTTATCGGGCCATGTTCCACTAACTTCATCCTCAGAATTTGAATGAATCTGAGCGTTAAAATTCCAATACTCAAGATTTTTACTAAAATGTACACCAGCCTCCTGCAGAACTGGCTTGGACCGAGTCGTTCCCTCATAAATAAAAACGTCCACATTCTTATGAATCGGTTCATTCTCAGAACTATAATAGCACTCAGTAAATGCTTTGGGATACTTAATAAATGAATCAGAAATAGAATACAGCTGGAAGTTGACTCCTAAAATGTTTATTTCCATTGTTAAAGAATATGAGTACTTAATATTTTTCGTGGGTTAAGTTCGACATTGCCATTTCCATTTTTTTTTTGACCTTGAAACGGCTTCCTGGCATGTGCCACTTTTCTATTGTCAAGTATAATAAGCATGTTATTACTCATTATATATTCGATGGCTCTGCTACAGCTATTTGCAACTGAATAAAAACGCTCTAAGGACTTCAAATATTTATCCTTGTCAAGAATGTCTATCTCAGTCAAAGTGGATAATATATTCTCCCAGACTCTTACTTCAATCTTTTCTTCATCCTGGTAATTGATAATAATCGGCAATTCTGCAGGTTCGTCTTTTGCATAGGATGGGCTATAGCTAATAGGTGTTGTAGATAAGATCTCCAGGTCTCCTTGCGCTTCAGAGGGGTACCGCAAATACATCTCATCGATGACATCCTTCCAATAAACAAGCCTTGACTCTCCGCTATTTCCTGGTTCTTCAACCCAACCATGATCAATCATTAACATAGAAAAATACACCGGTCTTAATTTGGCAAATGCGCGAGCAGTGTGAAAAAGGATCTCCGAACACCCTTGGGTTGGTAGACGTTGTTG
>JBJMLU010000074.1:0-13599 GCA_045805145.1 Flavisolibacter sp. | reverse complement strand
TCTTGGGGGGTGCAATCTTTGACGGGGGTAACCTTATAGGTTTATAAGACCTATAAGGTTACCCCCCCGAAAGAATCATACCAGCTTAAATAAATTTCAAAGTAGAAACCTAAAACCGATACTTCATCCCCTTCCCATTCTTTTCACTGTTTTAACCTTATCACTAACTGAGTCCAACAAACCATTCGTAAACATCACAACTATTTTACTCCATTGGTCCGGCTTACTGCCCTCTTCGAACCTAACGCATGTTCCAGCGCCTTGTTCCGCCCCGCCAAAGGCGGGGGAACACAGCGCCTTCAGCATCTTCGAATTAAAGCACTAAGAAGTTAGGAAAACTAAAAGACCTGTAGTGAGCTTCGATCTAAAGAGAAAGACTGCCTAGTATAACGCAACTGCGAGACAAGCTCTCGCTGACCGTTGTGCCGCGGCCGGCAATCTGGGCGGAGCCATTCGGATTGCCTAGACCTTTTGCTCCACTTTTGGGGGGCAATGCCAAAAGTGGAAAAAGAAAAAAACTAACCTGTAAGAAAAGACCGCCTTAAAAACCTCTCTCCAAAAAATCTAATCAGTAAAGAATGACTGAATCTGAAGAAATCTTCAAAAAACAATCAATCACGAAGCTTGCTGTGTTTGCGAGAACGGCTAAAAAAATATCTAACAGAAAAGAATGACACTGCATCTAAAAAATACTCTCCAAAAATCTACGCAGTAAAAAGGCAGTTTTAAAAGCTTCCCCCGGATAGAAGTACAATCCTCTTAAACCATATAAAAAAATAATACAACCCAAAAAGCCTCTTCAAAGAAGCAAATCCATTATATCTTGTTTTTAATGGATAAATAAAGCCATCTGCCAGCAGAAATTGCTTTTTACAAGCCAAAAACCAAATAGAATATTTATGATATTATTTTGTTTCTTTTCTAAGGGAAACCCTATCTTTACTCCGTTAATTTGAGCCTCGCATCAGTAACATTAATTATCCTGCTAAGTAATTCTGCATTTTAGTTAGTTTTTTACTTCTGCTTTCTCGAATCTTTATTTAATTATCAATTATCAAGCATGAACATTTATGTTTCAAACTTAAGCTTCAACGTACAGGATGAAGACTTGAGAGAATTTTTTGCTCCTTATGGAGAAGTCACTTCAGCCAAAATCATCAACGACAGGGAAACCGGCAAATCAAGGGGCTTTGGCTTCGTTGAAATGTCCGATGATGAAGCTTCTAAAAAAGCAATCGCTGAGCTGGATGGCGCTACTGTAGAAAACCGCACCATTAAAGTAATGGAAGCTAAACCCAAGGAAGACAAACCTTCCCGCGGTGGTGGTGGTTCTTTCCGTGGCAATGGCAATTTCAACAATGCCAACAGCTACAACAAAAACAGATATTGATCTTTTTAGCGATATCGTAAAGCTCCTTCGGGAGCTTTTCTTTTTTTAAGCCCTTCCCAGGCGCGATTCTTTTCACAGACTGGGTGAATCATTACATTTACGAATGGCTTTTCCTGCGCGGAAAAAATTACATTCACTCCAGCTTGCCGCCGTTATCTTTCTCACCGTTTCCGGTGGCCCATATGGACTGGAATCCCTGATCAACGAAGTGGGTGAAAATGCCTGCATCCTGCTGCTCCTCATCACGCCCCTTCTTTGGGACATTCCCACCATTTTTGTCGTACTCGAACTTAACAGCCTCATGCCCGTAACCGGCGGTTACTACCAATGGGTGAAAAGAGCGATGGGACTTCGCTTTGCTTTTTATGAAGGCTGGTGGACCTGGCTTTACACTTTTGCCGACCTGGCCATCTATCCTGTGCTCTTCGTGCAATATCTCAGTTTCTTTATTCCGCAACTGGAGGCCTATCGCATTCCTGTCAGTCTTGCTGTAATCTGGATCTCTTCGGGCATTAACATACTGGGTATTGTGCCGGTTGGAAAAATGTCCATGGTGCTTAGCGCAATTGTGCTGATACCATTTTTATTTCTGTTCGGATGGTCACTTATAAATCATCACGGACATTTTTTTATTCCACACCAAACCCTCAGCAACAAACCCTTTTCGGTGATCGGAATTGGATTGTATGCCGTGATGTGGAATTTTATTGGCTGGGATAATGTAACCACCTACGCAGAAGAAGTAAGTAAACCGGTACGAACCTATCTCATCTCCATCGGACTCGCTTTTCTGATGGTGCTGGGAATCTATCTGGTTGCTGTGATCCTGGTGATGAATGAACATACCGACCCTGCGCTGCTGGCCGAAAAAGGATTTCCCCTGCTTGGAAGCATGATCGGCGGTTATGCTCTGGGTTCTATCATTGCACTGGGTGGAATGGCAAGTGCGCTCGGATTGTTTTCAGCAGTGCTGCTTTCTGTATCGCGCATACCAAAAGTCATGTCCGATGATAAATTATTGCCTGCAAAACTGCACCTGCTTCATCCAAAATTCAAAAGTCCTTATGTATCCATCATCTGTTGTGCCATCGTTGTCAGTTTCATGGTGATCTGGACATTTGGTGAACTGTTGATCATCGACATCACTTTGTATGGTGCTGCATTGTTCCTGGAATATGTTGCGCTGATACGTCTCCGTCATATTGCTGTTTCAGATCCAAGGCCTTTTAGAATACCGCTGAAAATTCCAGGACTCATTCTAATGACTCTGTTTCCGCTTTCCGTTTATCTCATTGCTTTGATCGCGGCTCTTCAGAGCTCAGAAAAAGCTTACAAGCCGCTTCTCTTTGCCTTTATTGCCCTTTTCAGTGCAGAACTGGTATGGCGGGGAATATCGTGGAATAAAAGGAGAGGCGGAGATTTCAAAAACGCCTGAATTGAGATAAGAAAATTCAAAAGCCGGTTGGGATAATTTCTCGAACAGTTTTAAATGTGCCTCTATATCGCTTACTATTTCTGAAATGAAAAAAACTTAACTACTGGATCTTCCGGTACAACAAAGAGCGGTCACCTAAAAACAGTAAGTCAGTTGTCTTTCCTTTTTTATCTTTTAGGAAACGGATATCCATATTTTTATCGGCTTCAATAAAGAACAGATTGTCTCCTGCTGCTCTAAGTGAAACAACATGGCCTGGAGGTTTTGCGATCAGTGCGTCGTTTTGCAAAATAATTTTTACCGTGTCTCCGTCAGGGCCAAGATAAGTACCCGTATAAGTCCTGAGCACCGTGGGCTGCACAGTCACCTCTGTATAATGAAACCTGGTTTGAGATAACATCCACTGATAAACCGAATCATTAGAATAGGTAAGGTCCCAACTGTTGTGAGTGGCTTCAGGATAGAGCGTGAAACGCACATCCGGATTCAGCCGTTTGGCAGCATTAACCAGGTTGATGCTGCTTGAAGGAGGTACTACATTGTCCTTTGCTCCATGAAAACACCAAATAGGGATGTTGCGCAATTTCCAGGCTGTTGTTGTATCTCCACCACCACACACAGGAATAAGTGCAGCAAATTCTTCGGGATGTTTCATTGCCAGGGCCCAGGTACCAAATCCTCCCATGCTTAGTCCGGTCAGATAAATTCTTTTTTCATCTACACGGTAATTTTTTTTGATATGCTGTAGTAGTTTGTACAACATCTCTATGTCCCAGCCGCCGGGATAATCGGACTGGGGCGAGATGAGCATGAAAGGAAATTTTTTTCCCTGTTCCACCAGTTGGGGAGGCCCATGCATTTTTACTTTTTGGAGATCAGAACCACTCTCTCCGCTTCCATGAAGAAAAAGCACCAGCGGCCATCTAAGCGCTGAGTCATCGCCATATCCGTCGGGAAGAGCCAGAAGGTAACGCGTCTCCTGAACAAATTTTTCATTTGTTTGTTGGGCCCTCGCACCAAAAATGAAACAAGAACAGAGTCCAAGTAAACAAAATCGCCTAAGAAAAAGATAATTCACAGTAAATGATTTGTTAGGAAAGATAAATATAGAGGTTGATAGTTGATAGTTGATAGTTTATAGAAAAAAGTACTGTGTTCTTTGGGCAAGAAGTACAACATTGCCTAAAGGAACTTTAAACGACGAACTACAAACTCTCAAGGACTGCCTAAGGCCAAATTATAAAAACAAAGTCCCGCGCCGAAGGCTGCAACATAGAGCTAACAGCCAACAGCTATCACCTATCACCTATCACCTATCAGCTATCAGCTTTGAATTATCAGTTTTCTCTTACAATACCATTTGTATAAATAACTTTTCCAGCATTTCCTCCGCGTTGGTACAAAAACCGGGATGCACTTTTGATGTTTGAACAACTGTACTTCTCGTGGCGGTAAGCCAACGAAACCGGGAAGCAAGATCAAGTTGGGCAATCGCTCCGGCAGCAGCATCGCCACGACAGATTTTTTCAAAAGCACTGAGGTGTTCTTCTACTTCATGACAGTCCGTGTTTTCGCAGAGCACCACCAATTTTTCTTTATTCAACACATACCTGCAATCCAAAAACCTGAGGTCCTTGCAATAGAAGACCACGCCCACGTTGAGGAACTCCTCGCGTTCCACCCTGGGTACAATTCGAATCACTGCATATTCAAACAAATGCTTCTCTGGCATGTTGGGCCTCATTTACAAAGTTGATGGAATGCTTCAGCCGATTCGTCAGGAACTGCCTGTAGATCTCCCGGTTTTCTTTTGGACTGCCTGTTGAAAATTCCAGCCAGTTGTCCGGTATTAAAGAAAGTACCTCCGTAATTTTTTTTTCATTTAATATGGAATGGAGCTGCTGATCGGCTTTGTTTAATTCTGTAGCCCACGGAAGAAGCACATGATCTTTCACCTGAACAAAGGGACGCGTACTTTGCTCTTCCCAATTGGTCCAGGAGTGATGGAAATAAAGTGAAGCGCCGTGATCAATCAGCCAGAGTTCGTGGTGCCAGGTGAGCATATTGGTATTGCGCGGCGTGCGGTCTACATTGGTAAGAAAACAATCCAGCCAAACGATCTTCGATGCAGTGATACCATCGATCCTGGTCACAGCCGGATCAAAAGAAATAGCGCCCGACAAATAATGAAGCGCAAGATTGAGTCCTGCACTGGCTTTCAGGAGATCCTGAATCTCTTCATCAGGCTCGGTTCTTCCAAATGCCGGATCTACTTGTGCAAAAACGATCTCGGGCACCCGAAATCCCAGGGCTCTTGCAATCTCTCCACCGATCAATTCCGCAATCAATGCTTTCATCCCTTGTCCTGCTCCACGGAATTTAAGCACGTAAAGAAATCCATCATCCGCTTCCACAATAGCCGGCAATGAACCACCTTCCCTCAGAGGGGTAACATAACGTGTAATGTCAACGGTTCGAAGCAAAGACGACATGGCGGAAAATTAGGAAGAGTTTCTGGTTTATGATTTATGGTTTATCGTTTCTTGTTGGAAGCATCTTTAAAACTTTGTAATTCATTAAAAGTGGGTTGTATCAGCATTCGGAGAGTTCTTGTGCTCAATCATCTCTCGTGTTCTATCATAAACCCGCAGAGAAAAGAGACGCGGAGGCTTTCGCACAGAGAATAGCTAGAGCCTAGAAACCTCTCTCTAAAAACAGCTCTATTGCTTTCTTCTCCCATCTCCCATCTCACATCTCCCATCCCTTCCCCGCTCCCGGCATAATCTTCGCAGCAATCTATTCTCACCATTTTAAATTCTTCAATTATGTCAGTAGCAAAAACTTTTACCATAGCGAATGATCTTACTGTAAACAGAATGGGTTATGGCGCCATGCGCATCACAGGAGAAGGCATTTGGGGACCGCCCAAAGACAGAACAGAATGCTTGCGGGTGTTGAGAAGAACCCTGGAACTGGGAATTAATTTCATCGATACGGCAGATAGCTATGGTCCTCATATTTCTGAAGAGCTCATTGCAGAAGCCCTGTACCCTTATCCCGATGGACTGGTAATTGCAACCAAGGGTGGACTGTTGCGCACCGGACCCAATCAATGGCCTATCAATGCCCATCCTGAACACCTGAGAAAAGCCCTTCAGGGAAGCCTGCGCCGGTTGAAATTGGATCAGATCGATCTCTATCAGCTTCATCGTGTAGATCCGGAAGTTCCTTTTGAACAAACACTGGAATTTCTACAGGAAGCGCAGGAGGAAGGACTGGTAAAACACATCGGCTTATCCGAAGTAAGCGTGGAGCACATTGTGCAAGCACAGGAATATATTGACGTGGTGTCGGTACAAAATATGTACAGCCTCGACAACCGGAAATGGGAAGAGGTGCTTCAGTTCTGCCAGCAAAATGGAATTGCTTTTATTCCCTGGTATCCACTCAATGCAGGGAACATTCATGCAATAGAAAAACTAAATGCCATCGCTAAAAAATATGAGGCAACTGCCCACCAGGTGGCCCTGTCCTGGTTACTGCATCACTCGGAAAATATTCTTTTAATTCCGGGAACGTCTAAAGTGAAACATCTTGAAGAAAATTATAAAGCAGTTTCCATCAACCTGTCGGAGGAAGACCTTGAAGAACTGGAAACAATCAGGCATGAAGAAATATCGGGATAAGGTAAGAAAGCTGTGAGTTTCGAGCTTAGAGCTGTGAGAAGCTTTGAGTTGGGATGCTGTGAGATCATTTTACAATATTGTGTTCGACGCTCACAACTCCCGGCTCAGGGCTTTGATTTTACCAAGCACCCTTTCTACCATTTTGTCGCAGTAGGACAAATGGAATTCATAAATATCGGCAGCATTATAAAACTGTTCGAGCTGTTTTTGCAACATGGTGCGGGCACGGCTTAAGCGGACCTTTACATTAATGGGTGTGATGCGCAATAATTCAGCTGTTTCGGCAACAGAAAAACCCTCCACTTCACGCAGAATAAACACAGTGCGATAGGAAAGGGGAATCTGTTGCAGACTGTTCTCCAGCACCCGCGCAAATTCTTTTCTCAACAGGTTAGTTTCGTCCATAGAGCTTTGTTTTGAATTGAACACAGGTACGGCATTTTCATGAATGCTCTCAGTTTCCGTTTTTTCATTTTTTGTTGCAGCCTGTCCCAGCTTGTAAAGACATTTATGGATCATGATTTTTGAGATCCAGGTTTTATAGGAAGCCCGGAATCCAAAAGAAGAAAGATGCGTGTATGCAGAAACATGCGCATCCTGCATCAGGTCTTCTGCATCATGATGACGAAAGCCATAGCTCCTTGCAATTTTATAAAGAACAGGATTGTATTTTCGAATCAGGATCTCAAACAAGGCCGTTTCTCCGGCCACGATTTTTTGTATGATCTCCTTTTCAGGATTTTCCAGTAAATGATCTGTTTTATGCATCTCTTAAAATTTCAATTCCTATATGATGTTTGTAAATTAACCTTCCTCCCAGATAATTCCCAAAGAACAAAACTGCTACAAGAATTCCTTTTGTCCAAAGCAGGAAACTAGATGGCTGCAGCATCACTGGATAGGTTTTCCATGACTTATAAGCGATGATGCCGAAAATGAGCATCATGCTTCCATTGATCAATCCATGAACCCAGGCGCTGTAAGAGGCCTCTTTGTTGTTCGAAGGAATGGCAACCAGGTCCAACAATCCCGTGAGCAGGGCGAGAAGACCAAAAAACGTTCCAGCTATAAGGCAATAATATCCTGCAATGAAAAAAGAAGATTGATGTGTATAATTACCGATCAAACAAAGAAAAAAGTCCATAGGTAGCAAGGCCGTTGGAAAATGAATGATCATGGTATGCAAAGGATGTCCTAAAATTTTCATAGGCTAGATTACCTGGAATAATAAAATCACAAATCCGCCTACCGCTACCAGAGCATGAATGACAGCCAGCCACACAGGCCCCAATTTTCCCTTCAGGTCACGAACGAATAAGGTAAATCCACCCAGTGCTGCTATGACAAAAAGTGCAATGCTCGTCATGTACTTGCTGGATTGAGCATTTTGTATGGCAAATACAATCAATAAAACCAATCCTGTTGCCGCCAGTAAACCATGGAGATAAACTCCTGGCCTTGGTGGTTTTTGCTGCATCAATAGACTGCGAATCAAGATGATGCCCAGAACGGCTGCAAGTGCGAAGACTGCGATAATAACGTAAAGCATGGCAAAGTTTAAAATAATAGAGCAGGAAGAACATGAAAAGGTTACAAATCTTCTGAACTTTATAAAGAGAATTTCAACCTCAGACAAAGGAGCTCACAGGGTTCCCCCCAAAATGCGGGGCAAAAAAGTATTTGGGGACCTAAGGTTGGGTAGAAATATCTTTTTTGTGGGCTAGTTCGAAAAAAACCGGAGGACTTTGTAACTAATTTCCCTTTTTCTTATCCAGATATTATGGAGCATATTGTACCGATCCTTTCCATTACTCCGATTACGCATAATGTGAAACAGATCAGAATTAAAAAGCCTTCCAACTATCAGTTCGTTCCAGGACAGGCGACAGAAGTATCCATTAATAAAGAAAACTGGCGTGAAGAAAAAAGGCCCTTCACCTTCACCTGCCTGGAAGACGAGCCTTATCTCGAATTCGTGATCAAATCGTATCGCGATCATCCCGGAGTGACCAATGAAATTGATCAACTAAAGGCAGGAGATGAACTGGTCGTGCGCGATGTATGGGGAGCAATTCAATATCAGGGCGAAGGCTATTTTATCGCTGGAGGCGCAGGCATCACCCCTTTCATTGCCATTCTTAGAAAACTAAAGCGCGATAATGCTGTTGGAAATAACCGGCTGTTTTTTTCCAACCGCACTGCAAGGGATATTATTTTAAAAGACGAGTTGACCGGGATCCTGGGTGAGCGCGCAACATTTATTCTGACAGAAGAAGACCAGGAAAAAAAGAAAAGCATCCGGATCAATGAGGAATATTTATTAAAAAACGTTACCGATTTTAAAACTCATTTCTATATCTGCGGACCAGATGTGATGGTATCAGAGCTCAATCAACTACTCATAAAACTTGGAGCCCGCCCCGACCTGGTGGTATTTGAAAAATAGTTTGAGGTTCAAGGAGCAACTAAGCAAGGCTGCATGCGTATTGATAATGGAAGAAGAGAGATGATAGATGACAGAAGACCGATGACAGAGGTGAAACTGGGAGAGAATTAGGGCCGATCAGTTATTAAATAGCAAGAATGAAAAGCGTTGGCTGGCCCGGAAAAAAATTGATTTGGGTATTATTTATCCTGTTCTTTTTTGCGGGATGCAACATGTATTTTCAGACCACCAGGGACCAGATGGTGGTTCATCCGGAGGAACATTCTGTTTCCAGGGGAAGGAATCTTGCTTTTATTATTTGCGCAGGTTGCCATTATGATCCTTCGGTTAAAAAATTTAGAGGGCGCCCGCTCAATGACCTTCCCAGGATTGCAGGCCAGCTTTATTCAGCCAATCTAACTCATTCTCTTACCAATGGCATCCCTCCTCATTACAGTGACGCTGAACTATTCTATTTGCTGAAGACAGGCATTAGCAGAACAGGTGAATTCATGCCTTATATGATGCGTCCTACGATGGCCGACGAGGATGCAGAAGACATTATCGCCTTTCTTCGTTCGAATGATGCTTCGCTCGAGGCTGCAGACACAACGATTGGTATCACCAGGATCAATTTTATTGGCAAGACCGGATTAAGGATCATTGCGAGCCCGCAGGTTTATAACAAGGGTGTTTCCCGGCCTGATGAAACCAATGCAAAAGAATACGGACGTTATCTGGTAGGCATTGTCGGCTGTTATCATTGTCATTCAGGAACTGCGCTGGGATTGAATTATGCCGATCCCGAAAAATCGAAGAAATATTTACAAGGGGGTCAGAAGCTCAAAGACGCGAAAGGAAAGAAGATCATTAGCGCCGACATTACTGGCAATCCATCAACAGGCATTGGAAGCTTTAGTGAAGAAGATTTCAGAAAGGCTGTCAAAGAAGGCATTGATCCTTCCGGACGGCATTTGAGTCCACCCATGCCCCGTTTCGACTCCCTTACTAACAACCAGGCACATGCGCTTTTTGCCTATCTGATGACGATCCGGTGAGAAAGAAATGGCAGACAGCTTTGAGCTTTGAGCTGTGAGCAATACTAAGAAACCATTTTCTAAATTATTTACCCTTCGACTTAACTCCTCATAGCTCGCCGCTCACAGCTTCTCCTCATATACATCCGGCTGCACGAGGATGAAGCGAATCAGGGGAAAAGCTTTTTTGATATGATCACGGATTCTTTCAATAGCCTGATCAATTTGTACGGTGCCAAGCTCCTTCTTAAAGGCAACGATCATCATGAGTACAACGGTTTCAGGCGACTGGTAGTTGGACAGCAGGTGCATTAGTTTGACTACAGCAGGATCGGCTTCCACCATGCGCTGTATTTTTTTATGGGTCTCAGGCGCGATACCTTCGCCCATGAGCAGGCTCCGGCTCTCACGGGCAAGAATAATCGAAACCGCCACCAGCAGAAGTCCAACCAGACAGGAAGCGACGCCATCGAGGTAAGGATTGTGGAGCACTTGTCCGAGCCAGAGGCAAAGAAGAACAATGAGCAGTCCCAACACAGCAGCTCCATCTTCAAAAAGCACAAGAAAGGAAGTAGGGTCCTTGCTGCGCTTGATGGCGGCCCACCAGCCTTGTTCACCTTTTACGCGCCCGAATTCCTTTGAGGCAATGAAAAACGAAATGCCTTCAAATACAATGGAAAAACCAATGACCACATAATTCCAGAATGGGTTTCCAACTTCTGCAGGGTGCCTGATATGCGCCCATCCCTGGTAAATAGAAACGCCTCCTCCCAATCCGAAAATCAGAATGGATACAATGAAGGACCAGAAATACAGGTCCTTCCCATAACCGAAAGGCCGGTCCGCATCGGGAGGTTTCCTGCTTTGTTTAATTCCATAAAGCAACAGGAGTTCATTGACTGTGTCTACCAAAGAATGAACACCCTCGGCGATCATAGCAGCACTATTAGATATGCCTCCAGCCACAAACTTGATGATCGCAATGAGTATGTTGGAGATAAGCGCGCTGTAGATGGATTTCTTTGGTCTGGCCATTTTCTGTTATTAGAATGGAAATAGCGTTTGCAAAATTCCGAGCTGCGGGCGTAGAGCTGTGAGCCGCGAGCAAAACAAAAAAACCTTGTTGAATCCTTAAATCATTATACTTTATCCTCACAACTCATAACTCATAACTCACAACTCATAGCTCGTAGCTTTCTCTTCTCACCGCTCTCCGCTCAGAGCTTTTCTTATTTCCGGGGCCACCTTCGTTCCCAACAGCTCAATAGCATGCAATATGTGCCGGTGCGGCATCGCGCCGAGGGTCATTTGTGCCAGGAAACGCGTATGTCCGAAAATTTCGTGTTCCCAAAGAATTTTGTCTACCACTTCACTGGGACTTCCTACAAGTAATGCGCCTTGCCTGGCTGTGGATTCGTCGAATTGCTGCCGGCTCATGGGCGGCCAGCCACGCTCCTTACCGATCCTCGACATGACACCGGCATAGGAAGGAAAGAATTCGTCGCGTGCCTGCTGCGAATTTTCGGCTATGTATACATGTGAGTTAATTCCCAGTTGCAATTTTGATGCATCATGTCCCGATTTTTCAAAGAGCTCCCGATATAGGCGTGCATAGGGTGCGAAGCGGGCTGGCAATCCGCCAATAATAGCCAGTGCCATAGGAAGCCCGTAGTCTGCTGCACGAACTACAGATTCAGGTGTTCCTCCTACAGCAATCCAGACTGGAATTTTTTTCTGAACAGGTCTCGGATAGATGATGAGTCCATTGACAGACTGCGTATGCTTGCCCTTCCAGTGGAACTTTTCGCTTTCGTTGATCTGTACCAGCATCTCGAGCTTCTCTGAAAAAAGTTCGTCATAGTCTTCCAGCTTATAACCAAACAAAGGAAAGGATTCAATAAATGATCCCCTGCCTGCCATGATTTCCGCTCTTCCGCCCGAAAGTAGATCTACGGTGGCAAAAGATTGGAACACCCGGATTGGATCATCAGAGCTAAGTACCGTTACCGCACTGGTCAACCTGATGTTGCGGGTTTTTACTGCAGCAGCGCCAAGAACCACAGCCGGAGCAGAAACCGCATAGTCGGGACGATGGTGTTCGCCCACACCAAATACATCCAGTCCCAATTGATCGGCAAGTTCAATTTCTTCCAAAAGATTTTGAATGCGTTGTTGTGGAGAGACACCGGAAGGATGGTCTTCGGCAAGGTCTGCAAACGTGTAGAGCCCAATTTCCATGGTTCAAAAATAGTACTGTCAACCGACACACCTGGCTGTCGAACGTTGACCGTGGATTTTATAAATGCGGACTGTGATTCAAATGACCTTCCGTTTTTATCTTCGGTCCGTCAAACGCTGAAGAGATGAAAAAAGCCTGTCTCATTTTTTTCTTTGTATCATTTTTTAAATTGGCAGAGTCCCAGGAACGAGGTCCAAAGGTTTTCACTTCAGACATCGATCATTTCTGGACCGCCTTTGATAGCATTCAAACCACCAGCGATAGCCTCAAACAACTTTCTTATATCCAAACACTTTACATCGATCAGGGCACACCGGGACTAAAAGCCTTTATGGAAGCGAGGGAGTATTCGGCACCGCTGTGGATACATTTAATCCGGGAGTATCCAAGGTTTTGGCGCTCCGTACGTCCAAACACTTTGCAGGTAAAAAACATGAGCGGAACCCTTGAGAGCCGCATCGAAAAATTAAAACAATTGTATCCCCGGCTTAGAGAAGCAAAAATGTTTTTCACCATTGGTGGTCTCCGTTCGGGTGGCACCACGATGCGTGATATGGTATTGATTGGAACCGAGATCGCAGCTGCTACATCATCGACAGACGTGTCGGAGTTTACAAACCCTTGGCTTCGCAGCGTGTTTCAACATCAGAGCTCCGGTAACATCGTTCCTCTGAATATCCATGAATATGTGCATACGCAGCAAAATGGTGAGCCCAAAAATCTTCTGGCAACGGCGATCAAGGAAGGTTCTGCTGATTTCATTACCGCGCTCGTAATGGAAAAGCCACTTCAAGCGAATTATATTCAATATGGACGAGAGCACGATTCGCTGCTCAAAGAAAATTTCAAACGCGAATTGTTTACGACGAATTATAATGACTGGCTGTATAATGGAAGCAATGCGAAAACAGTTGCCGATCTTGGTTATTACGTGGGATATGCGATTTGTGAATCGTATTACAACAAGGCAAAAAATAAAATGCAAGCGATCAAAGAAATCATTGAACTGAATTATTCCGACGACAAGGCGGTAGAAAATTTTTTCCAACAGTCAGGATATATTCAGCAACCGGTCGAATATTTGAAATCGAAAACACCTGTGGTCGCCCGTATTGAACCTTTCAGCAATGATGATAGCCTTGTAGATCCTGCGATTACTCATGTGCGGATTATTTTTTCAAGGCCCATGGACACCAGGCATTATTCTATGGATGTGGGAGAAAAAGGAAAAGAAGATTTTCCTATTACAGGAGTCGATGGATTTCCAGACAGCTTGACAATCGTGCTTCAAGTAAAACTCCAACCCCGTCATGACTATGAGTTTATTCTTACCAACAGAAGCTTCCGTTCAGAAGACGGCTACCTGTTAAAGCCTTACCTCGTGCGG
>JBJMLU010000073.1:0-36098 GCA_045805145.1 Flavisolibacter sp. | reverse complement strand
ACATCGAAGAAATAGTTGATAGTTGGTAGTTGGGGGTTGGTAGAAGAGAAAAAGAAAAATTAGCCGCGGAGAAGGTAGCTAATGCAGGTGAATGGTTTCAGGCAAGCTTGTTTGCCGGCAGGCAGGTTTGCGAAAAACTTTATGGAGCGTCATCGACTTCCTCTGCGCTCTTCCTTTTCTGTGGTTAGTCTCTCTCTGTCTCTTCTACCAACCCCGAGCTATCAACTATTTCTTCGATGTTCTATTCATGCGCTCGAGATTGCCTTCAAATTTTTTAGTCAGTTCTTCGGGATGCTCCATATCGTGCTGTGCGTCTTTTTTCTTTAAAATTTTCCAGAGCTGGATCATAGCCGTCAGGGAGAATATGCCGCCGATCACCCAGTTGAGTACATGCTGGTTGGCATTGATCTTATTGGCAATGAGCTTTCCTCCGAAAATAAAAACAAAATTTCCGAACATGGTGCCAATTCCGATTCCGAGAATGTATAAATTATAATGATTGCTTTGAGGAAGCAATATCTTTTTTGTGAACAGCACAGTGCTCCAGCCGAACCAAAAAGGAATTTGCACGGGATTGACAGCGCACATCACCAGTCCAAGAATATATCGGTTCAACGTGCTGCTCAGGATAATGTTCTTGTGCATCTTTGGATGAACTGCAGCATAAAAACTGGAAATAGCCAGGGCCACTACAATAAACAGCGTTACCCATTCCAGGATCTTGAATAATTTCTGCTGCCTTCGAACCCAATCCATAGCAATAAGCGACAGCCGTACATAAACCATTTCCGAAGTGAGGGAACCCAGCGAAAAAAGAATGGCCGGCTGATATCCATCCGAGATCGCGATCTGCATGGCTGCCACATTCAGTGTTCCCAGCGGAAGTGACCCAAGAAAACTGATCAACATCCCTGTAAAAAATATGCGTGTCAATTTCTGCATGCAGGTTTTAATTCAGAATTATTTTTTAAGCTAGATCGGAATTTCCGTATCGCATTTTTCCAGGACTTTCAGATGTTTCTTTGCTTCTTTTAAAAACCGCCAGCCTTTCATCAGGGGCCAAAAAGGAAAGCCATGTTCCTTATTGTATTTCGAAATGCGGTACAGCACTTTCCAGTGATGAAGAAAAACCTTGTAGGCAGCAAACAAAGAATATCCTGAATGGTACACATGATTGGGCTCCGCACCGCTTCCATTGAATTCCAGAATGGTAAAATTCTTTCCGCGTTTCAGGTCTTCAATGGATTGACACTTGATGTCGTATCGGCCATAGTAAAACAGTGCGCGATGGCTAATGGGATCAAATATATTCAGGAGATCTTCATCAATGTGTTGTTTCAAATTGGTGAACTTCGCGCCCCGGTTCAGATTCGCGGCATAGGTAAGGATATAACGCTCGCCCTGCGGAATCACCCGGTCCAGAAATTCTTCATGCTTGATCCGCATTTCTTCGGGGCGGTGCCTGGCTTTTGGATGCGAGAGAATCAATTCCCATAAGGTATGCCTGCCATCCCCAAATACATCCATGAGTTCTTTTTGAATAAAACCGGAGATCACTCCTTTTTGCTCGAACGGATAACGATAATAAAACACACTGACTTCAAGGGGATAATCTACAAGATCCTGTATAATATATTCGACGGGATTTTTACTGTGATACACGCGCAACTCTTCTTCCCTGTCGATCTTGCGAAACAGTAATCCCTTCATGCCCACATCGGGCTTTACTATAAAGGGGTATTGAAAGCGGTGCTCGCCAATCAGTTGCAGAACAACCCGGAAATCATCTTTTGGACTTACATAAATTGTCTTCGGATAAAATTCTTTTGGAAGGAGGTCATACATTTCTTTTTTGCCTTCGCCTTCAAAGCCGCCAAAAGTGAGTGTGGGATTGGAAGAGGAAAAGAACCAGGGTGAACCAGAACGCAGACAATACCAGACCCATACCGGACTGATAAGAAAATACCGGAGCTTGAATGGCCACAATTCCCAGTTGCCGAGTTTTTCCCAGAAACTTTTCCATCGCATAGCGGGCAAAAGTAAACAGAACTCTCTTTAAAACATTTTAATATGCGGGGTCCATCGGTCTGATCATTTCTTTTCCGCTGGTATTTGAAGCCTAAAGTTTCAATGCTTATTTTTGGCGCCATACAAATTACATGCAGGTAAAAACAATGGCCGAATTCTTTGCTTCCGGCGAGCAGCCCGAGATTCTTTTCTGGGTGGGTTGTTCCGGTAGTTTTGACCAGAGGGCCCAAAAGATCACGCGCGCCTTTGCTACCATTCTCAACAAACTGCAAATTTCTTTTGCCATCCTGGGCAAGGAAGAAATGTGCACAGGCGATCCGGCACGAAGAGCAGGCAATGAATTTTTATTTCAGATGATGGCCTACCAGAATATTCAAACCCTGAACAATTATGGTGTAAAAAAAATTGTAGCCACCTGTCCGCACTGCTTTAATATTTTCAAGAATGAATATCCGGAACTGGGTGGCCATTATGAAGTGATCCATCATACGGTTTTTCTTCAGCAGCTCATTGATCAGGGAAAGATCAGGATGAAGGAAGGTTCGGCCTTCAAGGGAAAGAAGATCACCTATCATGATAGCTGCTACCTGGGAAGAGGCAACGGAATTTATGAGGCTCCGCGCAAAGTACTCGAAGCGCTGGATGCCGAACTGGTAGAAATGAAACGCTGCCGCAAAAACGGATTCTGTTGTGGCGCAGGCGGTGCACAGATGTTCAAGGAAGAAGAAAAGGGAACCACAAGGGTAAACTGGGACCGGGCAGAGGAAGCCATCAACACCGGGTCGGAAATTGTTGCAGCAGCTTGTCCCTTCTGCAACACCATGCTCACCGATGGTGTTAAGGCTGCGGAAAAAGAAAACACGGTAAGAGTTATGGACATCGCGGAGCTGATTGCGGCAAGCATGGAATAATTTATAGTTTCTGGTTCTTCGAAACGGTCTGTACTTTGGAGCCGGTCATTCTTTACCTCCTCTTGTTTTTATTCTTTCTCTTCCGAACTCTCTCTCTTTAAACAAAAAACAATAGGCCATAAGCATCAAACCATAAACCTCATTGTCTGCGAAACTTCACTGGCCCTCTCTTTTCTCTGCGGCTTAATACCCAATAACCAATAGAACACTTCGATCTAAAGAACCATAAGCCATAAGCAGAAACTGTAAACTCTCCCTACCTTTGCCCAATGAATCTCGAATACAAACACCTCTTACCTGACAATTTTTCTCAGCAAAGCCGTGTATGGATTTATCAGAGCAGTCGCCTCTTTACGCTCTCCGAAGCCTTGAATATTGAATCTTTGCTCAACAAATTTTCTTCCGAATGGCGCTCCCACGGCGCCGAGGTAAATGCTTATGCCAATTTATTTTTTGGACAATTTGTGGTGCTGATGGCTGATGAAACAAGGGCCGGTGTCAGTGGTTGCAGCACCGACTCCTCGGTTCATTTCATCAAACAGCTTGGACAGGATTTTAATGTGGACTTCTTCAACAGAACCAACCTTGCTTTTTTTGTAAAAGAAAAGATACAGCTGTTGCCCATGAACCAGCTGCACTATGCGATGGACAATTATTTTATTGACGCCAATACCCTTTACTTCAACAACCTCGTTCAAACCAGGCAGGAATTTGAGAACAACTGGATCATTCCCATCAAAGATTCCTGGCTCGTCAGCCGACTTTCTCTGAAAACTACTGGCTAGCGGACTTCAAAATTTTCTGGATATTTTGTTTGGCAGGAGTGATTTTCTTCTTTGGAAGTTTTGAAAAATTATACGCGAGCGTCAGGCGGAAATTACGGGTTTGCGTTGTGCTGAAGCTTTCCAAAACAAAATTGGTTCCATAAGTAGTGGTTCTATTTTCCTGTTGAATAAATGGATCGATGATATTCAGGGTTGCTGTGAACTTTTTGCGGAGCATTCTTGCCTGCAGGCCGATATTCATGCTCAAGCTGCTTTTCACCGTACCCTGTGGGTTGGCAAAACGGTTGAACGTGAAATTTCCGGTTGCCGTGTATAGATCCTTCCAGGTATAATTGGTATTGAGATTGGATGTGAGTGATCCGCCATTTCGGTAGTTGCGAACTGTTTTATCAAACTGGCTGTACGTATTATATGTATAACTCGCACTTAGGTTCAGGCGCGTATGTTTGTTCAGAGTAAACCCGCTCCAATTGCTGATTTCATATTCTTTTCTTCCACTGATATTTTGCCAGGTGATCTGGGTCTTTCCATCCGGAAGCAGGGTGCGCACCTGAGCAAAAATATCATGCACATTGTTATAGCCCATTCCCACATTGGCATAAAAACTTTTATTTGTTTTTCCAAAAACAAGGTCATAATTATCGGCCAGTGAGGCAATGAGTCCTGGATTACCAAAGCGAATGTTATAGGGGTCAGAAAAATCAATAGTTGGATTGAGCTCGTTGATGCCAGGCCTTCGAATGGTCCTTCGAAATGAAAGACTCAAATTGAATTGCTCCTTCCAGCTTTTATTGATGGTGAAAAAAGGCAGCAGACTCCAATAACGGTTACCTGTATCCGAAGCGTATTTGTGAAGATCAAAATGAATGCTTGTTTGTTCGGCATTGATTCCTGCGGTGCTAACGAGGTTTTCTCCGATCAACTGTTTGAAGGATGCCCTTCCATTGAGAATGTGCTGCTCGAAACGGAAATCATTGGTGAGTGCATCCACTCCAACCCAACTATTATCGGATTCTTTTTTGTACGAAGCGAGCGCTGTGATATCCGAACGTGAAAAAGTATAATAAGTGCCGAGGGATAGAAAAGTTTTTTTGTTGGACCAGGGCAATTCATAGTTCAGGCGGATGCTGTGATTGCGCGTCTTATTGTCATTGACCTGTTGCTGGGTGGAATCCACTCCTGTTGGTGTGTAGTCAGGATTAAAATATTCCTGATAAAAATTTCTGGTGCTGTTGCCGGAAGAATATCCTGCATCGCTGATCAGTCGGAGTGTCTCTCCAAGCTTTTTTGTTTTCAGCAAATAACTAAAACTCAGATAGGGATTATAGCTGTCTCCAACACTTTGAATATTCCTTGTTGTTAATCTATAAGTATTTCCATTTCTGTCCCGGTTCCTGTATTCTGTAAGGGAATGGTTGTCGAAATCATTCTGGTTGTATTGAACCACGAGGTTGAACGAGTTGAATTTGTTGAGATCATCATTGAGGTTAGCCCTGAAGTTGGGACGCAGGCTTTTATTCGCATAGTCATTCACGGTATTCAGCTTGCTGGAGTCGGCGTTGGTCCTTTGGGAGTTGCCATTTCCTTCATAATAATTATATCCCGTGCCTGCATTGATATTCAGCGACAGTCCCTGCTTTCGATAGTTGAAGCTTCCATTGACTCCTGCTTCTCCCCTGGTACCTCCGTAAACCGATAGTCTTCCTGATTTTCCAATGGTTCCTTTTTTTGTTACGATATTGATCACGCCTCCCTGTTCGCTGGCGTATTGGGGCGGAGGGTTGGTCATCACTTCAATTTTTTCGACCGAACTTCCGGGCATGGATTCCAGAAGGTCCTGCAATTGCTGGAGATTGAGTTCCACCGGCTTGTCGTCAATCAGAATCTTGGGTTCCTTGCCACGGACCAATAATTTTCCGGTAGGATCCTTGGTCACAAGAGGCACGCTGGTTAGAAGATCACTGGCATTGCTGCCTGCGCTTAGTGCCGACTCGCCTGCGTTGAAGGTGATATTTCCATCCTTGCTTTCGATCAAGGGCTTTTCTGCATAAATGATGACAACCTCAAGATCTTTATCGTTCGAAGTCTTCAGCTGAATATCATTAAGGTTAAAATCATAACGGTCCGGTCGGAAATGAAGGCTGTCGATAAGGAGCGATTGAAATCCAACATAGGAAATACGCAGCCGATAATAGCCAAAGGCGATATCGGAAAACCGGAAGGCTCCATTTTTATCGGAAAGGATGGTGATGCCGGTGCTGCTGTCTTGCAAGGAAAGGAGAACAATCGTGGCATTTTCAAGAGCCTTGTTCTTTTCATCAAGCACTGTTCCCAATAAGATCCCGGGTGAATCATTTTGCGCAACTGCCTTAAAACCAAGGAAACAAATGATGATTCCAAACAAAGTTTTCATCCCAAACAAAGATAGGGTCAAATAGTTCTTAAAATCTGTCAACCTGTCACAGGCAGAGGGGATAATCTTTATCTTTGCTCCCAATTTTCCCGATTATGTTGGATACTGCTACCGGAATGATTCGGTCTGGGGCGAAGAGCCAGGACGAAAAAAGACAGGGAGAAGCCTATGCGCCCTTTGATCAGGATCCCGGTTTATACCAGCGCCGGTTTTATATTGAGAGCTATGGATGCCAGATGAATTTCAGCGACAGCGAGATTGTGGCTTCCATTTTGGGTGGTGAAGGATTTGGAGCCACACGCAATTTTGAAGAAGCCGACCTTATCCTGATCAACACCTGCTCTATCCGCGAGAAGGCAGAACAAACAGTTCGCAAGCGACTTACTGAATTTAAAAAGCTGAAAAAATCAAGGCCTTCTACCTTAATTGGAGTTTTAGGTTGTATGGCTGAACGCCTGAAATCCAGGTTTCTCGAAGAAGAAAGGCTGGTCGATATTGTAGTGGGACCCGACGCCTATCGCACGCTCCCACAGTTGATTTCAGAGGCAGAAGGCGGACAGAAAGCTGTGAATGTTTTATTGAGCCGGGAAGAGACCTATGCGGATATTGCACCTGTTCGCCTCAATAGCAATGGCATTTCTGCTTTTGTGAGCATCATGCGAGGTTGCAACAATATGTGTTCTTTCTGCGTGGTGCCTTTTACCCGAGGCCGCGAAAGAAGCCGTGATGCCGAAAGCATTGTTCGTGAGTGCAGGGAGTTGTTTGAAAATGGATACCGGGAGGTCACCCTTCTTGGACAGAATGTAGACAGCTATTATTTCGCAGATGAATCGGAGACCATCACTTTTGCGCGACTTCTGGATATGGTGGCGCGCGTTTCTCCGGACCTGAGAGTGAGGTTTTCGACTTCGCATCCCAAGGACATTACCGACGAAGTGCTGCACACCATGGCCAGATACGAGAATATCTGCAAATACATTCATCTTCCCCTGCAAAGTGGATCTACTCGCGTGCTTCAGCTGATGAACCGGAGTTACACACGCGAATGGTACAAGGCCAAGGTGGACAGGATCCGCGAAATTCTTCCTGATTGCGGCATCAGTTCCGATATCATTGCCGGTTTTTGTACCGAGACCGAAGATGATCACCAGGAAACCCTGGAGGTGATGAACTATGTGGGTTATGATATGAGCTATATGTTTTTTTATAGTGAACGTCCGGGTACCCTGGCGCAGAAGCGATACCAGGATGACGTGCCGGAAGAAGTAAAGAAGAAAAGATTACAGCAGATCGTAGAGTTGCAGGGAAAACTTTCTCATGCCAGCAATAGAAATGATCTGGGCAAGCGGTTTAAGGTGCTGATCGAATCTTCTTCCAAAAAAACAGACAGGGACTGGATGGGAAGAAATAGCCAGAACAAGGTCATTGTATTTCCGAAAAATTCAGATCAACATAAGCCGGGAGATTATGTTTGGGTGGAAGTTAAAAATTGCACCCAGGCAACATTATTAGGTGAACTCGTTAATCAATAAGAATGGACTTACAGAGTATTAAAAACAGATTTGGGATCATTGGCAATTCTCCTGCCCTGAATTACGCGCTTCAGGTAGCCGTCCAGGTAGCCAATACCGATCTTACCGTATTAATTGCCGGAGAAAGTGGTGTAGGAAAGGAAGCGTTCTCGCATATCATTCATTCACTATCCGCGCGCAAGCATAATCCTTTCATTGCCGTGAACTGTGGCGCCATTCCTGAAGGCACCATAGATTCGGAACTCTTTGGTCATGAAAAGGGATCATTCACAGGAGCATTGGACAGTCGCAAAGGTTATTTTGAAACCGTGAACGGCGGAACCATCTTCCTCGATGAAATTGGAGAGATGCCATTGGGTACCCAGGCCAGGCTGCTGCGTGTTTTGGAAAGTGGAGAATTTATCCGGGTCGGTTCTTCCAAGGTGCAGAAGACGGATGTGCGCGTGATTGCAGCAACGAACAAAGAGCTTTTGCAATTGGTTCAGACCAATAAGTTTCGCGAAGACCTTTATTATCGTTTAAATACGGTTCCTATCCGGGTGCCTGCACTTAGAGATCGTAAAGACGATATTCCTTTGTTGTTCCGCAAATTTGCCGTTGATTTTGCGGAGCGTTATAAAACTGCACCGGTGCAAATGGATGATGATGCCCGCGCGAAACTGATGAATTATCCTTTTCCAGGAAATATTCGTGAACTGAAAAATATTGCCGAACAGATCTCGGTGCTTTCTACGGATAAAATGATCAGAGTAGCCGAACTAGACCGCTTCCTTCCTGAAAACAATCTGAATCGTTTGCCTGTGCTGGCACATGTGAACGGTCATGAAGGACATGAATTTGCCAATGAAAGAGAGATCCTTTACAAACTTTTCTTTGACATGAAAAGGGATGTCACGGAGCTAAAAAAATTGTTTTTCGAAGTGATCCAGAATCCATCAGTAGCCAGTCAACATCCTGCTATCCTGAATGAAGTTAAAGAATTGCAAACTCACGAGATGACACCACCTGTTTTGGTAACTTCATCAGGCCAGGCATCGCAACCGGTAGTCGTTCATCATCACGAGGACATTCATGAACATGAAGAAGTGGAAGAGAGTCTCAACATCATGGACAAGGAAAAAGAGCTGATTGTAAAAGCATTGAAGAAGCACCGGGGCAAAAGAAGGGATGCTGCACTGGACCTGGGCATCAGCGAACGAACACTGTATCGCAAACTAAAAGAATACGACATCGATCAATAATCACTGAATTGAACCCTGTTTGTTTTGCTCATGAAAAAAACTTTTCTTCTTTTTACACTTCTTCTTTGCGGACTTTGTGTTCTTACTACCTTGAATAGTGGCTGTCGTGCATATAATTTTTCAGGAAGAGGAACCATTCCCGACACCATCCATACCGTGCGTGTGAATTTTATCGAGAACCGCGCTCCCTATGTCAATCCTCAATTAAGCCCCAATCTCACCGACCGTCTCAAACAAAAGATCGGAAACCAGACGCGCCTAACGCAAGTGAATAACGATAATGTAGACTGGGATATCAGAGGTTATGTTTCGGATTATTCACCCAGCACGGTGGGCATCACATCTACCAATGGGCATTCACAAACTTCCGTCAACCGGCTCACCGTAACCGTGCATATCAGCATAGTAAAGCCCAATACTTCGCAGCCACAGGAATTTGATGTGAGTCATAGTTTTGATTTCAGCGCCAATCAGTCGCTTCAACAGGCGGAGGCGCAGCTGCTCGATGAAATTGTGCGCAACCTCACAGACGAAATTTTCAATCGCCTTTTTTCAGATTGGTAATGTAAATTGCCGCATGGGCGAACAAATCCATGTACTGGCGCAACAGATATTTGGCAAATCATCTGTCGAAGAGTGCAGCTTGCAGGAGATCCGGGAGCTCACACAACGCTATCCCTTTTTTGCACCCGCTCAATTTCTTCTTCTCGAAAAATTAAAGCAGGAAGGATCGCCCGAATATGCAGGGCAGTTACAAAAAGCCGTGCTTTATTATCACAATCCTTTGGAGTTTGAATATTTCATTTCTTCTTCCCATTTTTATACCGATGAACAAGCCCCTAACGGAGTTGCAGCAAACCAAATGGAGGCCCAAGGTCATGAATTCTCTACGCAAGAAATAAATTCTCAGGATAGTCAATTGATTGCAGAAGCCACGTCACATGAATCCATAGTATCCAAGCCAGGTACGGAAGAAGTTTTGGCACCTCAGGAACCATTACTAACAATGGCAACAGAGGAACAGCCCAACGTTCAGCACCAGGCAAAAGAAGAACAGGACACCTCAGGAGAAACAGTTCCTTCCGCGACACAACCCCAGCCGGCACAGACCGAATCTAATGAACTCAGTTTTGAACCTTTTCATACAGTAGACTATTTTGCTTCTCAGGGCATAAAACTTTCTCAGGAAGAAATTCCCAAAGACCGTTTTGGAAAACAACTGAAAAGTTTTACCGAATGGCTCAAAACCATGAAGCGTCTTCCTGTTCAGCAGGAAGTAAACAACCTCGATCAGTCGACGGAAAAAAATGTAGCCCATCTCGCCGAAGATTCCGTTCACGATTCAGAAGTGGTGACAGAAGCCATGGCTGAAGTATGGCTGAAGCAGGGACAAAGCAGCAAAGCTTTGGAAGTTTATAACAAATTATGTTTGCTCAATCCTTCCAAAAAGGCTTATTTTGCCGCGAAAATTGAAAGTTTAAAACGCTCCTGACATGACAGCTATTTTTATTATACTGATCCTCCTGGCTTCTGTGATCCTCAGTCTCATTGTGCTGGTTCAAAATCCAAAAGGCGGAGGACTGGCAGGAAACATTGGCGGTTTCAGCAACCAGTTTATGGGTGTGAAGCAAACTACCGACGTGCTGGAAAAAGGAACCTGGATCTTTGCAGCCGTTATTGGTCTTCTTTGCGTTATTTCCACTGTTTTCATTCCCGGAAGTCATGCACCGCGAACACAAACGCCAAGCCAACAGGGACCTGCCCAACCGGTCCAGAATCCTGCAGGTGTTCCCGGGCCTGGCCGATAAATGAATTTATTTTAATGGAAGCCCCGACCAAACCGTCGGGGTTTTTTTTTATTTTGGTCCTTCTATGAAAAAACTCCTGCTGTTTTTATTGATCCTGATTCTGGTCTGCGCTGGCATCGCAGCATGGATTGTGCTTGGACCGGGAACAGGATTCGAATCTCCCATGAAAGCACTCTATATCCGGTCTGATGGAGCGAAAAAAAATGCGGTGATGGATTCTCTCGTTAAAGAAAACATTATCAGCAACGAAACAGCTTTTAATTTCCTCGCTACCCGTTTGAATTACTGGCAGAATATCAAGCCCGGCAAATACGAGATCAAAAAAGGAAGCAGTCTTTTATCCATTATACGGACGTTGCGCAACGGCACGCAGACTCCGGTGAATCTTGTCATCACAAAGTTGAGAACCAAAGAAGATCTTGCTTCACTGGTAGGAAGAAAATTTGAATGCGATTCAACAGCCATGATCAATTTTCTCAACAGTGCAGATTCCCTGAAGCGTTTTGAGACGGAGCCCGAGACCTCCATGTTTCATGTATTGCCCGATACCTATACTTATTTTTGGAATTCCACGCCTTCGGTGATCTACCAGAAGCTGTTTGAAGCGTCGAAAAAATTCTGGACCGCTGAACGGCAGGACAAGGCAAAAGCCCTGGGCCTGTCTCCTGTTCAGGCCTACGTGTTGTCATCCATCATTGAAGAAGAAACCACGAACAACCAGGAAAAAGATACTATTGCCAGCGTGTACCTGAATCGATACAACAAAGGAATGCCCCTTCAGGCCGATCCCACCATCAAGTTTGCTTTAAAAGATTTTTCCATCAAATGGATCCATGGTCCCATGCTGGATGTTGAATCTCCTTACAACACTTATCGGAACAAAGGATTTCCACCGGGACCCATTTGCACGCCTTCTAAAAAGACCATTGATAAAGTACTGGAAGCACCACAGACCAATTATTTTTATTTTGTTGCCAACAGTAAACTAAATGGACATCTGTTCAGCGCTACTTACGAAGAGCATTTGCAAAAAGCAGCTGCCTATCACGAAGAAGATAAAAAACGCCGCGAACAAATACAAACAGGAAAATAATGGCCATCCGATCTGCGATAAGGAAAAGACTGGCCTCCACTCCAACCGGCAAAAGGCTGATCAACGGCAGTCAGAAATGGTATTTGCCCGGATTCAAAGGTTTTTCGTTGTATGAAGTATGGACGCCTTTTTTTCAACAGCTGAAAAAAACGAGCCTGGTAGAAAGAGCCAGTGGAATTTCTTTCAACATCGTTATGGCTATTCCTCCTACCCTGATTTTTATTTTTACGCTGATTCCTTATCTGCCCATTTCAAAGCAGTTCATCAACCAGCTTTTCGGCATCATCCGGGATATCGTTCCAGGAGAAAAAAATAATTCGGTGATCATCCAGTTCCTTCGCGATTTCATCAACCGTCCGCGCAACGATCTGCTTTCATCAGGTTTGTTTCTGGCGATCTTCTTTTCCAGCAATGCCATGATGGGTGTGCTTCGATCCTTTGACAAAAACTATCCCGGCTTCCGGAAAAGAAAGGGCATTCACAAAAGAAAAGTGGCACTTCAACTCACGCTCATTACCTTTTTTCTCATCTTTATTTGTGTGCTGTTGATGGTGGGACAAACGGCCGTGCTCAAATGGATCGGGATTAAGGGAGTATCTATCAGGTCTGTTATTTCCAATATTCGGTGGTTCATCATCATCCTTCTTACATTTTATATCGTTGCCTTTATATATCGTCATGGTCCTGCTGTTACCAAGCGATGGCCACTTCTTACGCCAGGCGCGGTGTTTGCCACAACCTTGATGATCCTTTCCAGCTGGCTGGTTTCTTACTGGGCCACGCATTTCAGCAACTACAACAAGGTTTATGGATCTATCGGCGCCATCTTCATTCTGATGTCTTTGATCTATGCCAATTCACTGGCGGTGCTGATGGGATTTGAGCTGAATGTAACGCTGGAGAATTTGAAAGGAGAGAAATTGGTTGAATAGTTGGTAGTTGATACCTGTCCCGCAAGTGCGGGAGTTCATTGATAGAGTTTTTTGGCTACTGGTTATTGAATTTTCTGAAGCTTTGTATTGTAGTGAATATTCTTTCCTTCGAGGCGGAGAAGATAAGTTCCACTGTTTAGAGAAGGTGATGGGAGAAGTAAATGATTGGATGCGGTTACTTCTTTTTGCATCACCAGCTTCCCGTTAGCATCGAATAAGGAACAATGGATCTTCTCACCATCAGCCCGATCTAATCTGATCTCCAGCTCCCCCCGGAAAGGATTTGTAACGCTGATTTTTCCCTGGCCATTGTCATTGCGCAGTGTGACCACTTCACTGTACCGGAATTTTTTATCAAGGTCCATCATCTTCAAACGATAATACACTTTATTGAAAAATGGAGTCTCATCTTCATACCGGTAACTGCCACTTCCATGAGATGAAATAAAACCCAGAGCAACAAATGAACTCCCATCATCGGATCGCTGCACTTCAAAACCCAGGCTGTTTGTTTCCGACTCCGTTCTCCAGTTCAACAGCGCATGTTCATGATAAGAGCTTGCATCAAAGCTTAATAGCGTAAGCGGCAGGGGAACCGAATACAAAGAAGGCAGACTGGTGGTCCACATGCCCGTTCCATAAGTACCTACCAGCAGACGGTTGTCCACTGGTCGCAGGGCCAGACTGCTTACGACCGCATTCCCAATTTGCTCTGCACCTTCCTGGCTCCAATCCAATGACAAAGGATCATCGGAACGGTATAGTCCAACAGAAGTGCCTACAAAATATTTTACGCCATCCGGAGTAAGAACAATGGCTGCACTCCGTACGGAAGGTATAGTGAGGTTTTGTTCTACATTGAACCATCGAGGATGCGGATCATGGGCATTGCCCGTCCACCAGATGGAGCTAACATTATAACTGGAGAAACAAACGAGCACGGTATCATCATTCCGGGGATTGACAGCGATGCTGCTCACATATCCGCGAAACTGGCTTCCACTGATATCTATGGGCATGGCGCCAGGGTCTGATTGAGCAGGATTATCGATTCGAAATACCTGACCTGCATTATTGCCAACAAACAAGCTGCTTCTGTTGGTCAGATACGATCCCCTTGTAGTAGCCATAGCAGTAAGCGAAGCTGCAGGGTCCATCACATAATTGAAGGCATAGAAGTTGGACCAGTTGAATTTTGTTGCTATGGAGGCAGTATTGTTACGGTACAAAAGATTCCTGTTTGCGTAATAGAGATATTCGGTATTATCCGGATCGAGATGAAAAAGCGTGACAAACAAACCGGAATTGTTGGCGGTAAGAGGCCGGATGTCCTCGATTGTGCCCGGTGGTGAAGAAGCATTTCTTCTGAAAATATTTCCTTCCTGGAAACCGCCGTATTCGTACACATTGTTTCCGCTCGACTGAGAGATACCCACTGATACACCGTCGCCGGAACAGAGCTGTTCAAATTCTGAACCCGTGGCATTTGTATTTCGCAGCGTTCCATTGTCCTGGCTTCCTCCTATCACCTTATTGCTTCCTGTTTTAGGATCGATGGCAACATAATAAAATTGCGTAGTTGTATAATTGCGATTGAGGTCAGACCAGGAAACAACTGGTTCCTGATTATTGTGTGTGATCTGCATGCCTCCATCATTGGCCGCGATCATCACAGAGGGATTGCCCGGTTGAAAAGCAAGACAGTGATGATCGGGATGCAGTTCATTGCCAAAAACAGATGAAACACCATCGCTGCTGGAAAATCCGTCGGTAGAACGATAGAGTCCGACACCACCTAAAAAAACTGTGTTGGCATCATCGGGTTTTACAGAGAGCACCATGTCGTATCCATTCTGTGTAGAAACCGCAGAAAGTCCTTCTTCGCCGCCACATCCAGGAAGGTTTGCACTTAGGTCGGACCAACTGTGCGAAGTCTCGCTCCATCGAAAAAGCCTTCCGTCTACTCCAGGGCATACATTCGAAGTGGTCTGGAGCCAGGCATACAAAATATTTTCGTCTGAAGGAGCCAGTGCCAACACAATCCTTCCCCACCAATCCACTTCATTCCACCCGAGATCCGGTGCGCCAATCCGGGTCCAGCTTCCTCCGTCACCACTCGTTGAAGTCCATACACCTGCAAAAGAACTGCTCAGACTATTGAAGCCGGCGTACAATCTTCCTGAAGGGCTCACCACAATATCGGTAACAATGCGGTCGAAAGGCCAGTCGCCGGAAAAAGCCAGGAACCATGAATTGCCTTCATCGTATGACTTATAAATATTTCCCATCACCGCCATATACACTTGTCCATTCACCGGGTTGACCACCACCTTATTGATAAAATCTTCAGGCCTGTCGATTGTTCCGAATTCACCTGTGTTTGAAGAAGGTAATTTCGTCCATGTATCCCCGTTATCTGTTGATTTAAACAATCCATCTCCTTCATATGGTTCCATCGAAATAAAATCACCGGTGAAGGCTTCTCCGGTTCCGTAGTACCAGATGTTCTGGTGGCCGGGTCTTGGATCCTGGGCGATACTGGAAACGGTATATACGGCATCGGGTGAACTTTTCCGCACCCAGGTTGCTCCTCCATCTGTTGATTTAAACAATCCGCCACTGACGCCACCGGCAAGAATTACTTTATTGGTGCTGCCATTGTAGCGAAGGTCAAAAACCACCGAACGGGTTCGGCCGCCGATATTCGTGGGTCCCTGTTGTGTGAAGGAAAGGAAAGAATTTTGTCTTTGGTTTTTCTGACGTCTCAAAATAGTTCTTGCCTGCTGTAGTTCCATTTTGCGGATGCCGGTTGGAATTTTTCCTGTGCGCGGGTCTTTCAACAGATCATATTCATAAGAAGAGGCTCCTGAGAAGTCACTTCCTGCTTCTTTTTCTTCTGCCCTTTCCGTGGTTGGGCCAGGCGTGTTGCATGAAAATAAACAGGTAAGCAGGGCCAACGCCAAACCCGCTGGACGAAGCGATCCACTTCTCATATAAATCATTGGATGAAAAATGACCCGATCCTGAAACGGAATGAAGTAAGCCCCCCCAAACGCCGGCAAAGAAACAGGTTGTTCAATTATAAAACTAGTTAATATGTTTTGCATCTAAAAGTGTGAACGCAAATTATTTTTTAGAAAAGCGGAGTGGGCAGTGGGAGATGAAAGGGTGAATAATGAATGGTGAACGGTGAATGGTGAAAGTGAATAGTGAATAGTGAGTAGTGAATGTTGAAGTCGTTCGGGGTAGGAAGATTTTGGTGAATTAGAAATTGAGAAAGTAGTGAATTTTAAAACCAGATTACCGGAAGTTGGTGGACGTAGAACTACTGTATAGGTTAAAGAGACGGTAGCGGCAGTCAGGGAGCTTCGTCTTCAGATAGGCCCCATTGTTTGGTCAGGTCTGAGCGGGTTTCTGGAGAGAGCTGGGGTTGATGGTAGTGACCGGCAATTGTTTTTTGACGGAAGGCTTCGTAAAGGGTGATGGCACAGGCCACGCTGATATTCAAAGAACGGATCATGCCCACCTGCGGAATGATAAAATTTCCATCAGCTTTAGCCCTGACTTCTTCACTTACACCCTCGTGCTCATTTCCAAAGACCAGGGCCGTGGACACTGAAAGATCAAGCTGGTAAAGACTTACTGCGTCGGAAGAAAGATGAGTAGTGAGAATGGTCTTGTATTTTTTTCTCAACGCTGCGAAGCAGGCTTCTATTTCTTCGAACTGGTGGATCGTTAGCCATTTCGCCGCACTGCTGCTGCTTCTTGCACCCCACTTTTTGTGCCTCGCTATCCGGGTGTTGAGCACATAAATTTCCTGAACGCCCACCGCATCACAGGTGCGCATCACGGCAGAAATATTGTGTGGGTCGAATACATTCTCTATCACGACCGTCAGTCCGTCTTGCCTTTTTGAAAGAACGGAACTGATCTTTTCTTTGCGTTCATTGGTCATGTTGCTGGAAAGTTTTCAATTAAAAGGGCGGACCGAAGTGATACAAACCTGAGGTGAATCAAGTCTGAAAATTTGTCCATTTTATTGGGTGATTAAATCTACTAACTTCGTAAAAATGGCCCATTTCAAAAAGATACTGGTTTTTTGTGTAGCAGCCGTTCTTGTATTGCCAGTGGTGCTTCCATCATTGCTGGAATTAAAGCTGTTGTTCATTCACTCTGAGCGGGATTGTCGCTTTGAAATGGAAAACTTGACCGAAGTACGGTTGCCTGCGGAAGATGTTCATTGGGACATTGCCGGTAAAGAACTTCGCATCAACGGCAAGTTGTTTGATGTGAAAGAAGCCAGATCCTTTGGAAAAATTATGGTCTTCCGGGGTTTCTTTGACACCGAAGAAAGTAACCTGGCAGACGAGATCAATTTTTTGTGGCACAATGAAAAATCTAGATCATTATTGACAAAATGTATCCGCATACCAGATAATTATTTTTTTCAGCAGGAAACCGTTTTGGCAGAAAAGTTTTTTCCCTTATTCATACACCGGGAAAAAGAAATAAATCAGATCAAGGATTGTTTTATTGAGGTTCCCGTTCCTCCCCCACAAGCGTTGAGCTAATTAAACATTTTATTAGTTCATCAAATCGTTTGCCTGTGAAGTATTTTATTCTCCTGGCGGCTTTTACTACTTGTGTATCGGTGAAAGCTCAGACCCCAGGTGACAGCACAAAAATTTTGGATGCAGTAACGATAACGGGTATCAAGAAACAAAGTTTGCGTCACACGCCCTTCAACGTATCGGTGCTCTCAGCCCGTGCAATGGAATCGGCCGTTAATTTCGGCATTGCAGATGCACTGGCAAAGATTCCGGGTATCAGTCAGATTACGACTGGTAATGGAATCAGCAAACCCGTTATACGCGGGCTCTATGGTAACCGGATTCAGACGGTTTTGCTTGGATTAAGATTTGACAACCAGCAGTGGCAGGATGAACATGGCCTCGGGCTCAGTATCATCGGAATTGACCGCATTGAAATATTGAAAGGACCCTCGTCTTTGTTATATGGTACAGAAGCAATTGGAGGTGTTATCAGGATCGTAGAAGAACAAATGGCAGATTCGGGACAAAAGAAAGGCGATCTCAATGCTTCTGTCTATTCCAACACCTTTGGTTTTTCCATAAATGGCGGCTTGAAAAAAAATACCGGAACCAAAAACTGGCGCCTTCGTTTCGGTGCAGATAGCCATGCAGACTATAGTGATGGCAACAATCACAGGATCCTGAATTCAAGGTTCGAGTCATACAATTTCAAAGCCAGTCTGGGTTACAGTCATCGGAAATGGGTGAACGAAAATCACTATTACGGCTCATTCAGTCGTTTCGGTTTTATCATGAAAGATAATCAGGACCGCAAACCACTGGACGGCAGGTTGAGTAGAACGCTTGATGGCCCATATCACGCCGTACTGTTTAACATTCTTTCTTCAGAGAATACGTTATTCCTCTCTCATTCGCGGCTGCAGATCAATGGCGGTATTCATTCTAATTTAAGGCTGGAGAACGAAGGCGGTAATCATATCAGCCTGAATATGTTTCTCAATACTTATACCTACAATGCAAAATGGTTTAAAGATTTGAATGGAACAACGGAACTTATTCTGGGCAATGAATCACAATTTCAGACCAATACCAATTATGGTTCCAGGGTAATTATTCCCGACGCACATCTTTTTGAAACATCCTTGTCTGCCTATTTGAAAAAAAGAAATCAACAGATAGATTTTGAGACAGGCCTCAGCGTCAGTAAGAGAAACATTGTTACTTACTACACGGAGAATATGGATTACAGCAGCGGCGCAATCTACCCTTTCAATAATTGGTACACTTCCTTTAACGGAAATGCAGGAATATCTATCAATATGGCTAGCGGATTAAATGTGAAATTGAACCTGAGCACGGGCTACCGCTCGCCCAATCTCGCCGAATTGTCATCGAACGGATTGCATGAAGGAACTTTTCGTTACGAGATTGGAAACGTCAATATGAAAGCAGAACAGAACCTGAATTCTGAAATCAATTTGAATTATGAATCCAGTTGTGTTGAGTTATATGCAGCGGTTTTTCTAAACTCGTTTCAAAATTATATTTATCTCTCCCCCACGGGAACCCAGCTTTATGGATTTGACATTTATCGGTTTCTTCAAGGGGATGCGCATCTGTATGGATCGGAGTTATCACTTCATCTTCGTCCATTTTCCTGGAGTGCTCTGGAAACTTCCTTCAGTACGGTGCGAGGTCAGTTGTTCTCCGGGAAATATCTTCCTTTCATTCCTGCAGATAAGCTGGTGAACGACTTAGTATTCAAACCAAATCCATACGTTGGTGGAAAAATAGGTGCAGACATTGTGTTTGCTCAGAATCATCCGGGAGATTTTGAAACATCAACGAAAGGATATTGGCTCATGCATGCTTCAATACAATGGACGTTGCATAAGAGCCAAAATAATATCCGCTTCACTGTAGCAGGAGAAAATCTGCTCAACAAAACCTATTATGACCATCTATCGAGGTTTAAATATTTTGGAATTTACAATGTCGGCCGAAATGTTTATGCTTCGATTTCCATTCCATTCGCGAAAAACAAACAGTAATTTTTAAAAAATCAGTATGAAACAGATCAGAAATATTTTAGTAAGCAGTTTATTGATGTTTGGTTTAATCGTTTTAATAAGCAGCTGTGAAAAGGACAAACATGTTCCTCCCAACATAAGTTTAAAAACGGGGACTGGTTACAGTTTTGCAGATGCAACAGTTGCAAAAAATTCAGCTATTACGGTGGGTCTAACCGCTGAAAAAGTGGAAGATGACATGATCAGTTATAATGTTTCTGTAGCTTACGATGGTGCAACCACCACAACCACGTACCAGAATTTTAATCTTACAGGTACAGAACAGCAGCATTACGACAAGGATGTTAGCTTCACTACCCGTAATCAGCCCGGCTCCGAAAAGTGGACATTCACCATCACAGACAAAGACGGAAATATCGCCCAGAAACAAATCGTACTCACTGTGGAATAGCATACAAGCAGGCCAGTCAAAAGAACCTTGCAACATACTGGCAGCTGTTTGAATAAATGCTGTACAGATTCAAAATCAGAAAAAATTTTTGGTTTTGAAAACAATCGATTGGAAGCTGGAATAAAGTCCGGTAATAGTGAAACAAAAAGAGAAAGAAAGCAGGAGATTCGCACTCCGCTCTCTTTCTCTTTTTTTTTAATTAAAAATGACTACGATTTAATTTGACAGATATTACAAAGAATAAGTTTTCAGATACTTGGAAAGACTATCTTTATAAAGTTGAACTATCTAGCATGCTAGCGAAGAGTTAACACCCCAAGAAATTTCCAACCCGCTGCTCGTTTTTACTTCTCAAGCTCATCCGTTCTTAGCGAACTATCCTTCCCGGAAGATAATTACATTCTTTTATCAATCCGTTATGTGAATGCGATAAGCTATTGCACATAGAAGTAATCATTTGCCTGATATCAAGGCATTGAAGGATTAGTGCCTTGCCTTACACTTTGAAATGACATTTCAATACCAACATTTATTCTTTCACCACTAAATAAATAAAAATGAAAAAGTTTTCGATCTTCATTTCGTTACTATGTCTCACAGTTATTGCATGCCAAAAAGAGGCGATAACAAAGTCCGCATCTTCAAATAATAACAATGGTTTACTTGCTCCTAGTGTTCCTGCATCTTCAAGCGGTACTAATGATTTACTTTCTCCTAATGCTTCCGCTTCTACAAACAAACAAGCAGTTACGATTACCGGTGTTTATGATTTTTCAACATTTCCCCATGTTTTAGGAACCTTTACAACTACCGGGGCTCTTACAATAAGCGGGTCCAGTACAATGGATGTAGGTCCAAATCAAAATGGCACTAGAGCACATTGCGTAGTGGTATTAACTGCTACCGATGGAACTATCACGATCCATCAGGAATGTGAATTTGCTACTAATCCTCCTAAAGGTCAGTGGCAAATAGTAAGTGGCACGGGTGCTTATGCAAACCTGAAAGGGAATGGATCGCTTCTTATGCCACCCAACACGGAGGCCATGACAGGATATATTTATTAGCATGAAATAAGGCATAAAGGATTGTTCTAACCTTCATTTGAATCAAAAACAGTTTTAAATTTTTATGAAATAAGGATCTAATATGCCTTATTTATTACGATCATAATCATGGCACAAAGCACAAAGAAAGAGTAGTTTACAAAAACTGCTCTTTCTTTGTCAAGTGGACTGGATTCGAACCAGCGACAGTGAATGTTGTTTGCAGCTAACTAATAGCAACACGGTTGAATTTAATCAGGTCAAAATTCCTGACAACCCAACATTTAGTAACCAGGTATTCTAACAGGTCAATGAACAATAAATTGATAATTACTTCGAATGTGCCTGCACTCATTCCCCGATTGGTAGTAGGATTAATTTTTCTTTCCGAAGGCTTGCAGAAATTTATTACCCCGGATGCAACAGGTGCGGGGAGGTTTACAAAAATTGGTTTTGCGAACCCTTCGTTCTGGGCTTACTTCACTGGCTCGTTTGAAGTTGTTTGCGGCATCCTGGTCCTGATAGGATTACTCACAAGACTTGCTGCAATTCCTTTACTTATAATAATGATTGTTTCTTTTGTAAGAACAAAAGCTTCGATACTTACCGGCAAAGGTCTCTGGTCCTTTGCCCACGAATACAGAACGGATTTTGCAATGACCTTATTATTGATTTACCTTCTTATTTATGGTGGTGGTAAGAACTCCATTGATAAAAAGATCACACAGTCTTAAACTATACAATATGGAACATGAGCCAAATCATTTTAATGAAAACGCAAATACCAATCGGAGGAGTTTTGTAAAGCAAGGTTTTATTGTTACAGTTTCAGGGGTTGCAGGTATCAGCTTGTTGTCAGGTTGCAAAGACAAGGACGAAAAGGAAGAAGGCGAAGGGCAGGAAGTGTCGCCACCGGAAGATTTAATGCAGGAACATGGCTTGTTGAACCGCATTCTTTTGATTTATGATACATGCCGAACGCATCTTACCAATAAAACAACCTTTCCAAAAGAAGCAATAGGCAAGGCTGCAAATATTATCAGAACCTTCGTTGAAGATTACCATGAAAGGCAGGAAGAAAATTATTTGTTCCCTCGTTTTCAAAAAGCCAATCAATTAACCGACCTGGTAAATGTATTGCTGCAACAACACCAGGCAGGAAGAAGATTAACAGACCAAATCATGCAGCTTACCAAATCCCAGACAGCAACGGAAGCAGAAAATCAAAAGCTCATTCAACTACTTACTTCTTTCAACGCCATGTATCGACCGCATGAAGCAAGGGAAGATACTGTGTTGTTTCCTGCATTTAGAAAAATTGTATCAAAGCACGAGTATGACAGTTTAGGAGAAGAATTTGAAAACAACGAGCACAAATTATTTGGAGAAGATGGCTTTGAAACAATGGTGAATAAGGCAGCGGACATTGAAAAATCTTTGGGCATTTATGAGTTATCACAATTTACACCAAGGGCATAAGATCTTGTTCACTAAAGAAAATTGTTAACCAGTATAATAAAAGTTATGGAAGGCAAGAACACAAGCAACCCGAAGGAACATACCGCCATGATTGAAAAAAGAGTTCAGGGCACTGATTGACCATCTTCGCCAGGACTTAGAACTGGATTCCCTGCCTGCCGGCAGGCAGGGAACCAGCGACCCCTTGCGCCCCATGCAAGTATCCCGCAGGAGGCGGGACCACTACCGGGAATCAACTTCATTAAAATAAAAAGAGAAAGAGAACAGGAGATTCGCTCTCCGCTCTCTTTCTCTTTCTTTTATTTGTCGGGTGGACTGGATTCCCTGCCTGCCGGCAGGCAGGGAACCAGCGACCCCTTGCACCCCATGCAAGTATCCCGCAAGAGGCGGGACCACCACCCGCAATTAAATTCATTAAAATAAAAAGAGAAAGAAAACAGGACATTCGCTCTCCGCTCTCTTTCTCTTTCTCTTTCTTTGTCGGGTGGACTGGATTCGAACCAGCGACCCCTTGCACCCCATGCAAGTACGCTACCGGGCTGCGCCACCACCCGCAATTAAAATGTTCGAGACAAGTACCCCGCCTCTGGCGGGGCCACCACCCGTAATTCTGCAAGTAACCCGCCGAGGCGGGGCCACCACCCGAATTATGAGGGCTGCAAATTTAAAGGAATAAAATGAACATTTTCATTTATCTTAATCATTCTGGAAAGAACCGCAAGCCATTGGACCGCTTCATCCATTTTTTATGAAACCGGAAAAACAGTTAACACTGCTCGCCTCCGGCATCCTGCTGGTTTCCCTGTTTTTCCTTCTTCCGCGCTACCAGAACTGGGGAGCCCAAAGACTCATTCCCTACTGGAAAGATTTTCAAAAACAAAAATCCCAACTCGACCCCGAATATCGAAAGACAGTCCGCTATGAATCTGCCTACACCATTTCCAAACAAATTGCAGATTTCTTTGAAAAAAAAGGAATCAAACAAAAAGCTTTGCTGCTTGTTCCACCCGGTTCTTATTTTAAAAAATATGGGATCGCCTATCATGTTCCTGAACCTGCAGTTTTTTATTACTATACCGGGTTGAAAACAGTTTGGGTCAACAGTTCAAACGCACTTGAGGCCAGCTGGTATGTGCACTGCAACAATGGAAATATCCTGATCGATCGTGTAACGGACATTCATGCTTTTTCCGACAGTTTAAAAAATTTTCAATCATTTCCGGTTCCTTATGAGTAGCCTGCTGATGATACTGCTGCTTTCCCTTCTGCAGTTATTCGCTGGCTTTGGATTACTCAGTTTTTTTCGTCCCACGATAAGTGCTGGTACCCTTCTACCACTTTCTTTGCTGGGTGGAATAGCTGTTTTTTCTTTTATTCCCTTCCTCCTCCAGCTATTATATATTCCGCTCACTTCATTTTCTGTTTTTCTATCCCTGATCCTCGCTACGCTATTGTTGAACCTGAGGATTCATGCTGTAAAAAGCCAGTGGCTCCTTGTGCGGTCTGCAAAAATGCGCATTCAGTTTTATGAGCTTCCGTTCCTGCTCGTAATCGGTCTGATTGTTTTTTTGAGTGTGTGGCGATGCTTTTATTTTCCACCTACTCCGCGCGACCTCACCTCCGGCGCGGAACTGATCGCCGAATACACTGTTCGCGAAAAGACCATGATCAATTCGGTGTTCACAGTGAACATGGAAACAAACAACAACCAGTTTAAGTCGCCCTTCATTACTTCTCTCCAGATTATTTACAAGTATGCAGGATTTCCGTTTGGACAAATCTGGCTTAGTTCTGTATTCATTGGTTTCCTTGCCTTCCTGTATCGTGCACTTTGCAAAAATCTGCATCCGATCATCGCAGGCTTTCTTCTGCTTTCCTTTGTAGCCATTCCGGAAATGTATGCCTATACCTTTATGGTGCTTTACGACTACAGCACTGCTGTTTATTTCTGTATCGGAACCTTCTTCCTGGTCCGCTATTTTGAAAATGGTCATCCCCGCGAAATGGCCCTGGCAGGGCTTTTTATGGGCATGGCCGTATACATTCGTTCTGAAAGCCTGGTGCTCGTTGCTCTTTTCCTTCCTGCTCTGTTCTGGCATCACATCAAAAGATGGGAAGGACTACAGTTAATTACCCGTGCAGGCTTACTTCTTTTGATCCCTTCCGTCTTTTTCTATCTCATCACGATATGGTTGTACAATGATCATTATTTACCCAACGCATATCCTGTAGAAGGTCTGGTGAATCATCACCTGCTCAATCTGGGGCCACTCTTTGCGCGCTTTGCTGATGTCAACAACAAACTCATTTTCAGCGAAACCGGAATTGACTACTATGCCTATTTTATTTTTATTTTTCTTCTGGTCCTTCTGCTTGACCTGGTCCTCACCGATAAATGGAGCACTGCTTCACGCAATTGGCTCTATGCCGTGCTGGTAGTGTACCTTGGACTTCCGGTCCTGGGCTATTTACTCCCATTGATGGACCTGGATAATTCCACGAAGCGTGGGTTGTTTCGGATTTTTCCACTCATGCTTTTATACATGGGAAATTGCGGCTTGCTTTCAACATTATCAGAAAATATCCGCGAATGGGAAAGAAAATAATTGGATAGCTATAGGGCAACTAGCATTCCAATAATCATTCATTCCTCACGTGCAGAGCGATCAATAGGCTTGATATCCTGGAATAGTGAGAATCGGCCCAACCGCATTTTTTGCAGTGCATATTGAATACTGACACGAAGCACGCCCGCGCCATAGACAATGCTTCTTTTCAAATTGATAGAAGAAGCATCTTCAAAATATTTTGTGGGACAGGTAATTTCTGCGATCTCATAACCTTTGTAAAAAATCTGTGCAAGCAGTTCGTTATCGAAAATAAAATCGTCCGAATTTTTTTCAAAGGGAATGGACTCCAACACTTCTCTGTGATAAGCGCGGTAGCCAGTGTGGTATTCGGAAAGTTTTTGGTTGAGCAGGGAATTCTGCGCCATGGTGAGAAGACGATTAAAAACATATTTATAGAAAGGCATGCCTCCTTTGCGCGCGCCCCCACCAAGTATCCTCGAGCCCAGCACCACGGGATAAAGTTTACTGGAGATGAGTGTAGCCATGGGTGCGATCAGTGCAGGCGTGTACTGGTAGTCGGGATGAAGCATGATGATAATGTCAGCTCCAAGTTCGAGCGCTTTTCGGTAACAGGATTTCTGGTTGCCGCCGTATCCACGGTTTTGTTCGTGGCGGATGACATGTTTCAGACCGAGTTCCTTAGCCACGGCAATGGTTTCGTCGCGGCTGGCGTCATCTACCAAAATCACTTCATCCACCAGCGAACGGTCGATCTCCACATAGGTTTGTCTCAATGTTTTTGCTGCATTGTAAGCGGGAAGTACCACCACAATTTTTTCGCCGTTGATCATACCAGCCGCGAATTTAGCGATGCCGGAGAAAGAATGGAGCAGGGAGTTTGATTTCTCTATGAAATTGGCAGAGAAACAATAAATTCGTGCCGTACCTCGCAGGTCCAAAACAATTAGACGGGATGTAGCGCAGCCCGGTAGCGCACTACGTTCGGGACGTAGGGGTCGCAAGTTCGAATCTTGTCATCCCGACAAAACAGAAACGAAAAAAGAGAAAGAGGCGGAGAATAATTCTCTAGACTTCTTTCTCTTTTTATTTTAGGGATGTAGCCCCGCCTCTGGCGGGGCACTACGTTCGGGACGTAGGGGACGCAAGTTCCCTGCGTGACTGCATCAGCAGACAGGGAATCTTGTCATCCCGACTTCGCCCACCGAAGCCCCTGGCGATGGTGTGCATTTTTTATTTTCATCAACTTAATTTCCACAAAGGAGAAGAAAGAGAAAGAGAGCCTAGAGCGACGTTCTCCCAACTCTTTACGTTACTTCTTTCACGTATTCTTTCCAACATCACAACAAATCTCGCACTGCTTGGCCTATTTGCACAAGCACTACGGATGTTTGCTTTTGCCGATCAGAAATGGTCCAGTATTTTTCCAGGAGCCTGTTTTTTTCCTCGGTGGGTAATAAGTAAAATCCATTCTTTTCATAGAATGAAATTGCCCAGGTGGCGTCTGCCCAGGTGCCGATAAGAATTGGCTTTTTCGTTAGTTGCTGCAAATGCTGAAGAAGCCTGGTGCCTATACCCTTATTTCTTTCTGTTGTCCGGATATAGGCATGCCGGATCAGCGTAACAAGTTTTTTATCCTGGATGCCCATCACTCCCGAAATTTTCTGGTCCTGTTTTTCACACCAGAACACAACCCCCTGCCTGATTTGGTTATTCAGTTCATGCATGCTCATATAAGGTTCGTGGTAACAGTCGGGAGTAATTACATTTTTGTAGGCCCTGGCCGCATCATTGATGATGGAATAAATTTCGGGAATATCGCCGGCAGTACATTTCTCAATCATGCTTACCTGGTTGCCTGATGTCTTCGCGCTGAATTAATCTGTCCGCATTCATTTGAAAATCTTATTTCACCGGGACATTCCCGGGCACTTTCTCCCGGATCATTTTTTTCAACAGAACAATTTGGCCGAGGTGATAATGGGTATGCTCGGTTATGCCCTGGATATTTCTAAAATAGCTTCCGTATTTTTCTCCCGAGAAATTTTCTTCCAGCTTTGAATCCGGCAATCCTTCAACCAGGAGCGCAAAATTCTCAGCATCCATCCAAACATGCTCCAGTAATTGCTCCCAGTTCTCCCGCGATTGCACCGGTGGATGTTCAAAGCTATCCGTATCTTTTCCCTGCAGTGGCTGGCCAAGCAGCACATTCGTTACTATTTCCACGTAATAGTGTGTGTGATACATCAGCGTGGCAATGGTATTGAAAGAATCAATTTTTTCAGTGGCTTCCTGCCAGCTAAGATCCTTTACTGTTTCTTTCAGATTCACGCCGGTCCAATTTCCTCCAAAATGGAGGTCCCTGAATTGTTTGGCAATTAAAGCAGATAGTGTCATGTTCTTTGTTTCAAATAAAGATCAAAGTCCAAAGTTTTATTCTTGCATTAAATCTCCATCCCGCCTTGCATCTGACATTGATCGATAGTCGATTGTTTAATAATCATGGTCAGTTGTATTGATGTTGATGATGGGCGTTTGTTTTTTTATTTCAACTGCGCTCTTGACCAGATAATTTTTACTAACGCCAAACAATTCAACTTCAGTTTCTTTACCCCGGAGCATAATGGTGTCAAGTCGTTCCCATTGAAAACCGTTTAAGTGTTTCAAGCGGTTTACCAAAGCTCCTGAAACCAGAAAGTCCTGGTGATATTTATTGCATTGCGACTGGATCCTCGAAGTGGTGTTGAGCACATCGCCGTTATAAACAATTTCTTTTTTCAGGTCTCCGATCTGGCCGCTGATTACTTTTCCATAATGCAATCCGGCCTTGAACTCGGGCTTTACTCCAAAATTCTGAAGGTACATCTGTTCATTGCTGATCAGGCGGTCACGAAACAGGAAAAAGCAATTCAAACAATTGCCATCGTACAGTCCTTCTTCCACTTTCCAGGTAATAACAATTTCGTCCCCCACGTATTGGTAGATCTCCGCATTTGTTTGAAGAACCGGTTGTGAAATCTCATGAAAGAGTTCGTTCAGAAAGGTATAAAAATGCACATGGCCCAGACGCTCGGCAATGCTTGTAGAAGATTTCATGTCCAGAAACATGAAGATCCTTTCTTCCTCTCTCGGGTGATGGTATTTTCCGCGGATGAATTTCCAAAGAACCCCTTCTCCCAAAAGATAGTTCACCTGTAAAAAAAATACCAGCACACTGAACACAGCCAGCGTATACAATACCATAACAAATCGCTCAAAAGAAAGAACAAGATCGGGCAGCTCGCTCCATTGATGCCCCTGATACAGACCCATGATAATGGTAGCGGCTACTGTAACCAAATAAATTGAAGCGGTGTATAAACAAGACTTAAAAAGAAATATCCTCGAAAAACTCCACCGGCGAAACCGGCGGTTGGCAAGTGGAAACAGGAATAATTCAAAAAAACAAAATATCAAACCCAGAGGTAATCCAAGCAGTATGCTGTTGTAATCAAGTTTTTCTTCTTTAATGAGTTCAAACAATATTCCTGCAAGGGAAGTGAACAGGCAAATAATAGCCAGTGTCCTGAGCTTTGGAGGAAATTTTTGTGGCAGGCGCAGCATTGGTTTAAATGATAGCAATTGAAAGATAAGAAGAATTGGGGTAGCGAGAAAGAGCTGTGAGCTTAGAGCCTCGAGCTGCGAGAAGAGCGATGAGAGATGAGAGATGACAGAAGATACATGCAGACTAATGTCTGTCAATTTCTTTACGCCAAGGGAAACCCGGAAATCTTTAATCGCCGAAGTAAACCGTGATGGAATAATAAAGCCCTTCCGCGGAATGCAAGTTTAATTCCCTTCATTGGTGGTTACTTGTTGAACTGCCGGAGGTGATGATCTGAATGCTTGTAGGCAAATTGTCCCACTTGTTCCTTGGTCATCTTTCCAAAGAACCAGTGTACAAATTCATCGTTGTCATAGCGGGAATACTCATCGACCAGCGAGATCCATTTCATTTTATCTGAGGACATGTCTCCGTCAGACCCCTTAATCTTAAATGCAGTACTTGTTGGAGCATTGCGGCCAAGCGGACGATCGTCCTTGAGCATATTTCTTAACCCGATCCTTCCGAAGAGAAGACCGATCAATGCTCTTTTATATTTTTTCCTGCCCAGAAACATTTCTTCGCAAAGAATGCAATGCTGCAACATCTGGTGAATATTCATTTTGCCCCAAAGCGCCGTGCTGTTTTCATTCAGCGTTTCAATTCTTTTGGTCAGCTCCTCACGCGTTGACCTGTCGAGTACCGATTTCATTTTTCCTGATTAATGAATAAAACAAATGAGCTTTTCATTTTTTTTCTACTGGATTCTAACATACCTCGCAAAGATGCCGCGGAATTAGTTTGGTTAAACTAATTGTTGAAGATAACAACTAATCTGAAAAAGATAAATTGTTCAAGAGACCGTTCAGTCAAAATTATTCTCTGTCGTCATCACAGTATCGGGAGCTGATTTCAGGGATATTTGTGCCTCAACCGGACATAGGTCCTCGCAAGTTTCTTCAGGATTTTTTGAAAAAAATTTCTTTTTGAATTCAGATCAATCTCTTTGAATTCCTTTCTTTTTTCAATTACCATAAACTGATAGTCATTTTCCACCCATATACTGTAGGTCTCGAAGTAAGATAGTGTCAATCCATTTTTGTCCAGGTTCTTCAATAGCGTGGACAGCAACAAAGCTTGATCAATGATTTGAAGGGATTGAGGATGGTTGATCATGTCATATTCGATGTAGGCCGGGTTGGGAATATTGATCAGAATTCTGGTTTGATCATTGGCAACAGAAGCTATGTTTTGAAATAGGTCGGGATGCTGATCTACAGGGACGTGCTCAAGAATATCAAAAAGTGTAACGAAATCGATTTGTTGGATGGAAGGCTTATAATTCACCACATCAGCCACCACAAAAGAAACGTTCGGAGATTTTATTCTTTGCCTGGAAAATTCTATGGACTGGGGACTTAGATCAACCGCTTCTACCCTGCCCTCTCTTAGTTTTTTTGACAGCAGGACAGTCATTGCTCCGATCCCGCTTCCCAATTCCAAAACATTTGAATGAGAATTTAATCCCAGCGCCAACAGGCGTTTGAATAAATGATAAATCCTGTCATTGATCCCCGACTTGATTTGTTCGGTAATGAACTGGTTGTAAAATTCAATAACTTTTCCGCTGGGCAGATTCATACATCTTGATTCGATCAAATATACTTATAACAAGTTACAGGAATAAGAAGAGCGCTTCCTCCACTAAAAATCTAAACTATGATAATTGATTCGGTGTTGTATTGATAAATACTTGTTTTTACAGTAGTGAATGATTCAGGTTATGTTTGGTTAGAAGAGGTCTTCTCCCTTTCTGCGTCTTCAATCAGCTTTTGAAATGCCGATGCAAGGCTGGATAGTAGTTCAAATGTATTGGTGTCAGTGATTTTTCCGGTGCGGTCCATTTTTCCTTTAATGCCCTGAATCAGCAGGTTGGTTTCATCAGAAAGTTTTGCCATCACAGTTTTCATGATCAGTGTTAATTCCTGGTGACCGTACCTGCCATCTGCGGAAGCTGTGACCAGGCACAAGGGCTTGTCAGAAAAAACCGTGGTAGCAACACACCATTCAATTGCATTTTTCAGTCCGCTCGGAATACTGAACACGTATTCAGGCGTACAGATCAAAACTCCGTCTGACTGCTCAATCGCGTTTCGAAAATCTACAATAGGTTCGGGTGGATTATTAATAGACCGTTCGGGGTCGAAATTCGGTAATGCCTTCAGTTCATTATAAATCTTGAGGTTGAAATGATCTTTAGTCAAACCGGCCAGGTACTCCACCAGCATCAGATTTGACGAATGATTGCTGGCACTTCCTACAATAGCGAAAATATTTTTTTTCTCTTTCATCTTACATCAGTTAGGGTATTGCTGTTTGATCCAGTTGATCGCCGTCCTCAATACCTCGTCGCGATTTTCTGCCTCTTTGGTTTCAATGACTACGTCGGGTATGATGCTTTCGCTGTATTGCCTGTCTTTTCTGTCGGCCATGATGGTGGAAGCAAGAAAGATTTGAGATCCATCAGGCAAATCGAAGCTCCCGTTTCCGGTGGTGAGCCCCCAGGTTGGCTGTCCGAAAGACCTGGTTTCCTCATTTCCTAAAAAAGAAACGACGACAGCTTCCCCGGAGCTTCCTGTCTGATGGCTGGTGAGAACTGCAATAGGAAGTCTGGAAGAAAGGAATACAGGTTTTGATACGATGAAGCCTGTATCATTGTCCCAATAGTATTTTCCCTTTCTATAATACCATGAACTTGGCTTGCCATTCACATCAACGAGTGAGCCCAGTTTTTCCGAACTAAACAAAGGGCCCAGGCCTGCGATCATTGGCGCCATATTGCCACCTGTGTTTTGTCTCAGGTCGATGATCCAGCCTTTTATTCCTTGTTGTGACAGTTTTTGAATCGCTGCTTGCAAACTGTCGGCGTATGCCAGTATCTGGTGATTATTACCTCCATGAAAAGCAGGAACCACGATGTAGGCGCAGCTATCTACAGTATCTGATGAAGGATATTGCACTTTACTTACCTGCGAGCCTTCGTTTTTCCAATTGGTCACTTCTTTCGCTGTCATGAAAAAGGAATGATGATCTCCATACGGACGCAAAGCTTCCAGTAAATAATTAATGGCGAGGTAACAATCGCTGTATTTTTTTGCAGGCCCTGCGATCTTCATTGCCATTGCTTTTAATTCATCGATATGAATGGAATCTCGCAGGAGTGAATGCATTTTTATGGTATCGCAGGCAGCCTGGATGTATTGCCGGGCAAGACGACTCGGCTTTCGGTTGGCAATGGAAACGCTCGATACGGTACAATTGCTGAACCATGCCTTTCCTTTTCCATACAAGATCATTCCGATGCTTATTTTCCTGGTGGTAAGAGGACATACAATTGAAATGGAATAAATTTTCCAGTCCTTGCTTCCCCTCACCCAATCCAGAGAATAAAATCCCCCCATGTCCTTGTTGGAGATCAATTGGTCGCTTGAGTCGTAAAGACCAATATTGAGTCCTGCTCCTTTTCCTTCCACACTATCCGTTTTAATGTGGGCGGTCACAGTAAGTATCCTTGTTTGTGAAAAAGAAAAACTGACTTTCTATTCCGTAAATCCCACTGAATTCAAAGTCCCGCCTTCAATTAAAACACATTTCTGGTGATCCTTTTCAGCAGGTCTCACTGAACCCCGGCCACCCCATGATAGGTCCCAATAACAAAGACCGGTTTTGGAGGTATCGCATAGTTGTTGAAAGCCAAGATTGCTGAGATCTTGCCCATGTAGGGAAATGATGTGGGATAAGATGATGACTATGGAAGTAAAAAAATACTTAATCATGGCGTTGAACTTTGCGCGTTTCCATAACAATCCGGGAGTTGTCTTTTCGTGATACAATACTTCAAAAGCGGATCTGCTTCAATGTGCCGATAATTTTATTGGGGTATTCCCACGAAACCTTGGTTGTCCGGATTCCAATGATTTCAAATTTAGTGCAGAATATTTGGCGGCAGATATCCTGTAAAAGTGTCGCTTAAGGAACAAATGCATAGGATGTACTCCTGTGTAAGGGATTTTATTAAATGTGCATGTCATGAAAAAGTTCTTTTTGCCTTTTTTGTTGCTGTTAATGATTGTGGGCAAACCTGTTTCTTCACTGGCACAGAAGGATACAGCCGCCCTCGGCCTCCCCGGAGACAACCTGGACCTATATGCAGTTCTGGATCTTTTCCTAAAATCAAAAACCATTGAAGGTTTCGAAAAATCATTGAATGAACAAAAGTCGGGAATCAACAACATGGACCTGGACCTAGACAAGAAAGTAGACTTCATCAAGGTAGTGACCAAGCAAAAAGATTCTTCCTTTACGTTTGTTCTTCAAATAGCGGTAAGTGAGAAAGAAACCCAGGACGTTGCAGTGATTTTGGTGGACAAGGAAAAGGGGAAAGTGCGGGTACAAATTGTGGGTGATGAAGCCTTGTACGGGAAGAATTATGTTGTAGAACCCAAGGAGTCATCGTCTGCTACCGCCAATCCAGCATACAAGGGGCCAGATCCTGTAACAACAACCGCTGCATCAACCACCACTACTGTGGTGGTGCAATCCGCTCCGGTGGTGCAATATGTGTATTCACCTGCTTACGCGCCTTACTACCCCCCATATTATTATGGATATTATCCGCCTTATTTCGGAGTTTTTACCGTAATGGCTGTTGGCATCTATCGTTCCAATCACTACTATTATCATGGAGGTGGCTATGGCTATCATAATACCACCGTCATCCACAACGAAAACAATTTTAATAATTACAACGGCAACCGAAATACATCGGACCGCGTGAACCACAATAATGCCAGTGGAAAATACAACAACGGCAATCGCCCATCCACCGGCGGACCTTCGGCATCTACACGTCCTTCCACAGGCGGACCTTCTGCATCTACCCGGCCGTCTACCAGTGGACCTTCTGCGTCAACACGTCCTTCAACAGGTTCACCTTCTTCATCGGCAAGGCCCTCTACCGGCGCTACTGCTTCGCCCCGCCCAACTACTTCCAATACTTCAAACTATTCTTCGGGCAGAACGAGGAGTTCAGGAAGTTATGGAGGCGGTGGAGGTGGCGCGCGTGGTGGTGGCGGAGGTGGAAGGAGAAGATAAGTGACAGCCAGATTTTGAATGAGCGGAATAGATCTGCATCAATGGTTGTATCGAATCAAAGCGAAATACTTTACATTTTATTGGGGAGGAACATCTGAGGCGCTCATATCTCTTAAGCAAACATATTTGCCATTTCTCTTTTCAAAAAGGCTCATGTAATTTCCGCTGTTGACGGTTGTTTTGGTAGAGTCGATTACTCTATAGTTTCCCAATTCCACTACCTGGTTCCCATCACTGGATACAAAGACTTCATTCGTATTGAACATGATGGTATTGGAATTTGAATTCAAATCGGCCTTTAAAAATTCGACAATGGCCCCTTTGCCCACCAGCGGCGCCCTGTTCTGATAAAACGACACGGCATCGTCTGCATAATAACCAATGCTTTTGAGCACACCTGCATTGTAAGTTGAGGCAAATTCATCTTCCTTCGCCTGGATTTCCGCCTTTATCTGTTCCTTGTCTATTACCTGGTCTTTATCAGCCAATACGGTTGCGGGTTGTTCTTTTTCAGTATGGCTATTGCAGGCGAATATCACCGGAATGATTCCACCCAGGATGATTGCTTTGACGATCAGCTTTCTCATAATTAAAATATTGCTGCTTGAGGATGCACATGTTGTTATGGTCATAGAAAAAATTTTGTGGCATTTGTAGATGGACACAAAGACTCCTTTCAAGTGGAAGACCAGTCTACTCACAAGGACATTCAGTAGTCCTCCTCTCCGTACGTAGGGCAATAGATAATATGCAAACAGTTATATTTTTAACCAACTGCGATGAAAATTAAAGCGGGTTCGAACCAATGCCTTCATCTAAACTTTGCCAAAACCGTTGAGGTGCCTGTCTGGGATTAGCATCAGTCAAGGCCTGTAAAAACTGTTGGTTGTTATTTCCCTATTACCACGGTGAAGCAGGCTTCAGGTAGAAGCGGTTAGATAATAATCAAACTGAAATTTTCCCGTCCTGTTTCAAACACATGAAAAGTTCCGTTTCCAGTTTTTCGGGATCGTTGTTCCAGTGTCCATAAATTTCAATATAAGGAAGCATGGTTCCCAATCCCTTCTTCCTAACTTCCTCGTTCATCATTTGTCCGGCCTGTTTTATCAGGTTGTAAGGGCCCACATGTTTGTAATAAGCATACTTTGGAAGAGAAAGGCTTTTGTATTCAAGACTTGTATTGTCGTTTGGAATAGATTCAAGTTCCACGCCGGCAAACACTTTGTCGCTGGACTCGTAAACCCAAACATTGAGCCCTTTATTTTTCAAATTATTTGCCCGAACTGCCCGCCACATTTTATCCGATAAGCCAAAGGCAGTTTCTGTAAAGTTTTTGTTTACAGCAATCCCCGAAAAGCCATAAATGGCTAAGTCAAATGGCCTGTCTATTATTTCTACATTCATTTGTTGTCAAGCAGCCGGTTGGCGACAACTGCAAGTTACACGTATTGCAGTTTATTAAATTTACTACTCCTAATAGTTTCAAGGATATTATTAAAACAATAGAATCATCAGAGCATTTAATAGTCCCAGCAGTCATGGTATCCCATATGTCCTACTATTCCGACCTTTCCGGCATACTCTTTCCTCCAGCAAACGGCGACAATATGACGATGTAAAATATATTGGTAGACGGCTTTCCAGGGGCTATGAATGTTAAACCTGCCGTTTATCTCGATCAGTTTCAGTTGCTCATTGCTCATGACAAAGGGCGTGTCAACGATCACAGTAATTTTGCAACTATCCTTTCTCACATAAATTCCGTCAATTTCGCGGCCAAACATCATGGGGATAAAATTCGTGGTATCAATGTTCATTCTGGTGATCGCCTTCTCAATGGTGGTTCCCAACAAACAGGTATCCATAAGCTCAATATCTTTTGAACTACAGTCAGGATAATGACCCTTGGTCCTGCATGCCTGGGCAGTGGCAAGCAGTAACAATGCTACTGTAATAAGTTTCATAAAGCGATCTGTCATAAAATAATATTAAGACCTGGATAATGCCGCGTCTTTTCCTTTATTCAGGCTTTGAAAACTTTTCATTTCAATCGTACACCCGCGCTAATTATTACTGCTGTACTGTTGATCGGTAATCAGTCGCCGTTCTTTCAATTTATCAATGATGAACCTCGCTTCTGCTTCATCCATTCCGCCGGCAAACTTCACCGTTTGAAGGCCGTAGTCAAACCTGATTGTTCCACCTGAATTGAATGCGCTAAAATCGTTACGCCGTCCGAATATCCCATTGAAACCAATATTATCTTCCTGGACCCTGATATTTTTCACTTCACGGAGGTCATATTCTTTTGGTTTGAACAAGAGTAAACCCTTCTTGTCAATCTGTAAACTGTTGGATCCAACAGTGATGATTTCTTTTCCATGTAAAATCCAAAGAAAAGTTCGAAGAGCAAAAAACCCACCAACCGTCCAGCCGATAAGCCAGAACAAAACAAAAAACCCTGCAGGATT
>JBJMLU010000072.1:0-14554 GCA_045805145.1 Flavisolibacter sp. | reverse complement strand
TGTTTTCGAGATTAATTCTGCTATTTAACGGAAACGGAAGTCCCGGACTTCAGATTGATTTCTGTGAGTTGCCAAGAACTGATCTTGATGTGATTTGTCGAGTTCAAATAGAAATTGATCTCTTTCAAGGCCGACCTCAAGTCCGTTTACAGTCCATCGACAATTTGCTTAATCAGTTTTTGGCAGCGGTGCCTTCTATCTTTCTCCCAATGTTGGATAATGAATGTTACTAATTGGTGACCTCTAGTATCTCTACATAATTGTCAAGATTACCCACCTTTACAATATCACCAACTGTTCGCCCGATAATGGAAGTTGCCAATGCCGACTTCACATAAATCTTCTGTACGCCGTTCTTTACTTCATTTTTGCCTTCCGTATCTACGATACAAACATTGATGTCTTTGCCGTTGTTGACATACTTGACCTTTACCTTGCTATTCAGCCGAATTGCCTCTTCAAAAAGTTTGGGTTGAATGGCTTCCGTTTCTTTAAACAATTTTATGGCTTCACCTTCCTTGCCCTCATCAAATACAAAACTTTTGGCTACATAGTTTTCAACGACGTCTATCTCGTGGGTAAAAGCCGCTGCTGTACTTGAATGGTCTTCTGGGTGGAAGTTTGAATTAATGGCAGTATTCTTTATGAATTCAAATAGCCTATCCGCTTCCCGTTTTGGATTTCGCCACCAGTTGGTACTCCATATCCGGTGAAAAACAAAACCGTGGCCTTCCAGTATTTTTTGCCGGTATCTATCGTGTAAATATGCCTCTCTGCTCGTATGAAATTTTGCCCCGTCGCATTCGATGGCAATTTTTGGAAGGTCTTGTTTCTTGTGGTCAAATACGATGTCAATCCGAAATCCGGCGAATTGCATCTGTGGAATAAGCTTCTGCTCTCCAAATTCATCTACCAACACTTGATAAACTTCTTCTTCAAAAGGCGATTCAAGTTCTCCAATACCGGCATTAAAAGATGCACTGTTTGAGGTGTTTTCAGATAAGTCAGTTAGAACCGCTATCCGTAAATCATTATTGTTTTCACTAACAGCTTTACTATAGGCCAAATATGCATAAAAGACTGCTCTTTTGTTGTTTCCGCCTTCCGTTACCAAGTAGTCCTTGTAGTTCAAGATTACTTCTTCAGGAATTGAAGAGCATACGTACACTTTAAATTTCGCTCTTGTAATAATTACGTTCAGCAGCTTGTAACCCTTTGAATGATTGATGGGACCAAACCGTTGCGCAAATTTTCCATCTTTCCCCACGCCGTATGTTGTAGAAAGAATGATGACATCTCGTTCGTCTCCTTGAATATTTTCCAGGTTCTTGACGAACATTCCGTTCTCTTCAAGCTGACGAATCTTGTCATTAAAAGCCGCATATTTTGAAAACTTTTGCCGCTCTAATATCTTTCCTTTAATTAAGTTTCGTTGTGCAATGTTGAAGGTAGCAACACCCACGGTTGGATATTCTCCATTTGGTAAACGGTTGATGTTGTTTTCAATGATCGACAGCACCATTTCTGCTTCCGCTTCGTTTGTATGGTCGGAGAAAGTCCCGTTTACAGCAACGAATTTTATAGGTGTATAGTCAAAGTTGTTGGGAAGGGGACGCAAACGCTGGTTATAAAACGCATGATTTGAAAAATCAATTAGGTAAGGATGTCTTGAACGGTAATGGAAGTCCAGGTAACGTTTTTCAAAGTTTAGTTCCGTTCCAAAGTCAAGCAAAGATTCGCAGGAAAGTAGAAGGTTATCCTTATCTATGACAATATCCTCCTCATCTTCAATTTCGTCTTCGTCTTCAATGGATCCGTCAAATACTTTGCTGAAGTAGTTGGACGGAGGCATTTGATGTTCGTCTCCAGCTATAATAATCTGCTTTCCTTTCAATAAAGCCGGCAAGTTATCTTCCAATCGGAGTTGGCTTGCTTCATCAAACATAACGATATCAAAATAGCTGTTCATCCCTTTAAACAAGTTGGAACAAACATCTGGAGAAGTTAAAACAATAGGAAAGAAGGTAGTAAACAGGTCCGCATCATACTGAACGATTTGCCGGAGTGACAAACGTGCATATTTATTGCTACTGCGTTTGTTGTAAAGGTTCTCAACCGTTAGAGTACCTCTTTTCTGTTCGAACTCACGGGTGGCATCGATTTGTTTTGAAAACCAGAACTCCCGGACGTATTTCAATTGCTCTTTCTCTAGTCCGCTCAAGATGCCATTGAGTTCATGGTGTTCTATGTCGTTTGTTGGTAATTCCACACAAGCATTCGAAACAAGCAGAGAATTTAAATAATGTATTAAAAACAGCTTACGCCAATTTTTCTTATGCTTTAATTCTTGAAGAAGTTTTTGTACACTTTCTGGCTGAGAATTATAATAATAACGCCATTTGTACTCTTGCAGAAACAAGTCCTGCGGATGATTAAAATAAGTATTTTTCTTCTGGATAATAGATTCGAGATCGGTAATTAGAGTAGGTAACTGTTGGTGCACAAGTTTCTCTCCTGTCCAGTCATCCGCATTAAACTTTTTGATTAATTGGTCAATTCGCCCTTGAAGGATTGGCAGGCTTTCAAGCGGCATTTGTCGGGGATTTGCTAAATGAAGATTAATGCCATCAAATTCACTCAATATCTTTTCATCGAAACCCAGTTGCCCATTTTCCAACTTGCGCATACCTTGAAGCAGCATTTGTTTTTTCTCGCTATATGAACTATTATTCGAGAAACCGAAATAAGAACCATTTAACGATAAGCCAAAGTTGTCGCGAATATCTTTGCATCCGATTAGCGATTGCTGGCAGGTACTTAGCGAAGCAGCCATTTCGTCCAAATAGGATTGGAATTTGTGAAGAACGGTAGTTATCATTTTGGCAAATTCCTCCGAATGAACTTCCTCACCGATGCGCTGTTGTATGGCCTTAAGATGGTTTTCGGGATTTTGGGTACTGAGTAAGGTCGGAAACTGAAAGGTCGCGTATTCTCGAATGACCGTTTCATCAAAACCACTTTCCAACTGTTTAGCCTTTTCTTTAAATATCGCTAGCGCAGTCTTTTTTGCATTCAGATCACCAGTAAACTGCTGAAAATTGAAATCTTTGGTGCTGCGGACATCCTCTTCCAAAGACGTGAACCGCTCTTTGAGTTTTAGAAAATCGACCTTTGTTTGCTTTTTCTGCTTAGAAAATAGAGCCAAGACTTTATATCCGAAACTGTTCAGTTTTACTTCATCAGTTAAGTCTGTATTTTTTTTGTTTCGTTCAAAGATGGCATCGATATCTGCAATGCATTGAAAGAGTAGTTTACTCTGTCGTCTCAACTCCTCCTGTCTATAACCCTCGTATGTTTTAAAATTGTAGTTTACGACGTCGTTTAACCTTTCTTCGTGCTGGAAAATATTGTTAACACACGTATTGATAAGCGCAATCTGATTTCTCAACTCACTTTGTCGGAATTCAGTGTACTCTGTTTTGTTCTTCTCGATCAACGACTTAATGGCGGCAACTTCGGATGTATAAAAATCAAAATCATCATGAATGGCTTGTTCTAATGCATATGGATTACTGGAATTAAACTTTTCAGCGTTGATAAATGATTTCCCTACTATTGGCATAAAATCAGCAAACAGACCCTCGCCCCGGTGAACGTTATCCAGGAGCATGTTGAATTCCTCGACGGTGTAAACAAACTGTGTTTTGTCTGCGTTTAGCTTATAGTCATTATCTGTTCCCTTCAATTCGGCGAGCAGGTTGCCCACAACCTGCGTCCACGATTTCTCCCCCAATAATTTTTCACCAAGCTTTCTATGCTTTGTGTTTATAGACGTAATAAGATGCTTCGCTTTTTTTATCTGGTGATCAAGCGCCTCTTTAGAATAAGAGTAGCTGTAGCGACGGTATGCGACATTATCTACTCTGCTGCGAACGGATTCAACAACGTTTTTCCTGTCTTTTGCGATATCCTTAATCAACGTGCAATGATAGTCTAGGCCGTTCCCTTTAAGTGCTTTATGCAATACATCCAGTGCGGTTTGTTTTTCACAAACAACTAGCACCTTTTTTCGATTCTCCAAGGCATTAAGAAGCACTGCGGTCAATGTCTGGCTTTTGCCAGTTCCAGGCGGGCCTTGAATTAAAACATTTCGTGTAGTTTCTAAGGAATGGAGAATGCCCTGCTGCGAAGGGTCTGTTTCGATGGAGGAAATGGATTGAAACTGATTGCCTTCAAGATCACCGGTTTGAATGGTCAGCCCTTCCAAATCCATCAGGCCTTTATAATCATTAATGATGTTTTGCTTCTGCACTTCAAAAATGGAAAACAAGCCGCCAAAATCAATGAACGCATTAGCGGATGGAAGTGATAGTTTCTCGTAATTTTTTTTATCGCCTATGGGAACGACGGTTCCTATTTTCCGCTCAAACACTTCTTTTAAGTCTGAAGGAATAGTTGTATTGATTGATTGTAGCAGATTGACACAAATATCCAGAAGTTCATTTTTTGAAATTAGCCCATCATCTAACATCTCTTCAGGTATCTTATCAATTTGCGTCGCTGCATCACTTTCCAGGTGATTGACGAGAACTTCATTCAAGTAAACAGGGTCTTCCTCGTTGCGGTTGATTTCCCATGTGTTGAATTCTCTTGTGCGTTTGATGCGGAGCGACCAAATCAGAACAGGTGCAACCGTAAGTTTATTATCTGCTTTGTCTCTTCGAATTAAAACAGGATAACCAAAGCCAAAGGTGTTAATACCTTTTTCCGCCTCGATGGCTTCTGTTTGGTTGATTAGGTTTTCAAATGACTTGGTGATTTTCACTAATTGAGTTTGTTCTTCTTCAAAAAGAGAGTTCAGGTCTGGCACATTTTCTTTCCAGCTTATCCGAAATTTCAACGGTTGTTCGGTAAGCAATGCTTTGATAAAATTGGTTGGCAAGTCTTTCTGTATATTGGAAAGACGATTTAAGTCGAATTTGTAGCGTGAGTTTGCTGGAATTGCATTCAAATGCACGCCCCTCCGGTTGCCTATTTTTAACCTTTTTTGCAGTTCACTTAATAGTTTTCGTGTCAGTTCCATCGGTACAACTCAAGTTGAATAACGTAATGATAAGTCGGCTGCATTTTAACAACTTATAAAAAACAAGAAATATAGGAAATCACGCTTTAATTTCCAATTCGTCGGACAATGCCTTTTTGCGTGCCGTGAATTTTCCGGAAATAGAGCCGAAAATGTGTAATTTTCAGGGGATAAGCTGCTTTCTACATGAAGGAGCGAAAGCATCTTTCTTAAGTCAGAACTAATGAAGCCATGCCTGAGATTAATTCAGAACACCAACAGAGGTGGTCGCGTTTTATAGAAGCACGTCAAAAACTTATTGCATCCCTTGAAAGGCCTATCTACACTAAAGGTAAAAGTACTGAGGATGATCCCGATCCGATTGTTGAACAATCTAAGTGGGGAAAAAAGGGACAGAGGAGCATTTAAAAGACTTTATTGGATTTAAATTCTCTGTTTGCACCAACCTATGTATCTGACGGATTTGCCTCAGTTGGTCATCCGTCAAATGTAACCATTATAGATAATGAACTTTCCAATGATAAACTCCGAATCTTCCTTTGCGCTGATTTGGCACTTTCAAACACCTTGAACTAGGAAAACGTGATTTTTTTCAAGATATCCTCTGTGAGTCTTTCCCTGATCCTCCGCTCGGCTGGACCCTGCCATCCAAAAAAACCATATAATTTAGCATTAAGGTTTTTAGAGGAAATTATTATATTAGTTATACAGCTTGATATATTTCAAGCAGTTAGTTTGCACGTTCCCATATTTTCATGCAGGACCTTTTTGTAACTAAATTTACCAGATCTGACCAGATGAAGCAGCTTATATTGATTGCCATCATATCCACAATTGCAACAAAAGCGTTTGCACAAACTGATAGCACAAAGCAAGAATATTGGAATTTAATAACTATAGACCCCAGCGATAGTTCATTAATCCTTTTTAAATCAGAACCAGTTTCAATTGACGGAAACGTAATAAGGATATGGTCTAAAGTAATGGGTGGCAGGAAGACTATTGATAATGTTGTCTATACATACACTGAAAGTAAAAACCTTTGGGAATTTGATTGCAAAGAACAATCCGTTAGGGTGATTAGTACAAATACATATGATGTACTGGGCAAACTGCTAGCAACTGCAAGTTCCCAAAATCAACCTTGGAGTTATATTGTTCCCGGAAGTATAGGTGAAACTATGATGAAAGCCGCCTGTCAGCTGAAATCATCTACCGAAACCAAATCAAAACAATAGCACGTCAATTACATAACCCAATAGTAGAAATAGAATCAGATAAGTGACCAAGACATTACGAAGTCACCAATAAAGGACTAGTGTTGCAAGAAAATCATTAAAAATCATAGCTGAATGTGCAAAAAAAGAATTATAGTTTAGTACCCATTGAAACATCTGCAAATATCTGGTTTGAATAGATACAAACCTGAGTTTATTTTGATACGTAGACCACAAAATTTCTTTTTCATCCGGTCATAGTGGTCATGCTTACTGGCAGTTTTCCCTTTCAGGCGATAAAAAATATACGCTTCGAAATCTTTGTATTTCAAACTGGGGGCCGTGTTAAAGCCTGTAGCGTAGCAGAAAAACATTTTGTCGAAAAGTGGTACGTACCTATTTAAAACTTTGATTTCATTTGTTCTACCTGCGCTTGCTAAATCACGCTTAACAGTATTAATTCGAAAACTACCATCTTTATCAGGGGTAAAAGTTAAACCATAAATACCTTTCAGAACCATACTGTTGTTATAGTAGATAATTTTATTAGTGAAGTGACCGGGGTTTTTATTAAACCAAGTCCTTGGTTGATTAACTCCAGTTTCAATCATTTCTGGAAACAAAGGGTCGTTGAAGAAATGCTTCATGTAATTATATTCCAATCTCAGGTAGCGATTGTTTGATAGAGGATTGTTATGACGCTTAAAACAGTACAATAATTTATCTTGGCTTTGACCCACATAGTAAGGAATAAAAATGTGGTTTGAAGGATTAAATACAACTGAATTAGAAAGCGGTGAACCTACTGGCTTATTATTTTTATTTTTTTTAAAAACAGGTCCCCATATATACACTCCACCGGCGTTTGTAGGCAATGTTAGTCCTTGAAGATTTCCAAAAGAATGTAGATTTCTGAAAGAGATTTTAATGATGTTAGCATTGTGTGATATATTCATCTCGTTAGTTTGCTTCTCGAAAGTGAGTAACAAGTTCAATGACCATTTCAGGTTCTCGACAACAGTAAAAGCACGCCAGTTTGGGCAACTAATAGCCTGGCTTCATTTTAATTCTAACTACAATTTGTTCCACTCCTTAGTATAATCTTCAAGGCTAATCTCAGAACGCTCATATTTTGCCTTCAGCTCCTTTTGTTTTGGTGTCAATAAACTGTCATCTGACTTGTCAGAAGTCAGCTTCTGATTATTGCCACTTGTCACTAGTTCCGGTTTTATCAATTTACTTCCAAGTACACCTCCCACTAAAAGAACACAACCCATAATTCCTAAAGCAGAACCTACAATAAAAAGATTTTGTTGGTCATTTAATCTGCCAAGATTAACCACTTTATCGCTGCCTATATTACTGGAATATCCGCCAACTGACACACTGGTATCCATGTTAAATGCAAAATATCCAACTATAGCTGCTATGCAGATGAGAAAGATTCCAGTTTCTTTCATAACTGTGGTTTTGGTTCAATAAAAGATAATGAAAAAAAATCTAGATTTTAGAGATCGTCGCCTCTGACTATTAAGTCGACATTTATTACAAAAACATTATAAGTTATTCAATTATAAGTTCTGTGTAAAGGGTCGACAAAAGGCTCTTAAAAAGGTAATCTCCAGGGGCAATTCTTAAAATAGAATTGCGGCATAATACGGAATCTTTTGACGTAGCAGACAAGGCCCGGCAGCTTACCGGAGTTCTCCGGACTTTTGTTGATCGTAATGGACAAGAAATACCAACGCAGAAAGGATACTAAAACTCAATAGGTGAGATAACTATTACTGGCAACCATTTGAAAATTGATTTGTCTGCAGACAATTACGAGACAACACGCTTCACCCAGATGCGTGGAATTGTGAATATAAATTAATATTGCGACAGATGTTGTTTTCGATGGTACGTACAAACAGTGTTACTACAGCTGCAGAAAATTTGTTGGCAAGAATCCATCTAACTACTATTTTTTCTTTCTCTGACACGGAACGGGAGGGTTGCATTCGCGCTGTCCCTTCAGACCTAATACTAGTGACTTTTTAGTAATCAATGAACTTTATATCTTTAATAAGCATTAGTGCCAGGCGTACGAATCTTAGATTTCAGCCCATCGTCAATGCGTTAACATTAGGCACAATTTAAAAGACCATGGCAAAAAGAACCGCTTCAAAAAACGAAATAAATGAACCGTCTGTGTTGGTTGTTGGACGTGAATTTTTCAAGGAAGAGCTAAATAAAAGAATTGTAATCGGTGAAGAAATTTATAGTAGACAAATTCAAACCAATAGACAGTTTGAGCAGGCAAAACAAGATTATTATGATTGGAATGACTTCAATTCAGAACTGCTAAAACAATGTTTCAACAACCCAAACAATGAGTACAGACTGAGTTATGACAATGTAAACCAGAAGTTTATTTATGTTTCTCAGTCACCAGTAGAAGAACTGGAAGAGTTCATCGAAGACGTAAGGAACAAAGTAAGCAACCTACGGCAACTGGTTTCAAAACTAGCTCTTATAAAAACTGAAATTAGGGAGGCAAAGATTGCAAAAACTGCTTCCACAAATAGCAACAAAGTATTTATTGTACATGGACAAAATAATGAAATCAAGGTTAATGTGGCAAGGACTATCGAGAAACTAGGTTTGGAAGCAATCATTTTGCACGAACAAGCAAATGCTGGCAAAACAATCCTCGAAAAGTTTGAAGAATACTCTGACGTTGGTTTCGCTGTTGTACTATTGACTGACGACGATTTGGGGAAAAACAAGAAAGATGATAACCTAAATAGTAGAGCTAGACAAAATGTAATTCTCGAGTTGGGCTACTTTATAGGCAAATTTACAAGAAATAAAGTTTGTCCGCTTTACATTCCTGGCGTCGAGTTACCAAGTGACTTACTTGGACTATTATACATTGAACTTGATGCCGAGGAAAGCTGGAAATTCAAACTTGCTAAAGAATTGAAAACATCAGGACTTAACGTTGACGTGAACAAAATTTTGTAGGTATGTTAAATGAAATACTAGAAAGTTTAATCCGCATTCTAGGGCCGATTGCTACTGCGTCGAAGGATCGGTCTCAGATGAAAGATGAGGCTCTTAGAGCCATTAATCATGCACTTGACGAAACATATCTTTATTATAGAGATATAGGTCATGGACGACTGCGGAACCGTGATAGAGAAGCGATGTTGGTTAGGTATTGGTCAGCAGCAGGAATAAGTCTTCGGCATTTTGACCAAGATTTAGCAAAAACTTGCGACGATAAGGCTGAATATTGGGTAAATCCTGAAAATTATGCCGGCAAAGATATTGAAGAATTGGGTATTAGTTTAGAGAGTGTGCGGCAGGCATATAAGAAGATGCTTAAGCCAGACTTTAGAAGTATTGGGAGGCGATAAACTGTATCTGACAAAGTATTGCCAAAAGCAGAGCTGACGCAATACTATTGGACTGACAAATAAGTTGTAAGGCGAAAATCCATTTTTCAAAGGAAGTAAATGCCGTGCCTGCATTCGACAATACCTATCCGTTAGAAGCAATAAAAATTAAACTCAAAATGCTTGACAAGTTCCCTGAGATACTTAAGTATGGAATAATAGGACTTGGAGCTATTCTCGCTTTTCTTGCCTATTTATTGTTGACACAAGAGCAGAAGAAGTCAGAACCTCGTTCGCAAATTTTGACTGCAACTTATGTTTTCATGACATTCTCTTTATTATTAATTCATTTAGGAATTTTTAGTGACTGGTCACATTCAATTCAATCTCCCACTAAAGCAGTATTTGCAAATGCAACTGGATTTCCGAAAGGTGCACTTAATGGCTCTTATAATGTAAGTGGAAGTGACATTGATTTGCAATCAGAAAATTTTAAGACACCTAGGCATCATTATACTGGAGAGTTTCAAATTTCAGAACAGGATGGACAATTAATTATGCAAGGTGAAATGCAGACTTTAGATGCAGCTAATAAAGATAGCGTTTTAGGTACAAGCACAATTAACTCGTATTTGACAATTAACAATAATTATGTTGGAGGTTATTATACAAATGTCAATCAAAGAATTAATGGCTTCGGCACAGTATTTTTAAAATTTAATAATGCAGCGACAACTGCTTCTGGTTATTTTATATTCAGGACAACAACTGGAACAGCTGAAATTGGAAATGCAAGGTTTACATTGACAAGGAAATAGTTACTGCTGCTAACAAAAGTATTGCTACAAAAGAGGCAGGACGTTGTAAGCATCAGCAGCAAATCTTTAATCGGCCATAGCCCGGTCAGACTGAATTCTAATGAGCATTTGAATAAAATTTTTACATTAGTTCTTTAATGAGCATTGGATGCAGGCAGACGTAACACAGACTTCCGCAACATCGCCAATGCTTCAACGTTGTACGTAGCTTAAAAACTAATTGTCATGGAGTTTGATGAGAAAACCAGTTCTATTGACAGTGCAATCAAAGCTTGTGAAACCACTATAACTACGCACCGCAGGTCCAGCTCCATGCTACTACTCAGTATTTTATTTACTCTTGCCGGCTTTTTTAGTTATTTCTTATTTATTTATCAAGACTCCCGATACTCTTACAAAGATAGACTGACTGAAGCCCAAGCGGCATTACAAAAGGTTTCAAATCTAAATGACTCTTTAAATACATTATTACCTGACTCTTTAAAACTTAGAAGTTTCCATTTAGCCAATAAGCCGAAGCTTGAGAGCGTGAAACCAGAGAACGGCACGAACTTTATCAACTATGGAATCTATTTATCCGGCGTCGTCATTATCAGTATACTTACAGCATTGTAGCGTCTTCATATAAAGGAAATCCGGAAAAGCAGAACACAATCTTACAGGCTTTTATAGAATTAGAATAGCTGGCAATAACTATCAAGGAAGTTTTGCGACAGAAGTTCGTCAAGCACTGACTGGTGACGCATTTTACAAAAATGATCACGAAACAAATTTATTTAGCAAAAATAAAAAGGTTGATGGTCCAGTGCCTGGACATCCCGGTTCAGACGTGATAACAGCTATTGTAAATAAACCTCTTGAAAACGTTGAAATAAAGCCTAAATCATGAGAATAAGGTACGCAAACCGTTAGCGGCGATTTATGAGAGATATACACTACAATCAAAAACTGGCGCCAGAAGATGCAGTCAAGGGAATTAAAGCTGCACTTGAAAATGCTAAGTCACTATTGCAAGATGCTATTCTCCTGTATGATAATGGTCGATACGAAAGAGCCACGGCCCTAGCAATCTTGGCAATTGAAGAGTCCTGAAAGCCGGCAATATTGCGAATGATACTTTTAGAAGATGACCCGAAGGACCTTAAAAAGGGTTGGCAAGACTATAGAAGGCATACATCTAAAAATACTTATTGGATTGTTCCAGAATTAATTAAGAACGGAGCTAGACACATCGAGGAAATGAGACGGACAGTAGATGGTGAAAGTTCTCATAGACAGACATTAGATAATCTGAAGCAATTGGCATTCTATTCTGATATTTTCTCAAATTGCAAATGGAGTATTCCCAAAGACGTCATAGATAAAGAACTAAGTGAGGCAATCTTGATTGTTGCAAAATCGATGGCGGGAAAGGAGAAGGCTGGTATGACAAGTGAACAAGAATTGAATTTGTGGGTGAAGCATCTAAAGCCAGTTTGGAAGAGCAACATGATTGAAATGAAGCAAGCACTGGTAAATTGTTATCAGGAAGCAGAAGAAGTAGGCGTGAAAAAGGTACTGCAAAGGAAATGTTGACTTTCGTTTTATAAACTAGCCGCTGCTAACATCCGTTGCCAATATACCGGCTGACCACTAAGTTCTGAAGTAACCAATGCTATTGAACATTTGTAATAAATTTAGGCTGGCGAAATGCTGACGGCAGGACATCGGCAAGCGCTGTTCCGGTGGCTGTAATGCCTAAAAATTTCAACGAAAACCGAAATTATTTTGAAAATTTACTTCACCTTCTGTTTGTTCTTCATTGGTGGTTTTACTGTCGCCCAGCATGAAGCAAAACAAATACCGATGGAATACTTCAAAAAGTACAGCTATTTGCTGCTTGGAATCAAACCAAAAACAAATCAGATAGGTACATATTTTCAACATGCAACCTGTTTTTTTGTTAGATACAAAAGCGAATTAATCCTAATCACTGCAAAGCACGCTATTACTGGTTTAAGTACTAGTGATCTAAAACCTAAGGCGCAGCAATTTGATACATTAGCAATCGCATATGCAGAGAAAAGTAAACCGAAGTATGCTACAATGATAATAACATCAATAAAATCATTATTACCCGATAATTATTTTTATGAAGACCCCGATATGGCGATTATACAGTTTTCAGACACCAGCCTTAAAAAAAACGTTTTTTCCCTCGAAGAATATATCTACGAAGAAAAAGGCGAAGATGAAATCATAGATAGCGTGTTCAGTTTTGGGTATCCACGTAGTGGGCAAAATCTTACTGGTAACAGAATTATTAAGCCAGAACTCTATAAAGGAAATTTAGCAGACATTATTCATATTGATCCTTATTATCCAAAAAACGATGCTCTTTATTTTGTGACTACTCCGGCTGCTACCGAAGGAATGTCTGGGTCTCCAGTTTTTTTTAAATGCCACTCTATAAATAGCGGTCAGCAAAGAATAGTTTTTGGGGGAATAGTATTTGGCGGGTCTTCCAAATATAATTCCGCATACATAGTACCAGCAAAGACTGTTTTGCAAGCACTAAAAAAATTCATTCACGGCTGACCTAATAAATAGTAATAAGCCTTAGATAATCAGGAACTATAGCCAACATCGGTTTACTGCCAGCCTGCGCCCAACTGGCCTCGCTGATTAGAAAGCCCGGCATTTAGTTGGGCTCAATATCCCAGAAGTACAAATCGAATATTCTTCAATCTATCTTTAAGTTAACATAATGAGGATTGTCCAATGGTATACAGAATTAATAAAAATTACAGTCTCCTTGCAGAGTTATATGGGAGAAGAGGGGAGTTTTCTATATAGTTCGATTAATACTCTTAAAAAAGGGGACTATTATCTTCTTGGCATAAACCCTGGTGGAAGTGGTGGCCAGACTTTAAAAAGTAGTCTCGATAACTTGCCAAAAAAGCTTTCTAACGATTATGATGATGACTGGAGCGAGACTAAGAAATATACGCCAGGAGGGGCACCGCTCCAAAATAGATTAAGATCACTGTTTGCGGATGTTAATGTCTCATTGGAAAACGTTTGCGCCACTAATCTTGTATTTATCAAATCCAAAAACCAAAAAGGCATTGCTATCTGGGAACTTGCTGAAAAATGTTGGCCGGTCCATAGACTATTCCTAAATATTGTCGAACCCAAGTACATAATTACCTTCGGGAAGATCACTTTCCAATTTATTTCAAAGAAAAATCAATTACAGCAGCTAACTACTATTCCGTCTGGACATGGTAATTGGAAAGTTCAAATTGCATATAAGCCCGATTTCCCAACTTTGATAGGCTTTCCACATTTTAGCAGATATAAAGCCCTAAAAAATATTTTGCAAATTGTTCAACGATGCGTTCTAGAAGAATTGCATTTAACATCCGAGTTCAAGAATCACTAATAACAGATATTACATAGTGGTTTGCCTCGAGAAGTAGGAAAGCTTCCTCCGCATTCATGGCAATACTGTTCTCTATAATCCCACCTGCTGGTCTCACTCCATTTTGAATAGCATTCATAGCATAAGGGCCTGTCTGGATCATAGTCAACTGGCCTCCGACATCTGATACAATGGGCTTCCAGAATAGGATTTAAATCCTCAAAATCTATAAACTCATCGGAAACTATGTCAAAATTCAACTTCGTGGAAACCTGCATTAATGCTTGTACCTCATTTATGCAGGCGTCAAAAACTTCGGATTCCTCTTTTTTATTTATTAGGATTCCAGCTTCTATATTTTTTGAGGAAAAATCATAAAAGTTCATTGATCCAATTATCATAGAATCTTCATTAAAAAAGCACTTGGCATGTAAATCCTGGAAGTGATATACCTCAATATTAGGCACGAGCTGAAGAAAATGGATAGTATCCATAGATACTTCTGTCGCATGAAATACTTTTATCGCTACACCTCTTTTTGCGGCCTGTAATATTTTACCCTGGAAATTCGCTGGAATTTTTAAAGAGTATGAAATTAAGACCAATTTTTTGTTAGCTGATTCAATAATAAATTCAAGATTACTTAAGAT
>JBJMLU010000071.1:0-36396 GCA_045805145.1 Flavisolibacter sp. | reverse complement strand
TCACTTCTTTTGGCTATATAGTGATCCTTTCAGCAGGAACCCGATTGACCCGCTTCATTCGAGTTCATCTCTCCAAAGATATTTTTAATGAACTTAACGAAACCTTTCCCCAGGAAGAGCGCCTACTCGAAAATCAATATTCCATTAACCTCCCTTGTCAATATCATTTTAAGGGAAAGCTTCGTTCCGGCTGGATCAATATTATTAACCCCTTCCGCGGACTCCTGGTCATTGGAAGCCCCGGCTCCGGAAAATCGTGGTTTGTCATTCAACACGTCATCAAACAACATATCGAAAAGGGCTTTGCGTTATTTGTTTATGATTTCAAGTATGATGACCTTAGCCGGATCGCTTACAATTGGCTTCTTAAACATAAGAACCACTATCAGGCGCAACCCGGCTTTTTCGTCATCAATTTTGATGACCTTTCTCGCTCTCACCGGTGCAATCCCCTGGACCCCGCTTCGATGCTTGACATTACCGACGCTACCGAGTCTGCCCGTACCATTCTTCTGGGACTGAACCGGGATTGGATTCATAAGCAGGGAGACTTTTTTGTAGAATCTCCCATCAACTTTTTAACTGCGGTGATCTGGTTTTTGAAAAAATATCAAGGCGGTCGTTTTTGCACTTTGCCACATGTGATAGAGCTGATGCAGGAAAATTATGCAGACCTTTTCCCGGTGCTAAACACCGAACCTGAAATTGAAGTCCTGATTAACCCTTTTATTTCTGCTTATCAGAATGACGCCATGGAGCAACTGGAGGGTCAGGTAGCTTCCGCCAAAATCGGAATGGCGCGACTCGCTGCTCCGCAACTTTATTGGGTACTCTGTGGCAATGACTTTACTCTGGACATCAATAACCCCGAATGGCCCAAAGTGGTATGCATGGGAAATAACCCTGAAAAAGGACAGATCTATGGAGCAGTGCTTTCTCTATATGTTTCCAGGTTGGTCCGAATGGTCAATAAGAAAGGAAAACAAAAAAGCAGCCTGGTATTTGATGAATTTCCCACTATCTTTTTTAATCATGTCGACTCCCTCATTGCCACAGCGCGAAGTAACCTGGTAGCAACTACCCTGGGTATGCAGGATTTTTCACAGCTCAAAAAGGATTATGGAAAGGACCAGGCAGACGTGATCATGAATATTACCGGAAATATCATCTCAGGACAGGTCATGGGAGAAACAGCCCAGCAGCTGTCCGAGCGGTTTGGCAAAATCATGCAGGACCGCGAAAGCCTCACGATTAACCATACGGATACCTCTATCAGTCGGTCCTCTCAATTAGATTATGCATTGCCATCCTCAAAAATTTCTTCGCTTTCCGCAGGAGAATTTGTGGGAATGGTAGCAGATGATCCACAACAAAAAATAAAGCTCAAAATGTTTCATAGCTCTATCAAAAACAATGTGGGTGAGTTAGAGAAGGATCAAAAAAACTTCTATCCCTTGCCTGTTTTTTGCCAAGTAACTGCTCAAGAAGTGATGGACAATTATTACCAGGTAAAACTGGACATCAAAAACCTTATTTTAGAACAAGTCCTTAGGTTGAAATTGAAAGCGAAAGAGGATCCAACAACTTAAACCGATTCTTATGGTTACATTATTCTATTAGGTCATTTGAAGATGCAGGATCAATTTCAATAATTGCCGGGCAAGCAACTATAAAAAATTAGTTTTTTCAATTGATCTTGCCTTTTGAACCTTTCCCATCAGGTTTCAGCAGCCATCGGAGGTTCAGCCAAACTATGTTGACTCCGAATTCTATCAACTTACAGAAATTTACATCAGGTGCTTAGATCATTCACACAATATTTGTCGTCCTCAAGTTAGCTGAATTTATAGCTGACGAGCATCATCAAATCCTCCAGGTTGTCGAGCTGCGCCTGCGAGGCGATCGATAACTTAAAGCCAGTATCAAGGTCAATACCGTTTTTATCATTTAGAAAAACAAGCCACTCAGGTTTGGAATTTAAAGTAAGCGGCACTCCATCGATTTTGAAAGAAAAAGCCGCCGGCATGTTGATTGGCTTGGCAATAAAAGTTACATGATCGATCAAAGCGCTGTCAATAGCCTGTATAAAATAAGGCAGCCTCGATTTTAAAATGGCAAGTTGGACGATCTTGTTTTTCTTGAGCAGGTTCCACTCATTGGGCATGTCGCGGCGCAACTGCAAGGCTATGTGAAGCCCTTTCTCCCCCATCAACTGTTGTTTGATTTGGTCAAGGTTATCTTTTAAAACACCTTCCGCCACGGTCTTAAGCTCGCTACCACCTTCACGAGCCGTGTACTTGAGATGAAGAATAACATCTGCAATGGTATGATAGTCGAATGGCTGCAGAACTGCTGGATTTGGAAGCTCCAGTCTCCAGGTACTGACCGCACCACAACCTTCAAAAGGTAGGTAGCGGTCATCTCTGAAATTGAGTTCGAAAAGGCCGCTTTCGTTTTGACCGGCGGGTATGGCTATGGATTGTATGGCCCCAACATTGTACACGAACCGCTCGTCATTGGCCAAATCTTCGGTGTAGCCGGTTGCTGCTGCATTATCAGGATTGTTATTTTTCCGGTATTTGTTGCTGATCATTGAAAGCTTGGCGCCGAGTGTGGTGTAAGGACCTGCAATACAGGGTATTGAAATACTCACTGATTTCAACCTTCTTAAATACTGGCCTGCAAATTCCATATCGAACAAAGATTCCGGGATCTCAAAATCGCAGGAACCCGTTTCCCTCAGTTTGACCAGGGCAAAGGGATCAAGCAGGGATAATGATACGGGCTTGGGTATTTCGTACTCACGTTTGTTTTTGTCATAATAACTTGTCTCCATGCGTTTGAGGTCGTGGAGCAGCTGATCAGCGGTTTGCAAACCCTTTTTCAGCGAATCCCAATACCCATAACCAATGAAAGTGTCGTTATTTCCCAGTTCATGTTGATAACAGCGCTCCGCCTTTTTGGCAAAATCGAAAGCCAGTTGATAGGCGCTGAAGTAAACAGAACTGATCTTCCCCAGCAGCCAATCGTAAAGTTGTTTATTGGTAAACTTGGAGCGCATGAAATCATCCATCTTCTGTGCGTTATCAATCTGGACATCGTGATTATTGAGATCTGTTTCTGCCATAGTTTGCCTGATCTGGGAACCAACAATCTGCTGGTCGATTTGCAAAAGCTCCCTGGCAGATAATCTTTCCTGCAATTGTGCATCATCGAACCGCCGGTCATAACTCCCCAGAATGGATGCCCTGGAAGCTTCGAAAGATGCGATGCTCCCTAATATGCTTAATACATCAGCAGCAACATTGGTGGCACGGGAAAGTGCAGACCCTCCAAACTGGAAGACCACTTCAGGTGAGCCGCCAAAACCATTGGCACCAATATGCATTTCAGGAATCAATCCCAGGACGCCTGCGACCGTGCGGACGATCTGAGCCTGGAACTGGTAATCCTGGGCTTCCTGAAGCTTGTCAAGATTCAGCTGTTCTTTGGCTGAAATCCTTTCGAAGCCAGCATAATACTGGTGCCGCTCATTGGTGACTTCCCGTGTTTTTTGTAGTACGACGATCTGCTGCTTGGCGTCGTCGATAGAAAGTTTTTTCAGATCACGCACCGCCTTTAGCAATTTGATATCAAGCCGGCTTTTTAATAAAGAAAGATCTTCTGCATCTTTTTTCTCAAGCGTCTGCAACAGGGAGCTACTCAGTGTACGCACTTCCTGTATAAGCTCTGTAGCTTTTTGCGAGATGACGGTAAATCGATAGTTTGGTATCGCTGCATTCATGCCGGCAATGACCAAAGAGATGTCAAGCCCCGCTGCAGTGGCGCGAATTAGCGCCCCCGGATCTATGGGAGGAGCAAAAAGGGCGAGGGTGCGTTCGACGCCATCAATGTTGCGACAGTGCCGGATGTTGAAAAGTCGGTTGTCAATCTGATCCCACATAGCAATTAAATCTTCATTGGAAGGAATACAGAAATAGAGCATGGAGAGCGTGACCGGCGGTGAAGGAAGTTCTGCTCCTGCTTCCGGTAAAACAGAAAGGTCTGGAATTATGTTTTCAAGGTCGATAAGTGCATTTCCAAAAGCATCCAGCTTCTCTTCAATCTGGTAATAATTTTCATAAGGAGGTTTGATGATGGGCGGAATTTTTCTTGGTCTGGTCCCGGCCAGTCTTTGTGCCAGTGTGTAGCAGCGTGTGGCCTGCGCCACGGATTCCATGGTATCCTGCCTGAACAGAAAATCACCCCAGTTCATTATATGACGGATATATTTCATCACGGTGGCCTTCATATAGGCCATTGGCCGATAGCGGGCCACCACATGTGGTTTAAACGGCTTGTCTCTCCACTCATCTATTGCAAAATGCAGGTCATCGATATCGGCAGACGTCGGAGTTGAAACCCGGTAAAGGAGTTTATCGATGCGCTGACTTGTATAGTCTGCAGCCAACATCTGGAAAAACGGCTTTGTGACCCAATATTTCTGAGGGCTATCTCCACTCAGTGCCCCGGTGGGGTTAAAAATGTAATGGAACCAGGTGAGCGCCTCTTCGAATTTCTGATCATTGCCCAGCTGCGTGGCAAGCAATAATGGCGTGTGGAAAAAAAGCTCCCAGTTGTACAGACTATAACTTCCATCGCTTTTAAAATCGATGTTTTCGACTGGATATTCCAGCGGCACAACTGGTTGAGGCAAGTACCAGGACTTAAAGTCAAAACTTGTCTGTTGCAGTTGCGTATTACGGTTCATAAGTGCGGGAATGCCGTCTTTGTAAAGTGTTTTACGGAGTGAACAGATAAGAGGGTGATAGAGGTTTTTAAAGTGCTCGCCGTAGTTGAGCGTCCTGTATATTTTTAATTCCGCAATCATATCCTGATAGTCGCGGTCTTGAACGAGCTTTTGTAAAACTGCTGGCAGATTATGGTTGGCTTTATAAAGAGCGAGGTATTTGTTGAAGAGTGCAATGATATTATTGATAAGGGTAAAAATATTCCAGGCCGTTCGTCTGGTTTTATCAGTGAGATGCGACCCTCGTTCTTTTGAGCTATAGAAGCCTGGAATAACAACGTACGCATGATTGGTATCTTCCATGAAATAAGGAAGCAAGGTGCCGAAAGGGATTTTAAGCTTTCTTCCCCGTTCCTGTTTTGCAGTACCGCGTAACAGCAAATATTCAATAAGAACTGCGATGATATCAATTTCTGTCAACTGCAATGGATAAGTAATGTGAAAACTCTTTGAAGGAATACTGGGGTATTTTGCGGGTGTTCTTCCGAGTATCTGGTAAAAACTGAAGGGCGATATGGCGTTTCGAACAGCCAGGTCATCGGTCTTGTCACGATTGAGTTCATCATAACGCTGTGATTCCAGTTGGGCATCTTTGAAATCAGGAAAGAAATCATTAAAACTACTACTGCCACCAAAAGCCAGCTCCGGATAGCCCTTGCATCCGGCTATGTCAAAAATGCCATTTATCGTATTGTATTCTTCAGTTCCTTCCAATGTGCTGCTAAAAAGCCAGATCTGGTCCGTCAACTCCAGGTACAACAGATTATACTGGTCACGGCGAATGTCCGCATCGGTGTAATCAGAAGGTGTTTTCATGCCGTCCACAGAGATTTTTTTTGGCTTCCACCGTCCGTTGGCATATTCACTGATGGCAAGCTGGATTTTTAATTTCTTTTTCGGTTTTTCATTATCAATGGGAGTGCTACCAGAGGTACTGGGAATGGTAGAAGATTGTGTCGGCTTGGGTTCTTCACTAAAGACTGCCCATGCCAGATTCAATCGATTATTGCGAACAAAGGCCACCACGAGGTCACTGGTGATATCGAGGTCCACTTTTTCCCAAGGTGTCCAGTATGTTTCTTTTTCGAAACGACGATAGTAATAAAGACGTGGATATCCTCCCTTACTGCGCGCAAACACATGCATTGTTAGCGTATCGACCTGATACCAGGTGGCGATGACCTCCAGAAATGCGATATCATCCAGCTTTTCCAGGTAACGGATGAGCAAATCACCCGATGAATCTTCAGTCAGTTCATTTTGACGGGACTCATTAATGAGTTCATCAAAGAGATACGACTTATCATCTAATAGTTCTGCTTCGATATAATTTTCGGGATACAGAAAAACTTTCCTGTTGGCTTCCCAAACCCTGTAATTTTTCATCCATTTCCATTGGTTCCATGCCGTGTCGTTAGTAGTATCAGCAGTGGCCTCGGGTTCAGCGCCCATCAGGCAACGTTCAACAAATAATTGAATGGTGCTATGTGCCAGTACAATGCGCGAAGATGGCATGCAGGCTTCCATCTGGCTGTCCACCATAAAAAAGTCGTAAAGATCATTGGTATCTTCAAAATCAGGATTTACTGCAAGCAGGTACGCAACGAGTGCATCCCTTTTCTTTGGACGGATTTTATCGGTGATCTGTTTTAGTGTGTCGAGCCAGAGAGTTTCATCATAAAGAGCTTTGAGGGCATTACGCAAGTTGTCAGTATCCGTAGCAACGAGAACAGGCTTTATAAACTGTTTTATCTGGTCGATGGTAATACCCAGCCTGCGAAGAACTTCCGCGCTGGCTAGAAGATTCTCCCATGTTGGTTGATTTTTATAAGCCGAAAGGTTGACGGGGTCAGGAAGAATGGAAAAGTTGAAGTACTGATCAATTTGATCCACATCGCCCTTGTCATATCCTGAAAGCAGGCTAAGGGACTCAATCCAGGCCGCTCTTGTTGTCGTGGGATTGAGCACCATGCCGGCAAGCGAATAAAAGCTCACAGGATTTCCGGCGTCAGCGGGGTTTTCAACCGGTGTCCAGGAATTAATGAGCTGAACCATTTTTGAAAAACTGCTAAACGTGTTATATGCTGCGGCAGCTTGACCAGTCTGGAAAGGAATTTTGTCCAACTCGATCCAGCCAAGTGAAGTATTGTTCCTCAAAAACCATGAAATCGCTGTCGTATCAAATTTATAGGCACTGATCAATGGAATCAGTTTGTGCAACAGCCTGAAGGATCCATATTGTTTTGGGAATGCTGCCGGGTTAATGACCGGAAGCAACGGAAGAGGATGGCTCGTATCGGTATCGATCATACTGTTGTCGACAAGAAGGTCCAGTAAACGATCGGTTCCCGGAGCGATCTGTTTTAACCGCGCGTCAGTCAGGAGTGTAAGCACAATGTTTTCATCTGTTTTAAACGCGGTGGTTATTGCCTTTGTAATGATCGACTCTTTGTCGTTTTGGAACTGATAAGTGGATATTGTATCCATGATTGCCTGCAAAAAATTTAGCCTGGCTGTTTCAAGGTTTGGCGATACTGCAACGCCCAGCAAATTAAGCGTGTTGATTATGGCAGATGTATCGAAAATAGTGCTGAGTTTTTTATCATTTATAAAAGTGGCTGCATCCGTTGCAATGGTTCCTGTATGAAGTGCGAAATTTTCATCAACCCAGGAATAGACCCAGTTTTGATCTACGAAATTGAGAATGATTTTCACATCGTCGGCGCTGAGCAGGCGGATGGTTGATAGCAGGGATCCGGCAGTGTCCTTTTGTTCGTCGGCGGTCAATTTTTTATTAAAAGGAGACAGGTATTTAAGAAAGGATTGCTGGTACGAAGACTGCAGCGAATTTAGCAGTCCATCAATAGTAACATCTTTAATCTCGCGGTCAGCCAGGTTGATTGCTTCATGGCGGATCATAAAGCGGATGTCCGCGAGCTTCAGTGGATAGCCTTTCACATCTTTTGAGGCATCTGTGAACTCGATGGTATCACTGGTGCTATTAAAAGGGTTAATCCCCGCAAGCGCAATCAGTAACAGATAATCATCAGCCCTTAATTTTAGTTTGATTAGAAATCGTGAGATCGCATAAAGAGTACTAAGGTTTTTAAAAGTAAGATCAGTATTCGGAAAAGATCCGATCAATGTATCAAAATCCTGTCCCTTGATATGAAGACAGACTGCAATGGCTGTTTTAAAATCAGCCAACTGTTTTTTTACAGCCGCAGTTTCATTAGCAGTTACAGCCGAAGCACTTAGCCCGGGTTCTACGCTGCCATTTTTGGCTTTGTTTTGAAAGACCTGGTTGTATAAAGTCCAAGTAGTGTGAGGCAAATCCTTACTCGGAAACTGGCCATAACAACAAAGCAGTTCTTCTATTGTCAGACCCGTTTTGGCAGTAATTTCTACAAGGTCAGCGGCATGTTGCAGGCAGCTGTTGTCCAGGTTTCCATTCCCCAGTTTTGTTTGTGAAATGATTTCGTCAATTGTCTGAATTTTCCATTTTGTCTTCTTTTGTAAGCGTAAAAAACGATGGAGACGATCAAGCGCATTGTCGTCAAGGTTGGCAATTTCTTTTTTTGTCCCGTCACAGGAGCTGAGATCTGGATCAAGCTCTTTGATAAATAAGTTATTTGCAGGATCTATGAATTGAAGGGCAACAATGGTTTCTAGTTGCTCATAACTTAGTCCGGATTTTGTAAGAAAGGTGTCGACAACTTTCATAACGCTAACCGCGGCAAGGGCGCCGGTACACCAGTAGAGCTGCTGGTTACCAGGATCGGCTGTGACAATAATTTTTCTTTCACTGTCACTAATCGATAAGCGTTCCGCGGCGATAGAGTCATTGGCGGGAATACCCGCCAATTGAAAACGCTTCATGAGGTTTGCACGGGACACGCCAAAGCGATCAAAATATGCGCGTGCCTCCACTTCATACAGATCAAAAGGTAACGTGAAAGCATAAGCGTTCGCAGGTAGATTCAGCACAGTGTACGCTGCATTATTCACATAATGGGGCGCAGCAGCAAGTTCTTCTGCTGTTAACAGGGTTTGACGAAGCTGAAAGACGTTCCAGGTTTTAATACCGGTATTGATGATTTTGCAAACGATCCTGGTATCACGCAGATAGTGAGGCAATGCGCCCGAAGGAGCCATCGATTCGGTTTCGTAGATCAGGGCTTTTTCAGTGACTGGGAGGCCAGCCGTTTGCAGGGCAGTAAGCAAGCCCGCAGAAATTTTTCCGGTGTCTTTTGTAGGATCTGCCAGGATGTCCCCGTTGAAATGAATACCGGCGTTCGGTGAGATCTTTTCCTCAAAAAGCTCGCATACGAGGTCAATATATGGCATGGGTGTATCTGCATTCTCACAACCCAGATCAATATCACCGAGATCTGGTCTTCGACTAAAGAGTATATCCTTTGCCAGATGTCCGGTCGAGTGTGGCGTTACTGTGGTATCTGCTACGCTTCGCTGAGTGACGAAACGCAGGGCCTCTACCATATAGGCGGCAGGGCTATAAACGGACCGACAATGTTCACAGATGCAGCCATCTGTTCCCTGGAACAGCGTTTTCATGCTCGGAAAATCCTTAGATACTTTTTTCAACTGGGCTGATAGGGATGTCACGGCAAGCGCCGAAATATCGGACGCGTGAAACATGCTTTGCAGGTCGCCTGCAATGAGCATGGCAGCTGTGTGAACTTTTTCTGCTTTTGCATAGATCTCAATGGCTTCATCCTCTGTGAGACTTGCTTTGGGAGCAATTTCTTTTACAAATCTTCCTTTACCTGCACCGACAATATGCTGGGCGGATGTGATTTTGTTTTGGAGCAGATTTTTGGTGTGGCTATATTTGGGAGCGAGCTTAAAAACACGTTGTATCTTTTTGAGTTCCGCCCGCATTGCTTCATTTTTTTTATCCGCAAGTTTTTCATTATTCAGAAAAACATCCACGTTGGTGTTGTGCAGCTCAAAATCATCATGCTTGTTCAAAAAATCTTTGATTTGGTCATGATAGTTCAAAAAAGGTTTTGGATCCCGGTTGAGCTGCGCCTGGTAAGCAACAGACGGGAACTGCTTTTCCAGAGAACGCGTAAGAATTGAGGCATGATAACCGACCAGATCCTGGTTTAACAGCTCGCCCGACAACCTGATTTTTTCGGCGGAAGCGGTCAGGGCTTCTTGCCATTCGGCTTTGTTCATGGACGCGAGTTTTTTGATATCCTCCGGTTTTTTTTATTCCCTTAGCAGCACTGATAGCCGAAACGATTTCTCTGTCGTAACCCAGCATTTCTCCAAGGGTGAGCGCCGTTTTCGCACTGACAGCGTCGCTGGAAGTTTTAAAAAAATCGTCTGAAAATATCTTTTTTGTGAATGTCTGAAAGTCGTAACCTGACTTAACCCACTCCTCTGCAAAGGAGGGTATTTTTTCAGAAAGGAGAAATTGACTCAGGAGATTGACCATTTTTTTAGGATATTCCTCATTATAATATCTTTCGGCATCTTTCGCGTACCTCGAAAGCGTCTTAACTATTTTCTTTCCATCCTGTAATGCCGATTCCGGCACGATGAGATCATTTACAGCCGCTTCCACGTCGGTGTAAATGATCTGGGGATCTGTCAATGCCACCTCATACACTAGCGGCTGGATTTCTGAACTAACACCAATAGATATCCGTAAATGAGAGAGCTGGGAGAAATTTGCTTTGAGCAAAGTACCTTTCCTGAGCAGCGCATAATAAAATGCAGGATTTGTTTTTGATTCCCTCGCCATTTGATGAGCAACAACCAGGTATTCCAGCTTTTCTTGGGCAATAGAAGTTTCGCTTGAAAGAAAGCTGATGTCCCTGTTCTTGTCAGTTTCCTGAAGATCTGCTGGAAGAATCGTTCCGATTAGTGGTTTGATTTCGCGAAGCATATGGTCAAATTCATTGCTGGCGATTGAAACGTTGTGATTGATGCAAATATCAATTTCCTCCAGTTCTGCAGAATTAAACCGTACACTTTCCAAACTGTCTTCATATAATAGGGTTCGGCCGCCTGGCCCAAACACCTTCATCAGTATGTCAGCTGAATTTTTTTCGGCGCGAGCAAATTTCTCCTGGGCATAGCTAATGAGATATTGTCCATTTCTTTCGGTGGTGGCTGCTCCCAGCAATTCTTCGGAACGCATATCCTTGTCAAATGCCTGAACGAGCAGACCCGCTAAAGGATGATTCTGACGGTTGGTTACTTTACCGAAAATGGTCAATTTTGATCTGGTAATGGCTGCCATATGAATAAGATTAGAATTTCGAGCATATCTTTTTTAAATTAGCAACTGAATGCATATCAATACGGATGGGGAAACATTCTGCTTCCGCGCCCCTGTACACAGTCATAGTCCATCGGTCTTTTCCATCCCCGGGGTGGCGGACTTGGGTCAGCGAGCAGCACTTCCTTGATGGCTGTAACCAATCCAGGAATTCCCTTACCTGCTCTGTCCACTTCCACCAAATACTGGTTTAGACCAAGCGAACTTCCATATGTTCCAAATGACTGCCCGGGTGTAGGTTGTTTGGCAGTGGAATTCGGGTACTCTGAAGTCAAGGGACCCCTTTCATATTTTTTTGTGGAGGGATTCACCTTCCCCAGAAAATTTCCTTCTACTACCGCTCCGCCTTCCTGAGCCTTCTGAACCACATCCTTATCCAGCTGCACTGCCTGTGGATCACCACCCTCCTTTTGATCCAGATAAAATCCTGGCGCGCCATTGCCCGGGTCATCTTTATCCAGGTTTCCATGATCGTGAATGGAAAGAGTAAACGATAATTTGTCCTTATATTTTTCCAGGAGCGTGATCAGAATTACATTTTCGGGCAGGATTTTCGCAGGATTTTTAACAGGTACGCCTTTAAAACTCTGATCTGCGGCAATTGGGACTCCTCCACCCCGCTTCGCCGAATCGGCTAATGATTCTTTTGCATTAGGAAAATTTCCAGTATTTGTTTGCAGGCCACCAATTGCCCTACTTTTTGTTTTCCGGTCTCCAAACAGGTCCTCTATCAGGATGATATTGTAATAGGGCTTTTCACCATGCAGGCTTTTAACCAGTTCAGCCCTTAATTCTTTTGCCTTTGTTTCGTCCTGGTGCACCCCTCCTACAATCAGAACAGTTTTATCACTGGTACCCGGGATGAATTCCACTTTGACAGTTTTGCCTTCATGTGTAATGACTTGGGTAGTCGGCAGGCCCCCCGATTCCTGGATCACCGGAGCCTGGAATTGTTTGGCTGCTGGTGTCGGTTGCATGCCTTCTGCATCATTGGACATTACGGGGTTGTTGTGGGTGTACGCATAGACATTCAGGCCGGCATTGATGCCGACAGGATCTGTACTTAGCCATCTTCCCAGCCAGGGCAAATAGTATCTTGCTCCATGATAATCCAGGCCAGTTTCACTGTCCCGTTCCATGCCGGTATAACGGTAACGCTTATACGCTGCTTTGATGTCTTTGTCAACTGCCTGGTAACTTGTCGTTCCAAACGGGTGATATTCCTCGTAGGAGATGACCAAGGCAGCTGCCGACCCCTCTGTTTCTATAGCAGCGGATCCCAGGTGATTCCCAAACTGGTACCGAACCAGCCGTTTGGGAGATCCATCATCTACATCGTTTCTTGTTTCAATCATTGCTATACGCCGCCTGTCATCCATCACGTGATAGGTCGTTCTCACCAGACCCGCAACATCAGCCGGATCGTATTCGGTATAAATTTCAATTCCGCCGACATACATCCGTTCCGATTTTTTTGGGGGATCGCCAACACCATTGAATGCACGCTCCGTGATTTTTCTTACCCGCTGACCACTACCATCATAAACGTAAAATGTCGTTTCTGCAATTCCATTGACCACTTTTTGTTGCGCTCCTGCCTGAAATTGATCCTTAAAATTCCAGAACATGAACTGGAGATGTGGTAAGCTGCTAATAAATCCGTGCTGGGGATGATGTGCGTAATTATAGTTGTTTACAGCAGCGGGATCGCTTGCTGTTGTGGATTGCAGGCGGTTACTATCGTTCTCATAAGTGTAGTCGCGGATCCAGCTCCCATCTGCAGCCGTATGTTTCATGCGTTTTATATTGCCAGCATGATCATACGCATAACCTTCCGTGTACATTCGCCAGGCAAAGGAGTTTAGCTGCTGGTACGATTTGAGGAAAGGCTGATCATTCCAGTTATCGCGTACTCCAAAATTTAATTGCCCTGCATGCTCGCGTCCTTTGGCAATAGACAACCGATACAATGGATCATATGTGTACTCGGAAACCCCGGTGATCTTTTGATTATTGAAAAATATGTCGGGAATGTTTTTGTCTTCTATGAAAATGATATTTCCGACAGCATCAAAAGTGTAGTAAAGATCCTGTAACGGATCATTGTTGGAGCGCCTTGTTTGCAGACGAATGAGCCGGAATGTCTTCTGATCATATTCATATCGCGTGCTTACGCCATTCCCATACTGAATGCTCTTGCGGCTGGATCTTTCGTTATATGAAATTGCGGTAACGTATGGATCGCTGTTTCCATTTTGAATCACGCGAATTCCATCGAGCAAGGAAGCTTCATTGTAATGCGGGAGAAAAACACTACCATCCGAAGTAATGCGCTTTGTAACAAGGTTGAATGCATTATACTCAATAGACGAAGAATAGACATCCGGCTCCACCTTGAGATCAGGGTTTGCGCCACTCCACTCGACGGTGTCTTTGTATTTGGTGCAAAATCTTCTTTGTGTAGTACCCGGATTTCCTTTGAAATCGAACTGGAGGGTCTCTGACTTGCCGGCTGTATCATAAATGATCACAGCCCTCGTTCTTATGTTTTTTGCCTTTGCCGCCGGATCGCTTTCTCCATAAATTATTTTTTCATAAACATTGTTCAGCGGGTTTGCTTCCAGCGGGCTATATCCATCGCCCCCTGTTACTTTTTTGATCGTTGGGCGATGTAATATGTCGTACTCGAAGCTAAATTCATGATTGCGTCCGTCCCAGGTGCGCAGTGGATTGCCGACGATGTTTTGCAGCAACCAGCGCTCGCCTGAATCCATGCCATGCTGATAGACTTTATGACCCAGCATATCAAATTGGTCAGTCATCACGATATTGCCGCGGTCATCCTGGATAGAAAGGACATTGCTCTCGATATCAACATCGATTTTTGTATAAAACAGTACATGATTGTTCAACGCATCCTTTCCATTGTTTTCAACAAGTAATATTGGTCGGCCCAATGTATCCATGTGTTGAACCAATGGTGTATCCGCGTGAGAGAGCGTCCAGTCTGCTGCATTTTTTTCTTTGACCGGATCTTTTCCTTCTACCAAAAGCTCTGCATCGATCAGGTGATTTGTTCGATCGACATACCAGGAGCATTCGGGGTTCAGTAGCTCATCGTTTTGATCGTAGCTGGACTGTTTCCAACCGTTAAATGCAACACGTGAAACGGTGCCGTCTGGATATTTGGTTTTTACAAGGCGACCCAGTGGGTCATAATATAGGACTGGAGATACACCTGATTCCACCAATTCTTTCTGGTTTTCGAATTTCCAGGAAAAAGAGAAATAGGGTTCATACGCTTTAACAACGGAACCTTTGTTATTTAGGACCTGGCGACCATTACCCCGCCAGCGAAGCTGTTTCGGATCCAATGCAGATGAATCAATGATCGAAACCGTATAAGTGTCATCAGGATTTATTGTTATTTTTTTTGCTTCCCCTGGTTCTGCTTGCGTCTTCTTCATAGCTACGCCGCCAAATCCGTCCGAATATTCAAATGAGATCTGGATCGCAGCATCAGGATTGTTCTGATAATGGTCAACGCGGGCGATCGTCACAATGGCAGCTGGCTCCTTGTTGCCTGATATCCGATACCGATCAAAGTCATGAATGTAGCAGAATGATGCATGACGAAGCAAACTCTTGCCATTGTTCACAAGTTGCGTCGAATCAGTAGCGCCAAAAAAATCACTTATCAGCAAGTCTTCTGCTGCAGACCCTGGGCTGCTCCATCCGCTCAAATCATCGGCCTCATGGCCTTTACCAGAAACAGCCAGTGCTTTTATGATGCCAAGTTCATTGGTAAGGATCTCCGTAATGTTATCATTTGGATCCTTCATTTTTTCTGGCGATATATTCCGGAAATTGAAACGAAGAACACTGAAGGAATTGAGCAGCGCATCAATCGTTTCTTCAATCATAAAAAAATAGGTAGAATAATAATGCAGTATGGTCTTGCCGCCAAATGGCTCCGTATAAGAAATTGGAACATAAAAACGATTGCTGACGTCCGTCACAGTTTCGATCCCCTCGATATACTGGGTCGTACCGGAGGGCACCCACCAGTTGGTGTCTATCACATCCAGTTCGTTTTTACAGTGGACAAACTTTCCTTCTATCATCAACGCATTAGTAACCTTTGAACCTGGCTGGTTGATTGGTCCATAAATGTTTGCCAGCAATTCCGGCGTATATGCAAGCTGATAAGTTTCAAATGGAATTCCCCCTGGATCAAGTCTGCCTAATGAAAGAGACCCGGAGAAGTCATCACGGTAAAAAAATGAACGGATGTCTTCAACAAGCCTTTTTTGAGGTCTGCTTCCCACAAGTGGTTTATCCCGCTCATAGTAAAGAGCCGTGTCCGTATTGGCATCAGTCAGTATATCAGTGAAATCTCCCGGCGAGTAGTAGAATCCTGTTTTTTTTACACCCTTCAGTTCAAAGGATGTTGCTTCATAGTTAACGCGCAGGCGATAGGTGCTCGCATCCGCTACATCATTTGTAAACTTGTTCTGCGAATAGACAATTGCAAGCTTCGCCTGGGCCATCTGTGCCTGCTCAGGCAGCGTACCGTCAAGGTTTATGCGCGGATAAGTAACCAAAGCAGATTCCAGAATATTTCCATACTCATCGATCACAATGTTAAGATGATGGGAAATCCGTGGATCAGCGACATCCCTTTCGTAGTTGTAAGTGATCGCTTCGCTTTCTTTTACAAGGAAAATTGCGTGCTTATTTTTGCCTTTTGGCTGCAACAATTCGATGAGACAATTGTGAGTGGCAACAGAATAGGGAGTAAGTTGAGTTTGAATTTGCGCGGCGGTTGGATTGATCTTGGGAGCATCAAGGGCAAACGTTTCGGTCCGCAGGGCCATTCCTTTGCAAGCACGTAACGCCTGCTGGTATTCTTCGCCGTCAAGATTGTCGATCACAGATTGAGCGATGGCAGGCGCCGGGACAATGACGGCGTCGGGTAATATTTTTTCGTGGTTTGCCACTGCAAAACCTTGTCTTGTCAACTCTTCATTCCAGGATTCTGTTTCAAATTGTGTCAGAATTTTTTCGTCACGGAGGAATGCGCCAGTATGAGACCATTGTCTTGTGACTACCGGTTGCTGATGCAACTCGGCATTTACGATATTGCTCGCTCCTCCCTTGCTCCAGTTTTCAAAATTTTCGGTGTCGGTTTGTTCTACCATACCGAACCCCCGGAACTCTTTTTCGGGGTGATCAAAATATCCGTGGTGATAAACATAAGAACTGGAAAATTGATGACCAGTGATCTTATCTTCAATCAGCACGTTGGAAATGCAATGAACTGGAAAATGAAGTTTTGTAATCCATGGGGTTCCCGCTGCCTTGTCGTCCAGATAAAACCTGGTTGATGCAGTATAGGTCAGCCTTATCTCCTTGCCAAAATTGTTTTTAAAAAAATTAAGGAGATGTGGCTTTTTGCTCCTCATCAGGTCAATATACTTCATCGGTGTGCTTCCGTCTTTTGCCAAAGTGCTGGACCAGACGATGCAAGCGACGCCATTCCCCAAAAAATCGGTCACGCTAACTGTGGCCTCCGGATGAATGTCCGGGAAGGAATCAATCTCAAAAGGAGTTTGATCAAAACGGTTACCGGAAAGATTTTTCCAGCAGGTGAATTTGTTTTTTCCAAGATAAATAATATCGGTTGTTCCTGAACCATCAATATCTGCCAGCCGGATATAGGTAGAGTTAAAAGCATCAGGTTCATCAAAGGTCGGGGAATGATCAAAACTTACTTTATTGCCGAATTTCCCATAACCGAGATTGGGCCAATAGCTTATTTCACCGTTTCGAATGCGAACAATATCCATCAGCCCACCTCCCGACATATCGGCCAGAAAGATTGTTTGCAAAGATTCCCCGAGGTTTATAACGGGACCTGCTTCCTCATCAAATGATCCTTGTGTTTTGACCGCGGCATCAAATCCTCTCTTGCCAAGCGATTGATACCATGTAAAAGCGTTGTCTTCTGGGATAAGAAGGTCAAGTCTCCCATCGCCATTTAGATCAATCATCCTGTTATTGCGATCAGTAATGCTAACGCTTGGAACCGATTCAAAAGCCCGGAACCCAAGCCATTGGTTATCATCGTCCAGCTCAAAAAAACCTTTGGGAGCATTGTCGTAACAGATAAATTGTTTTCCTCCATTACCATCGATATCTCCGAGGTGTAGAGATTTTCCAAGCCCGGAAAAAGCAGGCTTGGATCTGATTTCTTTTGCGGGTGAAAATTTTCCATCGCCCAAATTGGATTTATAATACCACCCCCCTGTATTTTCTGTGAGAATACCAGCCAAGCCCTCATTAAAAAGATCGGTGAACTGATACTGCCTCTCATCAATGCCACCGGCTGCATTGGCTAAATTCTCAATGCTGACAATTGAAATATCTCTGTTCCATTCATGCTTTTGATAGCCAAATTCAAGTGGCGGCAGCGATTGGGAAGTATAAGACCCATCTGGCTTTTTATTATATCCCCTGGAGGTGACGGAAATTAAAAATGTAAAATCCTGCTCGATCGATGTATCATATCCGAAGTCGATGGATTTAACCAGTCCGTCGTACTCGTTGCTACCGGTGAAGTGATGAAATAGTAGTACTCTTTTGCAAAGTCGCGTGACGCGAACTTCAAAACCGGATTTATAATCTGAAAATGCATCTGTCCTGTAATCCCAATCTCGGATCGCAGTATAGGGTGAATTCACACTGTATTGACCATAGTCAAACTGCAGCGAGAACAGGTAGTCGCCAACAGGTGGCAATGGATCTAAAAATTTTTTATAGGCGGCCCGATTACCGTAGTGTACTGTTGATAAATAAAGATTGGTGTAAGTGATTTTACCAGCTTTGAAACGATTGCGATTGTGTAATGCCCATTTGTCGAATCCTTTGTCGTCTTCAGGTTTATAAATATATTGACAGCAGTTGCCTTTGTCATCAAATCCGAATTCAGGGAACCATTCATACTGGCGGCCTGGTTCAACAGGATCGGCCAAGCGTGAAGCTTCTGTCCACCCATATAGGGTCGTGGTGTTGTCACGTGTCGTGATTCGCCATTTGATAACCCCCGTATTTTTTTCTGTCCATCTTTCAATCCTTGCAAAAAGACCCTCTACTCTCGGCTGGTATCTACGCACAACAGATGATCCGTCTGCTGAATCATTTTCTTCAATGATATAGTCTCCATGAGCATCCGTGCTAAAACTTCCATCTTGCTCTTTTTTAAAAACCGGAACCAGATCTTCTGCTTCTGAAAAAAGAAATATGTCTGAATCCGCCTGGTCATTGTACTGCGGTAACAGTTTATCTGTTTTACGTTTGATGGAGGAGAGCGTCAAATTCCAGCCAAGCCCAAATATCCCATTACCTGAACCGGAGTTATAGTTGAGCGCCAGTGAGGGTGTCACACCCCTGGCCTGCGTAATGGGAAGAGGAATTGATAGTGAGGAAGTGCCATTAACTGCATTGACTAAAAATTTTTCATCGATGTTTTTAATGGCACCTCCTCCCTTGGGAAGATGGATGGAAGGAATTTCTATGGCGTTGGATTTACTGGCATTTTGCCGGTTGAATATCTCTTTCTTGAGATCCTGCATTGACCCTTTATCATCTCCAAACGATTTGGGAGACGTGTTTTTGCTCAGATTGTCATCCATTTGTACAACCAGTTAAATGTGATTAATAAAGGCAGGTTTGGACAGGATGGGTACTGATCTGCCAATCAGGAATTTTCAAATGCTGGTCCTTCATTGTTTTGCCACCGTTGGCTGGTCCTGGCTTTCTTTTGCTGGCTCACAGATGCCGCATACATCTGGACGCCGCACACTACGCTAGTGAGTCTGTTTGGCTACGCTTTCCTGCTCAAAGAGAAAATTGAGACCAGAAAACTTGTGAATAGCTATTACAATCTGCGATTGCGTTCTGACAGTACGAAAGAAGTTATCAAAGGTGGGAATACAACATTAGAGATTTTCGATAGTGCAGACAAGCGTTTTACTACCTATTTGGGTGCGTAGTAACCGCAAACCATTCTTTTTTCATAAGCATGCAGCCTTGAACAAAAGGCATTTTGACCGACAATGCGCAATTACTTGTTTTTGATCCTTAACTACACCAATTTACTGCGTTTAGGCGTTAACAAAATTCAATAAAGGATACGTTTAATTTCATTTTTCACGTTTTCATTGAAGTAAAAATTATCCGGCATGCAAACGTTTTCTAGCAGGAACAAACTATAGTCGCCATTGAAGTAAGTTAGGTCAATTACCCAGATCTGTTATAAATAAAGACGTTTGAGTTTTTCCAATGAATACAAGGACGGCTGGGCTGTGGGACATTTTGTAAAAATGAAGAAATATTCATTTTCAAACAACTGTATAAATACAGTAGCCATTGGTCCCTTTGATTTTGGGTGTCGGGTTAACCGACAAAGGGCATTTGTTTGCCATTGCTGCCATTGAGAGTCTCAGAGGTAGCCTGAAGCTTTTCTCTGGTCAGCCAGACAATACTCTTCTTGCATCTGGTCTGCCAAGCCAGGCTAAAAGAAAAAAATTCAAGCTTTGCTAATACAGTATGAGGCTTTTCAGGTTGCAAGGACTTTTTTGATAACGACTGCCAGCGTAAAAATCATTGGATAAAAGCCTGCAATTGCTTCTGGAAAACTGCCAGGACCTGAAAATAACACGGAATCATTTCTGTATGGTGAAGTTCTGAAAACAAAAAGACTTGCATAGAATGGATTGTACGTCATCTTCACGATCTTGTTCCGCTAAATGTTTGAGAGGAAAGTCGGTGACTCCTTACCCTATTTATACAGCTATTTCGAGAATCAAAAACAACTTAAATTAGTGTTGGCGCTATGGGAAACACACCTCCCAGACAGCGCCCCTACTGATATCTTTTTAAACCTTGCACACAACCGACCCTTTGTAATTCAAGGCTCCAGTCAATCAACTAAAACTAGCCGGTATGCGCATGCCGCTTCGCACAACTTTTTTTTACAGTTTGCTTGTTTGCCAGGTACTTACCAGCTGTAATAATTCTGCCAATTCCTCTGCCAGTGCCGATACCACTGGATTTTTTTCTGATACCATGGACGCATCACTGGACTCCTCATCATTTGGACATACGAGCGACACCTCGCACTCCATAAATGAGGATGGCGGCCAGGTGGATAGTACTATAACAGACGGCTCTACAACTCCACAACAACGAGAAAAAACGGCTGTCCTGGGCTATTCCTATTTCAAAGACATGAAACAAAAAGAAACCCGTGATATTCATGCCTATGTCACCATTAACAATCCAGCCAGCACCGTAGTTAGCGTTCTTAAAGAATTCAATGCTCAGGATATTCCCCAGAGAAAGAATGATACAGCTTCCATTTTTACAAAAAATATCTTTCAATATAAATGGCTTGACGTCACTCTGGTAGATCCCGATCACGATTTTACAATTGTTTCAATTCACCCCAATAGCCTGCAACAAATAGATCCCGTCAATGGAAACCACTGGCAGTGGTCTGTCACACCCAAAACCGATAAAAAGCTCGTGCGCATTAAACTCAGGGTACAGGGAATTTATTCTGATCAAAAGAAAGAACAATTTGAAAGTGAAGAGATTCCTATTATCATCCATCTGAATTACGGAATTTTCCGAACGATCTGGACGTGGATCGAAGTCAACCCGGAAAAAGCATTGACGATTGTTTTCATTCCTTTGCTGGCTTATTTCGCTAATAACTTTTTTAAAAGAAAAAGAAAAAACCCATCCGATCCTGCTTCCTAGACCTACACATGGAGACTATGCGAAAATATATGGGTTTTCTGTCCCTCATTATTAAATGCAACATAAAGGGACCTGCATTTGTTTCTGTTCAACAGTTATTGTCCTAAACCCCATGAAAAATTAGCGTATAAATACCCTAATTTTTTCTTTGTTACCATTGAAACTTCTCTTTCTAACTAAACTGAAACCATTTCAGGATTCAGATCGTACATTCTCATCAGTGAGCAAAACCAAAACTAAAACAGACCCATTATGGTGAACAGAATCAGATCGCTTTCCATGGCAATTGCATGTAGCCTTCTTCTTATGCGATGTAACAACCAGCCTCGTAACAACACAGTAGCCAGGGACAGTACGGCGGTAGATGATCGGTTTGCCATCAAAGGTGCAGGAATTCGCGCTATTTATTATTTGAGGATTTTTTTTGACCGTTGGGGAGAAGTCATTTTGAAGCAATGAATTTCCAGATCGATGTTTCCAAAGGAGCTTGGGATGGGCACTTACCCGATTTCCAAGATGCCGTAAGGAACCTATGTTTATATTAGTGAAATGAGCTGCAATGAAAAAACGTCTATGCAAAAAGGGAAAATCACAGTGTTTATTGAGTTAAGGGGGAAAAACGAATGGGAACAATTAGCTTTCGACACACAGGAAAAATATACATTCCAATAAATGTATAGATAATTCATGTTGGCTATAACAATAATGCAATTTTAGGTAACGCTGGTTGAACCTTTATATAGTTAATATTCTTAAAAGATTGCATTATTCGTTAACTACAATTTTAAGCATCTTATAGTATATCCTTTTTTAAACCCCCGATTCCCTGATATGAACTCATAATTTAGAACGTCCCTGCACAATTTTTTTTAGAATAAGTATCTTTGTTACCTGATGTCAATTGGTGTAAATGCTGATGAACTGGGGTGGTTCTTTGTCAATTAATCGAGTAAAAAATCGAGTAAAAAAATAAGTAACTGATTTTCAGCGGAAAATTCGGAAAAATGGAGTCCCGTCCGGTCCGCAAATCTTCCAGTCCATCTCGTTCAAAAGCCTGTAAAATGTCCGTTTTATGGGCTTTTTCTTTTTAGCCCCCGCCAAAAAGGTCAAAGAATACCATTCCGGAGATACGAATTCGGTGCATCAAAAAAGGCTCTTTTCTGCTGCTCTGAATTCCTCTCAAAGCCGCTCTGGTACTGTGTTCAGAATTTAAACCTCTATCCTCCGCCGGGTGAGAAATAGTATTTTTAACCTTGATTCGGTGATTCACCACAACGAGCAACTCAAAACTTTAATTGGCATCGATTGTTCCAAAGCAACGTATAACAAGTACAATACCACTTCCGGTCGGATGTGCAATTCGCATTTTACCAGTAACAAAAATGGAATGATAAATAGCGATCAACGAAAAGGCTGGAAAAAATTTTTTCTACTCTCTAAAAGAAAAAGCCAGGCATGGCTTGTTGCTTGATTAATTCAATGGTTCTTTATTTGTAGTCATAACTAAAAAACAAACTAAAGATCCGGCAATTACAAATAATATTTTGGACATTTCATTTGTCCATTAGATGATTTAAGCTTGAAACCTTGTATTTGTAAACAAACCCATAACCTGGATATGCTTCACACCCATCAGTCTTCTTTTCGTTTAAATAAATGAAAGGCATAAGAAAAACGAAGGCCCAGGGAATTGAGTGTGTGCGCTGCTCCCGCCCTGTCAGTTTCAAATTTGAGGCCTACACAGATTGTATGACCATTGTCTCCTACTTCAAGGCTGTACCCACCTTCAAGAGCTGCAGCAAAACCGTTACCCGACGTTGCTTCAGGAAGATTCGTTTCTGCAGTACTTACCCGGCAATAGCCAGCAGAGGGTTCCAGGTAAATACCTGTTTGGGTTTCGCTAAGTATGGTTTTGTACCCAAGTTTAATGGACAAATACCCAGTACCATAAGTGGCCGTAAAGAAATTGCCATCTTTTCCAGGATAGTAAACAAAGTCCATTAACTCAAGACGTATGCTTTTATAATTTCCTTCTGAATTCAGTGGGAACTCGAAAAAGCTAAAGAGTCCATAACCTAACTTATAAGATTCTGAATTCTTTCCGATCAGTTTACTGACGGTGATTTGCGCCTGAAGTGTGTGCACAAGGATTAAAAGCGAAAATAGAAGAATGAACCTTTTCATTGATTTAGTATTTATAAAGTTTTAAAGTTTAAGCTGGTTATCAATAGGAGGCAGAACTTAAATATATCACTCAGGTATTTGGTTTAAAACTTACGTTTCCCTTCGAATGAGAGTAATTACAATACAGATCCAAATGACTTTACTGCATTCATCCAAGTTCGCTACGGACAAATTTTTAAATGACCCTATTGTTTCTGCTATTAAAAAATATTTAGTGAAAAGGATCTAGAAAGTGTGGATGAATATAAAAACAGAAAATGACTTATACAACAGTAAACAACTAGAAAAAATAATTACTTCTATCACTTATAAGGAAAAAAATAAAATATTAGCCGCTTGCTTATCCCGAGAGTTATTATTCTTTTGCAGAGGAAGCGCTTTTATCACTTTTTTATTCATGCGCAATACGGAAGACCGGATTGAGATTTATTTACCTTAGTGTTACGGTCCCTTTTCGCTGAATGATATTTCCCTTATCATCAAAACCTTCTGCAAGCCAGACAAAACATCTGTTTTTTGAGACTTACCTTTGAACGTTCCATCCCATCCTTCTCTTTGATTCGTGGAGGAAAAATTTTTTCGAAATCACTCGTATTATTCACACTACCACTTTGCGCTGCACACCAATTTTAGTAAATGGAGATGATATCCGCCAGCGCGAAGCAAGAGATATGATGCGCTATAATGGAAGCTTTCCCCTCTGCACCTATCTGGGAAATGTTCAGGCTTTAGGTGGAGGAAATTCTAGTTTTTTCTTATCTTATCAGCTAAGCCCGCACATGTTTTTCAACGGTCTTGAAAAACGAGTTCAACGATGACCTGGTGAAAATGTAAAAGGAAAATCAGGGGGCTGGAAAAAGAGATGGAAGCGAACCAAAGATTGATATAGGCAGAACCTGTTCACCGATAAAGCCAAAAAATTATTCTGATGACTCCACTCAGCGAAAAACTACGGATGAAGCCCGGTCAGACCTGGCTCCTGTACAATGCTCCGGAAAATTATTTGTCGGCCCTCCACCCTTTACCGGAAAACCTTACCTGTACACTCCTCCCCGATGGAAATTTTGACGGTATACAGTTATTTGCCAGGAACAAAGCCGAACTAAAGAGGGCATTGCAGATCATCATCCCGCTGTTGAAACCAACTACCATCTTTTGGGTGAGCTATCCAAAAAGAAGTTCCGGCATAGAGAGTGATTTGAAGATGGAGGACTGGCAGGAACTGTACGCCCTGAATTATCAAGGGGTCTCCTCCATATCCGTTGACAATATATGGGCCGGCTCTCGTTTCCGCCCCCGTGGACAGGCAAAGAGCACAGGGACCGGGAACAAAGAGATTCGAAAAAGTGGGTACGCAGAATTTATCAATGTGGATACAAAAACAATCCGGTTGCCGCCGGATGTAGAGCGCCTCTTTAAGCAGCACCCCCGGGCACACCAATATTTCGATCAGCTATCTTATTCCAATAAAAAAGAATACCTGCTCTGGATCTTATCGGCAAAGCAAGAAAAGACCCGTGCCGAACGTTTGGTCAAAATGGCGGAAAAGTTATCCGCCGGCAAGAAGAACCCTGCACAAAAATAGATGCATGGGTAAGAGCGGCTCGTGCTAGTGGATAAAAAAAAGTTACGGCTCATACGGCTCGTCGCTCTTTTTGCACCAACAAATTTTTAGCTGGCACGCCGGTAAGGTTGATTATGCAAATCAGTGGCCATAAACAAGAAAAAGATTTTTACAGGTACATCAAGATCCCACCAGAACAGGCAGCAGAAACCATGAAAAAAATATGGGAAGAAAGCAACCACCTGCACGCCTTTTAATGAAGTTGTAAACTATAATCGGAATGTTTCAAAATAAAGCGCCTTTGTTTGATAGAATAAAAATTGATTTTCTCTCAGATGAAAAGGGATGGTGGCTTATGGAAAGGACAAAAAAATAGTGCCGAATGGTTGCTAAAACTATCCTCTTAAAAATCAGCGTGCTCTTATCATTGGAAGGAAGCATTTCAATTTTTATCGTAATTTTTATAAAAAAAATTATGCTTGTCACAACAAGTACCAACCTCGAAGGCTACCGTATTACCCAACAACTCGGTGTAGTACGTGGATTGATCGTTCGTTCACGAAGTATTTTCGGGAATATAGCAGGTGGGTTACAATCCTTATTTGGAGGCAATATCACCATCTATACTGAATTATGCGAAAAGACAAGGAGCGATGCACACGGCCTGATGATAGAGCGGGCGTCACAGCGTGGAGCCAACGCAATTATTAACATGCGTTATGATGCCAATGAAGTAATGCAGGGAATTACAGAGGTGCTGGCATATGGTACAGCAGTTTTGGTTGAAAAACTGTAACGGGTTCCCTATCTACTTTGTGCTAAACATGTTTCGCCTAGTCTGGTGTTGCAAAAGTTTGTTTCCCCAAAGAATTCCTTTGATATTCTTTGTTATTATGAAAAAAATCCTATTCGGGAAGGTAAAGGTCTTGAAAAAGGAGGTGCACCTACTCACCATAATTTGGTTTGCATTTGCCCTTGTGGCGGCAGTTGTCCAGTTGTTATGGCATTCACTCCGAAATTTTATGATCTTTCGAGGGGTTTTCTGGCATGTTTTGCAACAAACAAATCTCTATACCGAGTATCCGAAAGAATACCTCGATACAAATCATTATGGACCTGCCTTTAGTCTTTTTGTGGCTCCATTCGCCATATTACCAGTCACCATTGGTGTTTTGTTATGGGCTTTGGTCAACGCATGGGTTCTGTACTTCGCTATCCGAAAACTTCCCTTGCCGCAAAAAGACCAGCTGATTATTGTTGCGATAGTAGCAATCGAGATGATGACCGCAATGCATAACCTTCAATTCAACATCATGCTTTCGGGCTGGATGGTGCTTGCATTTGTGTTGGTAGAACAACGAAGAGATTTCTGGGCAACATTGTTCATTGCAGCCGGCTTTCTCGTCAAATTGTATGGAATTGCCGCCATCTGTTTTTTTCTTTTTTCAAAAGAAAAATTTCTATTCGCATGGTCGTTTGTATGGTGGTGTACTGTTTTAGTCCTGGTGCCCATGCTTTATTCTTCCCCGGGATTTATTATTCAATGCTATCATGACTGGTTTGAGAGTCTGGTCTTGAAAAATATCAAGAACTCTGATATTGCAGCTTCAGGAGGAATGCAGGACATATCTGTAATGGGCATGCTAAGAAGAGTCACCGGAGTGTACATCAGTAATTTATGGATCATTTGTCCGGCAGTATTCCTGATCATGGCTTCGTTTACTCGAATTAAAAAAAATACCAGCTTAAAATTTCGGCTGCGTTACCTGGCTATTTTATTAATTACCGTTGTCATATTTAGTACCTCTGCCGAATCCTCAACCTATGTAATAGCTGTCACAGGTGTGGGAATCTGGTACGTTCTCGATAAGGAGGAACATGCAAAACGGAGCAACTATATACTCGGACTAGTTTTTTTATTTACAATTCTTTCCTCGACAGATTTCTGTCCAGGATATTTGAAATACCACTTCATCCGACCGTATTCTTTAAAGGCGTTCCCCGCTTTACTGGTTTGGCTCACTTTACTAATTGAACTGGTTTTTAAAAAAGATATTAAATCAAAAGAAATACTTAAGCCAAGTGAAACATGTTGACATTGTTATTCCGCTTTTTAATGAAGAGGAAAACATTATTTTTTGCGTAGAAAATATTCAGGAAGCATTTAAAACACTGCCTTATAGCTATTCGGTAGTCTTGGTGGACGATGGAAGCACTGACAATAGTCTTCTCCTTCTACGAAATCTTTTTTTGTTGGACAAGAGTATTGGCTACATTTCTTTGAGCAGAAATTTCGGCCACCAAATGGCCCTTAAAGCAGGTATTGATCAATGCCAGGGCGATTGTTTGATTACCATGGATGGAGATGGACAACACCCAGCGAGCCTAATACCCGATCTGCTCCGACGTTGGGAAGAGGGTTATGATGTGGTATATACGGTTCGAAATGAGTCCAATATTAAAATGAGCTTTCTCAAGAAATTCGGGTCTGATATTTTCTACAGACTCCTTAACAAGCTCGCTGATCTTCACCTGGAGAAAGGTGCTGCAGATTTTCGGCTCCTAACAAAAAGAATAGTAAATATTATTCAAGGGATGGACGAACATGAATTATTTATCCGGGGAATGGTCAAATGGGTGGGATTCCGACAACTCGGAATTTCATATGAAGTTTGCGAAAGAAGGAGCGGGAAGACCAAATATGATTTGAGCAAAATGATACGGTTCGCACTTCAGGGAATCACCTCATTCAGCACGAAACCTCTATATATTGCCGCCTATCTTGGATTTAGTTTTTCACTTGTTTCCCTCTTATACATTCCCTATATTCTGATAAGCTATCTTTTCGGGCATATCGTTAGTGGATGGATGTCATTGATCGTCACGATTGCATTTTTTGGAGGTATGGAGCTATCTATTCTCGGTATCATCGGTTTATATTTAGGAAAAGTGTTTATGCAAGGCAAGAGCCGACCTCTTTATCTTGTAAAGGAAAAAAAATTGCGCAATGGCGAATGACGGCTATATTCTTCTGAGCTTTGATGTTGAAGAATTTGACATGCCATTAGAGTATGGTCAAAAAATCAGTGAAGAAGAGCAACTACGCGCCAGCTTTGACGGGTTGCAAGTGCTCAGGGAGACCCTTCAGCAACTTTCTATTCAGGTAACCTTTTTTACGACGGGCAATTTCGCGCAACACTATCCGGATATTATTCGAGATCTCAGCGTACATCATGAAATCGCCTCACATACATTATTTCACTCTGCTTTTGCGAAGGCAGATCTCAAAAAATCCAAGGAAATTCTGGAAGAAATTACAGGAAGAGAAATTTTCGGTATACGAATGCCAAGAATGGCACGTGCTGACCTCCCTGCAATTCGTGCTGCAGGATATTCTTATGACTCGTCCCTGAATCCCACTTATTTGCCGGGCAGGTACAATAATTTGAAAGTATCGCGAACACCCTTTGTTGAAGAAGGCGTGATGAGATTTCCTGTTTCGGTGTCTCCATGCCTGCGTATACCTCTATTTTGGCTCAGTTTTAAGAATCTCCCCTATTTTTTGTATTTGCATCTGGTCAGCAAGACGATCAAAAAAGATGGCTATGTGTGTTTGTACTTTCATCCCTGGGAATTTATCAACCTTAAAAAATACCATATTCCTCAGTATACGAAACGCTGGTCAGGTAAAAAGCTGGAAAACAGACTCAGGAAATTAGTTCATGACTTGCGCCCCTATGGGAGCTTCGTCGCTATAAACCAGTACATCGCCCATCGTTGTAAGAATGTAAGCACTGATAATTTAAACTCCTGAAAAACCTTAACAATGTTTCAAAATAATGGTTAGGGAGTCAAAGTGTCGATGCAGGTCTCAATATTTTCATTGGTTGCAATCCAATATATATCCTTCTGAAAAAACACCATGATTTTTCAATTGTTTGTGGCAGGTTATTTAGTCAATGCGCCTTCCGTTCCTCTGATCCTGATTTCTTTTACCTTTTTAATATTTTCATCAGACCTGGTCAGCAACTTAATGAGTCCTAAATCAATTTTTTCTTGCGTATTTTCAATTTTGTCAACGATGATTGTCAACAAATAACTTTCATCAACCAGATACTTGTCGTAATCGGCAATAATAACATTTCCGTCAATCATGAATACTACAAGCTTGTCTTTTAGATTTGTATACTTTTCTTTTAACTCATTCAGAGAAATGAGTTTCGGTATGTAGCCAGCCTTTGTCTTGATGTGAATTTGGCCGGAGTACTGAATGTTGTCGATCTGTATATCGTCTTTAACGACATTAATGCTCTCGATCTGGTTTGGGTTTAATGTTTCCAATAGCGTTTGGTTTACCAATTGGCCATTTAAGAAAAATGCAATTTTATTTATGTTGCCCTCTTTGTTCGCATAAATAACCTTTAAACTTGTGTCCTTTTCTAATGCTTTATTTATAGGAGTCTGTCCAAAACTGCCTGTTGACCAAATAGCAAAAGTCAATATGAGGAGGGTTTTCATTTTATGGTTTTTTAATGGTTACAAGATGTCACCAACCCGCAAGGGCATTACATGACCGTTGAACACAATGAAATTACAACTTTAAGAAATAAGTCTGGCGCAATAACCCTTGTTGTGCGCTGGGGTTTAGAGGCGGACTCCACCAGTCCGGTCGACAAGCAACTGAATTGAGGGATTTCATTGTTAGTAGAAAATGGTCGGAAAGGATGTAATGTCCTTTAGGAATTACTCTGGTGACAAAAATTCCATCCCCATCTGATATTAACCCTAACTATTAAATTAAAAAGATCGCTGGGGATCTTAGCGGGTTAAATCGCTTCTCTTGGTCTTTGTATGCAGGTCTTATTTGTTATTTCGACCAAAAATTATTTAAGCGGCAAATAAATCGGTATTGATCTTCCGAACTTTCCACTACTGGTGCCAGACACCTCTTGGAACGGATGATCGCTTCAACCATCAAAAACGATTTTATCAACCGCATAAACGTTTTCTATGTTTAGGAACTATTTCAAAATCGCCTGGAGAAATCTTTTAAAAAACAAGGTCTATTCAATAATCAATATAGTAGGTCTTGCAGCGGGGATGGCGGTGGCAGTATTGATTGGATTATGGATTTGGGATGAGGTCACATACGATCAATATCATGGGAACCACGAACAACTTGCACAAGTAATGACCACCTTTATTGATAATGATGGCAAGATGGGTACCGGCAGTGCGGTCTGTATGCCGATAGGTGATGAACTCCGAAGAAAATATGGAAGCGATTTTAAAAACGTATCCATGGCCTCCTGGAACTTCGGTCATGTGCTGGCGGTGGATGAAAAGAAAATTACTGCCAACGGCATGTGGGTAGAACCGAATTTTCCCTCGATGTTTACGGTCAGAGTGATCAAAGGAAATATCAATGCCTTATCCGATCCTTCCACAATATTCATAAACGCTTCTCTTGCAAAAACTTTATTCGGAGACGCAGATCCCCTTAATAAAATAATACGACTTGATAACAAGGATAATTATAAAGTTGCCGCAGTATTCGAAGATTTTCCACACAACACGACTTTACACGACACAAAATTGTTTTTACCCTGGAGTAAATACATTACTACAGAGAAATGGTTAAAAGATGCGGCCACTCAGTGGAACAATCATTCCTGGCAGGCTTATGTACAGATGGCTGGTCATATGAATATGGATAAAGAGACAGAGAAAATCAGGAATGTAGTGATGGTACATAAGAACGCCGTTACCGAAGGAAAGGAACAGGCGCTTTTATTTCCGATGGATAAATGGCGTTTATACAGTGATTTCAAAAATGGCAAAGCTGCCGGTGGCCGTATACAGTTTGTGAAGCTATTCTCTATAATTGGTTTATTTGTGCTCTTGCTTGCCTGTATCAATTTTATGAACTTATCTACTGCCCGAAGTGAGAAAAGAGCAAAAGAAGTGGGTATTCGAAAAACGATTGGCTCTGCCCGTGTGCAATTAATAAGGCAGTTTTTAAGTGAATCTGTGTTGGTGGCTTTTGTTTCTTTATTGTTTGCTGTCCTTTTTATCATTCTTCTCATGCCGGTATTCAACAGGCTCTCTGATAAAAATATCGGACTGCCATGGAACAATGTTTTGTTCTGGCTCATCCTGCTGGCATTTACTTTTATTACCGGACTCATTTCCGGAAGCTATCCTGCACTGTATCTGTCAAGATTTGAGCCTATCAAGGTTTTAAAAGGAACCTTTCGTGTCGGAAGGCTTGCTTCCCTGCCGCGGAAGGTTTTGGTTGTCATTCAATTTACTTTCTCTATTGCCCTGATCATTGGAACCGTTATCGTTTTTAAACAAATTCAGTTTGCCAAAAACAGGCCTGTGAATTATAGAAATGAAGGCCTGATTACACTGCAGATGTCAACGCCTGATCTTTATGGACATTACGATGCAATTCGATCTGACTTGCTTTCCACAGGTGTTGTAGATAATATGGCCGAATCCTCCAGTCCAACCACAAATGTGTGGTCGAACCAGATCGGTTTCAATTGGCAGGGAAAAGACCCGAGCTCCCTGCCCAGTTTTGGAACGATTGCAGTAACAGAAGATTTTGGTAAAACAATTGGCTGGAAGATTATTGAAGGAAGGGATTTTTCCAAAGATTTTGCAACAGATAGTTTAGCCATGGTTTTAAATGAATCTGCCGTGAAACTCATTGGTATGAAAAACAATATTGTGGGTCAGACCATTCAGTTCAACGATAAAAATTTCATAGTGATCGGTGTCATCAAAGACATGATCATGGAATCGCCTTATAAACCCATCACGCCAACTGTTTTCCTGTACGACCGTAATTGGGCAAATATTATTACCATTGCCATCAAACACGGTGCGCCGGTAAAAACTGCTTTAGGCAAAATAGAATCGGTTTTTAAAAAGTATAATCCAGGCGCCCCTTTTGATTACACGTTCAATGACGAAGATTATGCAAAGAAATTTGCGGACGAAGAGCGTGTAGGCCACCTGGCAACATTCTTTACGCTGCTGGCTATATTCATTTCTTGTCTTGGATTATTCGGGCTGGCATCGTTTGTTGCGGAGCAGCGTAAAAAAGAAATCGGCGTTCGCAAAGTGCTGGGAGCATCGGTCTATAATCTATGGCAAATGCTTTCGAAAGAATTTGCTTTGCTTGTATTTATTTCCTGTTTTATTGCTATTCCAATCGCCTGGTATTATTTGAATAGCTGGTTAGACCAATATGATTACCGCACTGCAGTTTCGTTTTGGATTTTCATTGTGTCTGCGGCAGGCGCCCTGGTTACAACATTAATTACAGTAAGCTTTCAGGCTATCAGGGCGGCGACTTCAAATCCAGTAAAGAGCTTAAGAACCGAATAAATATAGCTGCAGCCTTCTGGCTGATTCATGGAAACAAGAGGGCAAAATTGCCTTAACATTAATCAGCCGGGAATTGAATATCAAGTTTGCAGCCTTTGCCGGCTAAAGATTGAATGCTAAAACTCCCATTAAATACCTGGACGCGCCTTTTTATATTTTCCAATCCAATTCCGTTTTTAGCAATGTGTGTATCGAACCCCACTCCATTGTCCTCAATTGACATACAGATATCACCGTTACGCCTTTGCACAATGATCTCGACCAGCGATGCTTTTGCATGTTTTAAAATATTGGTAAACTGTTCCTGTATAATTCGATACATGGCAAGTTGCACGTCGGCTTTTATTGCTTCCTGCAATTCGTCAAACTGATACCGGATCTCAATTGCTCTGGCAACATTCATGGTATTTACAACCGTTTTGATTTTTTCTTCCAAAGAGATCGATGCATCAATGGAAGGGGCCAATTGGTGTGAGATTCGTCGCATTTCCTCAATAGCTTCACGAAGGTAGTTTTTGATATTGCCGATAACAGCACTGGCCTTTTCATCCTTCACGATCATCTTCATAAAATCAATATTAAGCAGGCATCCAGCCATTAATTGTTTTACATTATCGTGAAGCTCCATGCTAATTTGTTGCCTCTCCCTTTCCTGCGCATCGGTAACGGCCTTGTTGATTCTCTTTTGCTCTTCCACCCGTTCGGTAATATCAATAATGGTTCCGATAAAGGCAGATTTACCGCCATAACTGATTTGAGAAAGGATGACCTCCGTATGCAGTACTTCGTTGTTCTTTCTGATGATTTTAAGGAAATAGTTGGCAGAGGACCCTTCCTGCCCAAGTTCTGACAAATAATTTTTCCAGGGCTTTTGCCGATCCGCCTTTTCTACCAACTTCTCAAATGACATTTCGTTTAACAGATCGGATTTGGAATAGCCTGTTATTTTTTCAAGCTGAGGATTGACATAAACAAAAATGTCTTCCTGTAAAATAAAAACGCCAACGAGGCTCTCCTCAACCAACTTCCTGAACTTTTCCTCACTTTCTCTAATTAGTACCTCCGATTTTTTCCGCTCATTTATGTCTTCGATCTGGGAAACAAAAAATAAAGGATTGGCCTGGCCATCCCGAACCAGGGAAACATTTAAGTGGACCCAGATCAGGTGTCCGGCTTTGTGAAAATATCGTTTCTCCATCTGATAGCTGTCGATCATTCCATTCAATGTTTGCTTCAGGTAAGAAAGATCTTTTTTCAAGTCGTCCGGATAAGTGATATCCTGAAACGTAAGTGCCAGCAACTCCACTTCGGAGTACCCTATCATTTTGCTTAGTTCCCTGTTTACCCGCAAAAATTTGCCATCCGGTAACACCAAAGCCATTCCGATTGCTGAATGATCAAAGGCGCTCCGAAATGTAGATTCGCTCAGTGCTAATTGTTGCGTAATTTTTTTGCGCTCCGTAATGTCAACATTGATGGCAATTGCCCCGATGATCAGGCCATTTTTCCCCCGCAACGGTATCGCGGAATTAAGAATGATCTTATGCGTCCCATCAAAAATTTCAATTTCAATCTCCTCGTTTATTGTGGTTTCACCGTGGCCTAAGGCACGCGCCCCTGCCCATTGTTCGGGGGTTATCAACGCTTTCGTGTCTGTATACCATGCTTTGTAAATTCCCAGGTCGCTGATGCCAACATGTTGCAGGCCTTTCCAGATTTCCTTTCCCGCCGAATTTCCCGAAATGACCTGACCTTTTTCATTAAAGATCCAGACACCCACCGGCATAACCTCGATCACCATGCGCAACAAATTTTCGTTGGCACTTATGTCATCCAGCATTTGGTTGAATGCCGTTCCGAGGTTAAGCAACTCACCAGTTTTAAAAACAGCTGCCCTTACATCCCGGTCTCCGGATTTAATTTTTTCGGCTGTTGAAATCAATTTATACAGTCCTGCGGTTAACCTGTCTCCAATGAGTATGGCAAAGAAGATTCCAATGAGGAGTGCACCAAGAATATAAACGATACCATTGCGAACAATTGAGGTCATATTGCTCTGAATATACTCCTGCCCAACACCTATTCTCGCCCACCCCACCAGTTTCTTGTATGCGAAAATTGGAACAGCTATATCCAGAACCCGGTCGTTTTCAACCAAGGTTTTGGCCGTACTTAGTCCAACCAGTTGCAGGCTGATTTCATCTGATGGTTTTTTACCAATGTAATTTTTGTTTGTGTGTGCCAGCACAATCCGATCCGGTGAAAGGATCATCGCATATCGAAGGTGTGGAAAGTTTGAGTGGTACGATACGAAACGTTCCAACTGGTCGAAATCGTTTGCAATGATGTAGGTGGTGGAGTTTACTGCAAATTCATTGACGAAATTATTCGCCTGATCATGATTCTGCTTTTTTAGAAATTCCTTTTCGCGCCGAACAAGATCAAATACAAAAATCGTCATTAAGAATAAATGGACAAGCGTTATCCCCAATATCAATTGTCCCCGTATAGAGGCGGGCCATAGTTTGCTTATTATTTGCAAAACAGAAGACATTCTATTTTTTCGGATCTACAATTAATTCACGGTATTCTTTTAAAAGCTTCCTAAGGGGCTGGTATGTATTGCTGTCTGTTGGTATGAATTTGAGGTAACCGATATCCGCCAGGGCCTTTTTCCCCTTTTCGTTCAAATGCATGGTCAAAATCACCCTTTTTAATTCACTGATCGTTTCTTCACTTACATCATTGCGGATTAATAACGGATTCCCTAGAACTGCTGGAGTTTCCCATTTTTTACTAACTTTTGATGCGACCTCCGGCCTTCTCTTTAAAAAGCTGTTCCAACCATTTAATGTGGTAAATCCTGCAGAACATTTGCCCAGATAAATATTAAGGATCACCGATTCGAATGATTCAAGGTACTTCAATTTAATCTCCTTATTCACGTCGACGCCATTCTTAAACAGGTATAACATGGGAAGCATGTATCCACCCAGTGCAGGATATCCGGTCGACACAACGGTTTTGCCTTTTAAATCGGAAAAATGATTAATCGAGGAGTCTTTATTCACCAGGATCACTCCGGCATTGGCTACTTCTTCCACCGACGTCCCAAGTATGGAATAGCCAATTCGGGCGCTATCCAGCGCCATAATTCCATTTGCCAGGGCGAGGTCAAAAAACCTCGCATTCACTTTACCGACATAGGCCGAAAAATTCGAACTGGCAACTGTCTGTATGTGCAGGCCAGGCAGATGATCATTCAGGTACGTAACAAAGGCGGTATGAATTTCATAGTAAGACTGGGTGGGCACACCATATAAAAGTGTTTTCTTTTGTCCGCTATCTATAGAATACGTCGGTTCATAAGTAGTTGATTTGGGCTTGCAAGTAGTAAGCAGGAGGACGGAGAAGACTATTCCTGCAAGGCTGAAAGGGCTCAAGGCAAAAAAATATCCTTTCATAAAAAAAATTAAATCCAGCGGTTCTAAAAAGCGTTTTGATCCATTCAATTTTCTATCGTGTAGAATTATAACGACAAGACAAATCAGACTTAGTTCGATATGTTGAGCTGAATGCTTGCGTTATTTTAGTTCAACTGTTTCTAGTTGACAGAGGTATTTTAAAAAGGCGGCACGTTTAACGCACCGCCCCGGTTGAACCAATGAAGAGGACTAATCCGCGGTTCTTTAGTGTCTCCAGGGTTGCCCGTTGTCCGCCCTGCATACAAAAGACGAAGGTTGGGGTACCATCCCAACCATCCAGGGCTATCATTGATACTGATAAAATCAGCATAATTTCCTTCTAATTTATATTCTCCTAACGGATACCAGGGTCCGCTGCAATATTTGCTATCAAGGTATGACATTTTCATAAGAGGGCTTCTCTGCCGTTACTAAAATAACGAGGCAAGGTCTTACTGTTCGCATTTCTGCAAATGGCATTTTTCCCAATCTGCACGCAGTTATTCCTGCTTGATGAATAACAGACTCTGGTAACGCTCAACCAATTACAACCTATTATTCCTTCTATTCTTTTGGTTGCTTCCTACTCCAGGTCTTTATTCTTAACTTACTTCATCTGACAAACTTCCCTGCCTTGTCTGAAACGCTCGTCAACGCTTCGAATCTGTTCAGAAGCCTACCCGGTTGAACTGCTTTCATAACGTGAATCAATGAGAAATAGCAAAAGCGTTTTTATCAGGGCTTTGCTTTGTTCACCTGGCCATAGATCCTCAGGTCTGAGGTCAAAAAAACGAATCAGAAAACTGCTGCTTGTGATGATCTTCTTCGTTTGGGGGAAAACGTCTTATTCACAGAAGGT
>JBJMLU010000070.1:0-49034 GCA_045805145.1 Flavisolibacter sp. | reverse complement strand
TACCGTAATAAGCTGCCCAAAATCAATAAATTCAAAAAACACCGATTTCCCTTTCAGATCGGGTGTTATATCGAAAGTCAGTTGATTTTCCGTAATAGGATCTCGCAGTCGCGCAGGGAACTCATTTAATATTTCAGGATTTTTTATATTAAACTTGTTACCGTGTGCAACACCATTTCTCAAATGCCGAATAAGTTCTAGCACTGGTCCCCTATCAAAATAATGGTTTTGCGCCAAGGTGTCCCCCAAAGTAAGTATGGCGCCGGATGCCCAAACTTTTTCCATTTGATCTTTTATAAACGGGTTTTTTCTCGCCTCCTTAATGTAAAATAAAAAATCAAATTGATGATGCCCTATGATGCCTATTGGTACATTTTGGCCTGGTAAAATAGGTGGAATTAAGGATTCAATTCTTTCATCTGAAATAACAGTTAACGCGGCAGAATAGGAATAGCATCCACCAGCTAAATCTTGCGCCAACCTTGAAACGTCTAATATTCTGATTCTATCCATTTCTAGTATTACACCAGGGAAATCTGTACCGGTTTATACGGACTTGCTAATTATTTATTTTTCTGGAACCCCCAAAAATTCTCAATTCCAATTTTCATGGGCCAATGAGAATAGCTAAAATTAATGGGGTGTTTCATAGCGGTTCATTTGCTAACGGCATTGGCAAAATTCGGACTTACAAACTGGCTGTACCTACAAAAACCCTGGGGTTTCTCGCCACCGTTCAAATTTTTGCTAGGAAGGACCCATGAAAATATTTATAGGCATATCCCTCTTTTGTAGTTATAACGTCGAGGCCAGTACTGAGCGCACCTTACGGTCTTTTAACGATTTGAAGTAATCCCTAACCACAGTTCTCTTTGCATTCAGTTCAATCTTTGCCCGGTCCTGTTGAATCAGAGGATGATCAGGATTGCCGGCCTTATACGCATCATGCAATTCCCTTTCTGCCAGATCCTTTGGCATCTCAAGATTCTTTAACCTGGTGGATGTGATTTGCTGCAGGAGGCCATTGTCTATTTTTACAAGGCCCTTCTTTTCCAGATCAGCAAAATGGGTTGCTGTGATTAATTTAAAGTCAATCTTGCCCTCTTCACAGTATCGTTCATACAAATGCTGGATGTCTGTTTTGGCTGGCTCCAATGGTCTGGTAAAGCTTTGTAGAATCCCCTGCAGGAATTTAAATACTTGAGGAAGGTTATAAGCGCTGTAATGGGAATGGCTGTTAATATGAGCCGAGAGCTGTTCCCATAGCTCAATAATAGGATTACAAGTTTCTGGATCGGCAAAATCCCGTGGTTTCTGCAAGTAGTCAACTAAGGAAAGGGCTATTGATTGCAGTGCCGGCATATCCGTTTCCCTCCTGAGGATATATCGGGGCATTATTTTTCGCCAAACTGTAAGCATCCTAGGAACGAGGAAAGCGCCCGGATCGGCATTTCCGGGTTTCTGATCTCCCTTTTCCCCCGTACCCCTATTTCCCTCTATATTTTCATTTTCATTTTCATTTTCCATATGGGAGGTCATATGACCTCTTTTTTGAGGTTCTTTTTTAGTGTGTTGATTATGGCCATTTATGTTATTACGCCTTGATTCTGTGAAGGTTTTACGTTTCTCTTGTTCGAATTCTAAGCGTTGGTTATACCAGAAGCCGCTACTGTCTTGAATAAACTTGTCCTTTATTTTGTCCCAGAGTTGTCCGACTGTTTGACCTATCATATGCGTGGTCATATGACCTCTGTTAAATTGCATCATCAGCAATTCCATATAAGCTCCTTTTTCTTCAAACGTCATTCCCATTGTTCCTCCTATCCAATCATTGGGATAAAACAGAAATGCGGGGTCTTTGGCCATTGGATTGCAGTTAGTTTTTAAATGAGTTCGGTTCTGTATAATAATGCCAGTTCTGAAGGCTATTTTTGCCTTATAGGAATGGGTTTCTACCTGTTCCGGTATATTGAATAAGAAGGGAAGGGTAACCTTCCTTTCTTCATTTCAATAGGTGTTTTTGTAATAGCAACGGTATTACGCCGTTAGCGAACCGTAGTCGGTCCCCTTCATACTCTTTGAAAAAGCCTGAAAAATAGAATACGTTAAGGGTAGTGTTATCCGTGGTGAAATGGATAATCATCAAACTTTTCAGTTTTCCTCCCTTATACATTCGCAAATGATCACCAGAATACCAGCCACCATAGGCGGTTTCCTGCAAACCAGTTAGAATCTTGCGACTATTATTTTCCTTTTTGTATTCGTGTTTGGTAAGACATTCTTTGGCCTTTCCCTTTATTTGGGCTGCCTGGGTATATTCCCTTTTCAATTCATAGGGAAGGGCATTGCACGGAAACTTTTCTGGCTGTACCTGGGACTTAACAAAAAAGCCAGTTTTCGGACTGAATCTATAAACAACCCACTTATAAACCGGTATATTGAATGGATTCACCATGGTTAATGTCCCCCTCGTTTGAGTGATTGAATTTGTTTAAGGGAGTTTTCGAGTTCTGCACGTTTATATCTGATACGTGAAGAAATTCTATAACCGGTAATCTTGCCGGATTTGGTCCATTCTAACAACGTAGGAAGAGACACACCTAACAAAGCTGCAGCCTGTTTGCGGTTTATTATTTCAGTTTGTGGCTCTTGTATTGTATTAGAGAAATGATTTGCTAATTCCCTTTTTACAATTTCCGAAATGTCAATTTTTAATTGCTCCAAAGGGACCGGGCAAAGTAATATTTGATCTGTCATTTTGCGTAATGTTTAGTAACGCAAATGTTTGATTCACTTGGCGGGGGAAAAACAAGGGGAATCCCCTGTTTACTCGACTTTATTGATTTTAAACTTTTCGCGAAGTTGTAGAACAAAAAGACCGTTATCCGGATTGTTCAAAGGATTATTTTTAAAGTTGGTGGTATTAGGATTATAGATCGCTGCAATATTCTGCCTAAATGTATCTACATGAATATCATCTATGAATGAATGAAGGATGTTTGCAGCCCTAGTATAATTGTAGCCGTTGCCTGCCCTACAATGATTCAAAACAGTTTGTAAAACTCCCAATTCTTTTAACCATGCAATTTTCGCCGCATGTGATTTATATTCTACATAGTCCGGATAAGGCTCATTTTCATCAATGGCATTACCGATGCTGATTTGAATATCCTTTACCTTATCTTCTATTGCAAACAATACGTCCATTCTCTTTTGTTCCCGTCTTTGTGTGCAATCATCATAAAACAATTCTGTTTCGAAATTAGGTTCTAATTCACCCGATTTGATAAGAAGATCGATATCGTCTTGGAATTCACTAAAATCAATCCCGCGCGCGTGGTCATAGTAAGGCAAGGTGTCTTTATACGATGCAATCTTTGCATACACCTGTGAAAAAATTACATTTTGCAATTCCGGGCGACTGTTGTTAAGGTAGTTGGTAAATTCAAGAATGAAGCTCTCAATTAAAGGATCATATTTTACCACCTTGTCTCTTAAAAGATAAACCATGTTTTTGTTTAACTGGTTGTTCCAATATCGGGAGAGTTGTGTCCCTCGTTTGGTTGTAATTGCCTGGAAATTTGTTGCCTCTCTTAACTGGAGCCTTATTCCTTCAAGTGTCCTATGGTCTTGTAGGTTTGCGAAAATGTGTTCAAGCGTTTTAATATATTCCACGGTACTTAGTTTAAAAAAAATGGGTGTGCCTGATTATTTCGTGCCTTCGAATATTTGAGACAATAAAATATTATGTTCCATTGGTGTTAGTTTAATTGATGATCTTTTATCTCCAAAAGTTCTTTAGTGAAATTTGATGCAGCTGGAGGAGGGGTATAGTAACAAGCTTCATCAAATGCGTATAGCTGTTTCATTACTTCGTCGAATTTTGCCAGTTTGCAGGTAGCTCTATGCAAACAATTATTGCATAAAGATTCGGGTTTGATCTTTTTTGCCACGGTATATTGAATTAATGGGTTATACAATCTGAAGTGAATGCCTCTTATTCCATTGTAGTTTCAGAAGCTTTGCATGCTCGGTGGGAGTCAGTTTAATGTATTTCAGAAATGCCTTTTCGGTTTTATGGCCAGTTATTGCCATAATGGTCAAAGTCGGAGTGCCGGCAAGGAATTCGTTTGTCGCAAAAGATCGACGGGCAGTATGAGAAGTAAGTAATTCCCATTTGGCGAAATTCCGGACGGTTTTAAGACCGCCTTTGGTCATTGTTTTACTAATTTCTGATTTAAGCGAATCCAGCTTTTTCCCCAAGTCCTTTAAATATTCATTGGTCTTTTGGTTACTTATGGACCTGGGCAGGTTTCCGGAATACTTATCGATAATCCTTTTTACAGTGGGATGGATTGGTATTACTACCGGCTCACCGGTTTTCATCTGGGTAGTCTCAATAAATCCATCTTTGATATTGCTGGGTTTTAAAATAGAATAGTCCGAATATCGCAGACCGGTATAGCAACCAATTACAAATAGATCCCGGACCCGTTCCATTTTTCCATGGCCATTAAGATCTAGATTTTCCAGTTCCTTTATTTCCTTTTCAGAAAGGTATATGCTATCCGATTTTTCCCTTAGAGTAACAAACCTTTTACTTTTAAAAGAAAGGTTAGAATTCAGTCCTCTTTCTGTGGCCTCGTTCAGGATCATTTTAATAACCTGAATATGTTTCCCTACAGTATTAGTTGAGAGGTTCAGCGGTTCGGTTTTCTTGGTTTCTGGATTGATTCTTTTACCCTTCATCAGGTATTCAGTGTACCTGGTGTAAAAATCGAGGTCTATAATATCGAAGTCGATTTTCTTTTTGGTGGTTCCCTGGTATTCGTTTAGATGTTTTAGCGTGGTTACATACGTTTTAAGTGTGTTCTTGCTAATTGGTTTACCAGTTTTGGGGTGAAGGCGTATACCGGTTTTAGAATAATCAATTATTTCCTGAAAGAAACTGAGGAATGTATTTGCCTTTGTCTTATCCGGTTGAATCCTTTTTATCTCCCGATCGAGCAATACCTTCAAAGTTTCCGGATTCGGGATCACTCCAGCATTATCATTAATGCACTTCCGGTAAGTGTTATTAATGGAAACAAGGATATTATTCAGGCGGGCATTAAATTCCGGATATTCCCTGAATTTATCACTTTGTTTTGCTCTCTGGTTGTCCTTATTCCAAAATTTGGGATTGATTTTTTCCGGTATGTAGTACTTCAGTTTATGGCCGGAATATGATATGCGGGCGAATATCGAAGTTTCCGCAACTGCCCGCGGGCGGGTTAGAAAAAATGAAACTGTCATTTTGGTATATTGAATACATCAAAAGTAATAGTTTCTTCGTTGCGGTACTCGCTGCGGTACTCTTTTTTTTAATCGTTCTTAATTATTCTTGTGTAAAACTTTCGAAAACTGCCTTATTATAACAGGTTTATGAGAGCGAAAACAGCAAAGTAACGGCATGATAGATGCAAAAGGTTGGAGTTCGCCCCACACCACAGAAACCCCACCAACTTCCCCTGGTCTTATGATTGGGGGATTTTTTTTACGCCGATATCCCGACAGCTCCATTACTATTTGTACCGGGATTGGATGCGCCGACATCATGAAATAAAAGTTTTTTCTCTGCCCTCTCTCCTCATCTTCTACCAACTATCAACCACCAACTACCAACTAATTTCCATAGACACTCAAAAACTTAATTCTCATAATTTTCAACTGCTCCCAATTGTAATTGCCTTCGGACAATTCTTCCTGGGCCACCTGCAGCGATGAAGTTTCACAACCTTTGAAATATTCCATGATCTCTTTCTGCTCGTATTCATCCAGCATTGTATCGATGGCATAATCGAGATTCAGCTTTGTTCCACTGGCAGCAATGGTTTCCATTTCCTCCAGCAAGGCATCCAGTCGCAGGTCCTTATTTTTTGCGATCATCTCCAGTGGAATCTTTTTATCGACCTGCTGAATGATGTGCACCTTGTTTCCGCTCTTGTTCACCACACTCTTCATCACAAAATCATCGGGACGCTCAATATTATTTTCTTCAACATATTTTGAAATCAGGTCGATGAAAGGTTTTCCATACTTCAAAGCCTTTCCCTTGCTCACGCCCTGGCATCGGGCCAGCTCCTCGTTGTTGGTGGGAAACATCGTCGCCATATCCTGAAGGGACGATTCCAGAAAAATTACGAAAGGAGGAAGACTCTTTTTCTTTGCTTCCCTTTGACGCAGATCCTTCAGCATCTCGAAAAGCTTTTCATCCGTTGCAGTTCCTGCCGCTGCGTCTTCTCCATCTTCATCATCTTCATTCGCCTCTTCAAACAAATTGTTCAATACAATTTTGAAAGACTTCGGTTTCTTGAAAAAATCTTCTCCCTTCCTGGTGATCTTCAAAACGCCATACTCCTCAATATCCTTGTGCAGTAAACCCTCCAGCAACATTTGCCGGATTAATGAATTCCAGAAATGATCGGGTTGTTCTTTTCCAATTCCAAATTCGGCGAGTCCTTCGTGACGGAACATTTTGATCTGTGGAGTAAGATGACCAGTTATAATGCGCACCACATATTCTGTAGCAAATCGTTCATCAAGGGCTCTGATGACTTGCAGCGCCTGGATCACCATTGGTTTGGCTTCAATTCTTTCTTTGGGATGTCTGCAGTTATCGCAGTTGCCGCAATTCTCCTGGTCATATTCTTCGCCAAAATAACTAAGCAGGATCTTCCTTCTGCAAACCCCGCTCTCAGCATAAGCAACCGATTCATTGATCAACTGCGCGCCTACTTCTCTTTCACTAAGCGGCTTGTCGCGCATCAGGTGTTCAAGCTTTGATACATCCTTGTGCGAATAATACAGAATACATTTCCCTTCCAGTCCGTCACGACCTGCACGACCGGTCTCCTGATAATAATTTTCGATGGACTTGGTAATATTGAAGTGAATGACGAATCGGATATCTGGCTTGTCGATGCCCATACCAAATGCAATGGTTGCAACGATCACCTGCACATCTTCATTAAGGAACTGATCCTGCCTTTCGGAGCGCAGCCTGGAATCGAGTCCTGCATGATAAGCAACCGCTTTGATGCCATTGGCCATCAGCATGTCGGCCAGTTCTTCGGTGGTCTTGCGATTGAGTGTATAAATGATGCCGCTCTTTCCCTTGCTTTGAACAATGAAACGGGCAATGCTTTTCAGCGTGTCTTCTTTTTTGATCTTGGGCTGGATCTCGTAATAAAGATTGTCTCTATTGAAAGAAGAAATAAAAATTTCCGGATCGCGCAGCACCAGGTTCTTTACAATGTCGCTTTGCACTTTGGGAGTTGCAGTTGCTGTAAGCGCAATCACCGGAATATCCGGATTGATCTGGTCCATCATGTCGCGCAGACGGCGGTATTCCGGACGAAAATCATGTCCCCATTCTGAAATACAGTGGGCTTCATCCACTGCGAAAAACGATATCTGGAGGTCACTGAAAAAATCAAGATTATCCTGTTTGGTCAGGGTTTCGGGTGCTACATACAGCATTTTGGTTCGGCCCGACTTCAGGTCGTCGTGTACTTCCCTGATCTCTTTTTTAGAAAGAGTGGAGTTGAGAAAATGCGCCACTTCATCATTGCTGCTATATCCCCTGACGAGATCGACCTGGTTTTTCATCAGCGCAATGAGGGGGCTGACGATGATGGCTACGCCCGGACAGATGACGGCGGGCAATTGATAACAAAGGCTTTTCCCTCCTCCTGTGGGCATGATCACAAAAGTGTCTTTGCCGGATAGAAGTGATTCGATAATCTGTTTTTGTTGTCCCTTAAAATCTTTGAAACCGAAATGTTCTTTTAAAGCGGATTTCAGATCGATTCCGGAGGCGGCGGAGGCGGTAGTCCTGGCTTTTTTTCCCTGGCTTTTCTTTACGGTAGGCATTGTATCATCTTTTTGCTTCTGTGAAACCTTCGACAATGCGGAACGGAGCTTTGACCAAGTTTTATATGCAATCTATAAAAGGTGGCGGATCGGGCAGCCGTTCAAGGCCGTCGTCGGTCAAAAGGAAAGCGAATTTAACGACTGAAGGCCGATTTGAAGCGTTTAAATCGTTAAAATGGATGTTGAAGTATTGGAGGCATGGGAGTACTCGGTAATAAGGTGGAATTAGGAATTGGGAATTAGGGAGAGAGCAGTTTTCTATGAAATGAGCAATGCTTACAGTGATTCCCGGAGATTTCGTTAGGCGCTCTAATCAGTATTCAATTGCCGAATTAAGGCATCCGTGAAATCCTTTCCACATCTGTGGCATCTGTGATATAAATTTGAGGGCTTGGAAAAGCAAGCAACCATATTGGAAGCAGCCCTTCGCACCATTGAAATGGAAGCCGAAGCTATCCGCCAGTTATCCGCCCAGCTGGATGCCCGGTTTGAAAAAGCTATTGACTGCCTGGCCCAGTGCAAGGGTCGCATCGTTGTCAGCGGAATAGGAAAGAGCGCCATCATTGCCCAGAAGATCGTGGCAACGCTCAACTCCACAGGTTCTCCTTCCCTTTTTCTTCATGCTGCCGATGCCATCCACGGCGACCTTGGTATGGTGCAACAAGAAGACGTAGTGATCATCATCAGCAAGAGTGGTGAAAGCCCTGAAATAAAAGTGCTGGCGACCCTGATCAAAAATTTCGGCAACGCCCTTCTCGCCATCACCGGAAACCTTCAGTCATATCTTGCCCGTAAGTCCGACTTCGTGATCAATACCACCGTGGAGCAGGAGGCTTGTCCCAACAACCTCGCGCCCACTACCAGTACCACGGCCCAACTGGTAATGGGAGATGCCATTGCGGTTTGTCTGATGGAAAAGCGTGGCTTTGCCATGGAGGACTTTGCGAAATTTCATCCAGGCGGCACGCTCGGTAAAAAAATGTACCTGCGTGTTTGCGACCTCTATACCGAACATGAAAAGCCGGAGGTAAAGACCGAACAGAGTGTGAAGGAAGTAATCATGGAAATGACCCGCAAGCGCCTGGGTGTAACCGGTGTAACGGGAAAGGACGGTAAACTGGTAGGCATCATTACCGACGGCGATCTGAGGAGAATGCTGGAGAAAAGCGATAGCATCCAAAATATCACCGCGCGCGATATCATGAGTCAGAATCCCAAGACCATTGAGCCTTCTGAGATGGCCGTTCATGCACTGGATATCATGCGCAAAAATTCAATCACACAGCTTGTCGTTGCAGAAAATGAAACCTACCTTGGTATCTTGCATCTTCATGATCTCGTTAAAGAAGGTTTGATCTAAAGTGATGGAAAACGAAATTCAGAAAAAAGACCAGAACATTTATGTTGTGATCATGGCGGGTGGTATTGGAAGCCGCTTCTGGCCCTTAAGCCGTGTGAACTATCCCAAACAGTTTCTGGACATTCTTGGAACAGGAAAGACCCTCATCCAACAAACCTTTGAGCGGTTCTCCGAGCTGGTGCCCCTTCAAAATATTTATGTGGTTACTGCCGACGAATACCTCGGCATCACCCGCGAGCAATTGCCAGGATTGCCCAGGGAAAATATTCTTGGTGAACCTTACCGCAAGAACACTGCGCCCTGCATTGCCTATATTTCGTTCAAGCTAATGCAGATTAATCCGCAGGCATCCCTCATCATTGCTCCCGCCGATCATCTCATTTTGCAGGAAGACAAATTTCTGGATGTGTGCAAGCAGGCTTTGAATTTTGTGAATCATTTTAATGCACTGGTCACCATTGGCATCAAGCCTACCTATCCCAACACCGGATATGGTTATATCCAGCACGACGACCGTGAAGCCCTTCCCTCCATTCACAAAGTGCGTACGTTTACCGAGAAGCCGAATAAGGAACTGGCAAGGACCTTTATAGCAAGCGGAGATTTTTTATGGAACTCGGGCATCTTTGTATGGCAGGTAAAAAAAGGCATCGAAGCATTCAGGAAACATCTGAACGAAATGTACGAGCTCTTTTACGCAGAGCAGGACAAACTGAATACCAAAGAAGAACACCTGGCGCTCGAGATCATCTATCCGCAGTGCACTAATATATCCATTGATTTTGGTGTGATGGAAAAAGCCGATAATGTGTATGTGATCCCCGCATCTTTTGGATGGAGTGACCTGGGAACCTGGAACAGCGCCTGGGAAAACATGGAAAAAGATTATCTGGACAATGCAGTGGCAGGAAAAAACGTCATTGTATTCGACACTTCCAAATGCATGGTCCATGTACCAGATGAAAAGCTGGTGGTATTACAGGGACTCGATGATTATATTGTAACCGATACAAAAGACGTACTGCTCATTTGCCATAAAGACAAGGAACAGGAGATCAAAGACTATGTAGCGGAAGTAAAAAGGAATAAGGGAGATAAGTTTTTATGAGAAAAGCTTCGGGCTGTGAGCTGCGGGTTTCGAAAAGCTGCCAAACTCACCCTTGCTCATAGCTCGCTACTCACAACTCAAGGCTCAAGAACATTATGAATTTTAACAACATCCTCTTTCTGGACATTGAAACAGTGTCGCAATACGAGACCTACAAAGAGCTCCCGGAGCACTGGCGTGAGCTTTGGAATGACAAGGCCAGCAAAAGAGAGATCCGCAATCCCGAAATTGATACAGCAGAATCGGTATACTCGCGCTCAGCCATCTATGCTGAATTTGGAAAAGTGATTTGCATTTCCTGCGGATGTTTTCAGGGAGAAGGAGAAGACCGCAAAATCATCCTTCGCTCTTTTTATCATGAAGACGAAAAAATATTGCTGGAAGAATTTGCAGAATCCATTCGCAAATGGGAAAGAAATAAATCAGGGCAGATCGATCCTTCGCGCTCACTCTGTGCGCACAATGGAAAAGAATTTGATTTTCCTTATCTCTGTCGTCGCATGATCATCAAAGGAGTTGAACTTCCGGAGTCTCTAAAAATTAGTGGCAAAAAACCTTGGGAGCTCAAGCACCTCTATGATACAATGGACATGTGGAAATTTGGCGACTCGAAAAGTTACACAACACTGAAACTTCTTGCGGCGGTGTTTGATGTTCCATCTCCCAAAGATGATATCGACGGAAGCAAAGTGTACCAGGTATATTGGCTGGAAAAAAACCTGGACCGCATCGTGGAATATTGCCAGAAGGATGTACTGACACTAGCCCAGATCTTTCTTCGTTTTTATTGCGAACCGCTGATCAAGTCAGAAAACGTTTCTATCAAATATGTCCGGCAGAACCAATTATAGCTCGGGTGCTGTATGGGAAGACTATGTAGGTTACAGCCGTGCGGTCAAATGCGGTCAGCACGTTGAAGTCAGTGGCACTGTTGCTGCAGATGAATCTGGAATGGTGGTGGGAAGAGATGATGCCTACCAGCAAACGCTTTTTATTTTACAAAAAATTGAATTGGTCCTTCGGCAGGCAGGTGCTTCACTCAATGATGTGGTGCGCACCCGCATGTTCGTTACCGATATCTCGCGGTTCGAAGAATATGGCAGGGCGCACGCAGAGGTCTTTGCCAAAATCCGGCCCTGCACCTCGATGGTGGAAGTAAAAGCGCTTGTAGCTCCCGAATACCTCATTGAAATTGAAGTAACTGCTTTTGTAAGCTGATAGTTGGCGAACAGAGAAAGAGGTTTCACCGTGAAGAAAGGAGAACCCTGAGCTTTTCGCGCAGATAGTTTATCAGGACTTTATTTTTTATCTGGCTAATGCTTTTAAAAAAAATTATTAGGCAACTAATAAGTGTTAAGAATGATCTCTCTGCCTTGAAGCTCTCACTCCGCTCTGTTTCTACTCTTCCCTTCGCGCTCTCTGCGTCCTTTGCATTTAATAAATCTTTGCGTCCCTGCCTGCCGGCAGGTTGGCGTGAAACAAAATCGACCTGAGAAAGTCACCATTCCTAAATTTGGTCTCCAAAATTTTTTTCCTTGCAGATACAATCCAAGCTTCCAAATGTTGGCACCACCATATTTACGGTGATGAGCTCATTGGCTGCCGAATACAAAGCCATCAACCTTGGTCAGGGCTTTCCGGATTTTCCCATGAACGAAGAATTGATTTCATTGGTGAATGAGGCCATGAGAAACGGTCATAATCAATATGTGCACATGAACGGTTATCTTCCACTTCGCGAAGCCATTGCCGAAAAAACAGAATTCCTCTACCATGCTTCCATCCATCCCGATGAACAAATTACCGTTACGCCCGGCGGCACTTATGCACTCTATACTGCGCTCACAACCATTTTACGTCCGAATGATGAAGTGATCGTGTTTGAACCCGCTTACGACTCCTACATTCCCTCCATTGAACTCAATGGAGCAAAGGCCATTCCCCTGCAACTCAGTTTTCCCGAATACAAAATCGATTGGGAAGAAGTAAAAAGAAATATTACAGAAAAAACAAGAGCCATCCTGCTCAATTCTCCGCACAACCCAACCGGAAGTGTATTGGACAAAAACGATATTGATCAACTCCGCCTGGTTGTTAAAGACACAAGGATCATCATCATCAGTGATGAAGTGTACGAGCACCTGATCTTCGACAACCGTTTACACGAAAGCATGTTGAAATATCCTGACCTGCTCGAGCGCAGTTTCGTTTGTTTTTCATTTGGAAAAGTGTACCACTGCACGGGTTGGAAACTGGGCTACTGCATTTCTTCTGCTGCACTGATGAAAGAGTTCAGAAAGATCCACCAGTTCAATTGCTTTTGTTGTGACACGCCCAAACAGGTGGCCATTGCAGATTTTTTGAAGAAGCGCGAGCATTATTCAGATCTCGGGCTGTTTCTGCAGAAGAAAAGAGATTATTTCCAGGGATTGATGAAGGGCACCGGCTTCGATCCGCTGCCAAGTTTTGGGAGTTATTTCCAGATCTATTCTTTCAAAAAAATTTCTGAGGATTCAGAAAAAGATTTCGCCGTGCGGCTAACAAAAGAATTTGGTGTGGCCAGCATACCTGTTTCGGCATTCTATCAAAATGAGACCAATAACCAGGTGCTTCGTTTTTGTTTTGCAAAAAAGGAATCTACATTGGAAAAAGCAAGCAACCTGCTTCAAAAACTGAAGTGAACAGGAATTCAGTAAATTCTTTGCCCTTTTCTGAATCTATTTACCTTGTAAAAAAAATAAACTTGCCTGCTTCACAATCTAAAATGTCTCTTACCGAGAAACTGGTACTGGTCGTACTTTTTTTCATCCTGCTTACCGGATATATTCTTTTCTATACCAACCTCCCACTCTTCCTTCGCTATGTGCATGAAGATGGTATTGTAGAATGGCTGACGGTGGCAGGACTTGCCCTGGCATCTGTTGTAAGCCTTATCCGTTTCTTCCGGTTGCTGGGTAAGCGAAATGCCTGGTTCCTCATGGTGACTTTAGGACTCGCGCTCCTTCTTTTCTTTGGCGCCGGAGAAGAAATTTCCTGGGGGCAAAGAATATTCGGAATCAGGAGTCCCGAATATTTTCAAAAAAACAATACACAGCAGGAACTGAATATTCACAACCTCATTGTGGATCATGTAAGGCTCAATAAGCTGGTGTTCACCTTGCTGCTCGGTATCGCCATGGGCATTTATCTTCTGATTGCTCCATTGCTGTATGAAAAAAATGCCAGGGTGAAAAGTTTTCTTAATTATTCCGGCGTGCCCGTGCCGCGTCTGTATCAGGTCATCAGCTTTGCAGCACTTGTGCTGGCCACTTCGCTACTTCATCATGAAAAAAACGCGGAACTGCTGGAATGCGGAACAGGCCTTCTTCTTTTTCTCATCGTTCGCTTTCCCCGCAACGAAGCGATTTTTAAAGTTCATCCTCATCACCTGGGGTAGATTTTCGCGAGCATCAGAGTATCCAATACCTGGTTTCGCGTAGCAGGGTTTAGAAAATTATATTTCACAATGGCAACATTGTAATCCACGTGTGAAATCACGGGCTCAATTTTAAATCCTTGCTGTTCTATGATACTACGCTGGCTGTTTGTCAACAGAAAATATTTATCCTTTACCCCGGGAAAATGTGTGGAAAAGCTTTCGGCATCCAGAAGTTGATGATTGTGCCCTCTGTAAAAATCAAAACTGTGCGCCTGTTGCTCGATCAATAAAATATCATTGTCGTTGATATTAAGCGCGCGCGTTTTCATATCCATTGCCAGCTCATTTCCTGCCTGGTACTTCATGAGGTTGGGAAAAAAATCGTAGTTGAGAAAAAAATTAAAAAGCAGCGACATTCCGGCGGTGATGTAAATAAGTTGCCGCGCTCTTTCCGGCCATCTTCGAATCAGAAGAATCACAAATACAATCATCAGCAGAGAGCCAAAGATCAGAACAAAGAAGTTGGGCGGCCAGAAAAAATAATAATTCAACGCAATGGTGGCCACCAAAATGATCAGGGCAAACACCAGGTGCATAGGATAAAATATATTCAGTGCCTTTTGAGCGGCAACGATGTGCCGGACATAGTCTCCTGTAAAGATAGCAGCTAGTGGAAACAACATGACGATATAGTGCGGCATTTTGAATTTGGAAAAAGAAATGAGAAAGAGCACAAATAAAAAAGAAAGAGCAGCAAATTGGAAAGGCTGCCTGTTTATCCGGTCAACAAAAAACTTTCTTATCCAAAAGATCAATGCCGTATAAGCCATGATACTCCATGGAAAAAATGCCCACAGAAAAGTATGGTAGAGAAAAAAATAATCACTGTTCCTGCCACGATTTCCCTGGTCAAATCCTTCCGAACGTTCGAAGAGCTGGTCCCATAATATAAAACGAATGCCGGAACGATGGCTTTGTCCGCGGATGATCTTGTCGGGATGAAGGTCGAACTGCTGATAGTAAGCATAGAGGACCGGTGAAATGAAAAGAACAAAAACTGGAATAAAGAGCCAGGTCTTCACGGAAAAAAGAACGGACCATGAACGCTGCTGCATCACATAAAACAATGCCGAAACAAAAATGATGGCTGGTCCAATCCATCCCTTGGTAGAAAAAGCAAGGGCCGTGGCCAGAGCAGAAAGAGCAAGAGAAATAAAATGTCTTTTGTCGATGTATAATGCCAATTGCCAGATGGCGGTAATGATCCAGGCGGTGAGCGGCGCCTCCATGCGCGCATCATTCAACGAAAAAATAAAGGCTTGTGCTGTCGCAAGAATAAGAGCTGAAAGTCTGGCCGTCGTTTTATCAGAAAGATGCCTGCATAATTTGTACGTGCTGAACAGGGACAGGAGCGTGAAGAGGAAGGCGGGAAAACGATCGGCAAAGGTGTTCACACCAAATATCTGAAAGCTCAGGGCTGAAATCCAGAAAAGAAAATGGGGCTTGTCCAGATAATCCTGACCACGGTCAATAAGGTTGATGTAATCCTTGTGTTCCACCATGTGCAGGGCGATGTTTGCATGATGGGCTGCATCCTTGTCCATCAGGGGAAAGAAAAAACTTCCGGCATAAGTGATCACACAAAGTATTGCAAAGAAATATCCGAGAGTAGTGTTTAGATCTGATGATAAAATCTCCGGCTTTCTCATGGTCTCAAAGATAAAGCTGTGAGCTATGAGAGCTGATAGCTGATAGCTGTTGGCTGATAGCTTTCATAGGGGTAGCCTTCGGCGAGAACAATGTTTTTATAGTTACAATTGCGGTTTTTCACTAGTGGTTCGAGGGGATTGCTTCGCTTTATACAGTCTCGGTCTCTGATTATAGGCAGGGCATATCAACACTCTCGAATTTATAAGATAAACCCGATACCAGAGGCGTCATTGCGAGCGCAGCGAAGCAATCCCCCAAATTATCAGTGACCAACTTCAATTGTGACTTTAAAAACATTGTTCTCGCCGAAGGCTACACCCATGAAAAAGCTTTCAGCCAAAAGCTCTCAGCTATAAGCTCTCATAGCTCAAAACTCGAAGCTTCTCTCCTTAACCGGAATCACCAGCTTAAGTCCCGACCAGGTTTCGTCTACTGCACAAACCTTGATATCTACCAATCCATTTTTTATTGCCATTTGCCGGATAAAATCTTCATCAACGTCGCTGTGAACACCGGAAGATTTTTTTGGCCAGGAGATCCAGATGGCGCCATTGGGAACAATGCTTTTCCTGAGTAGTGGCAGGTCTTTTACATACTGTTTTGCGCTCCTGGTGAAGTAGTGAATGATGTCCTTTTTGATTTTAGGATCGTCAACAAAGCGAATATTGTCGGGAAGTGAAGGAAAGAGGTTGAAATAATATTCCGGCTGGTGAAAAATGGAAACGACCGATCCATCTTTCATGCCCAGCTTTTTTGCAAGGGGAGTTCCTGAATAGCCAGCCATGGCTTTATTTTTCGTTGGAGAATTCGCTCAACTCTGATAGTTCTTTCTGAATTTCCTTTTCCCATTGCTGCTGTTTCTCTTCGTCCTGGCCCCAGCGTGTTTCATTATCATAGTCAATTCTTCTTTTCGAAAAACTGGTCATGATCTCCGCATCCAGCGTTTTACCATAAGTGTCGTTATACAGGCTTTTCTTTTTGTTTGCCTTCAGCTGTTTGCGGAACTGCCGTGCATAAACCTCGCTCAGATCGAAAAGTGTTTGCTGGTAACGGAGTGAAATATTCATGCTGATCGTTGTATCGATCCAGGAAGCAGACCTGATGAAATAAGTATGGACCTTGTCGTTGAAATTCTTTTTCATAAAATCAACAGGGCCGGTACGATAGTCAATATAGAATTGCGCAAAAGACGGAGAAGTCTTCTCACCTGCAATCCGGATCTCAAAATCGGTTACGGTGAGTCTTCTTTTGGAACTCCACGCCAAATAATTACTGTCTGTTGTATTTTGTGAAAAACCCGGTGATACAACTATCAACAACAATAGAATACAGATCCATTTCATAGCAGGTCGCTAATCTAATCAACAGCTTCCGATTCAGCAAATCAAAAACGCGTCTGTTAATTCACTTCCTTTTCAAAATATTATTCTCTTCCCACATCCCACATCCCTCATCTCCCATCTCTCATCACAACCCCAACCGCGCGCTGATCTCCAGCATACGGTCCAATGATTTTTTTGCCTGCAGCCTTAGTTCTTCATGCATCAGGATCTCAGGCTGCTCATATTCCATGCATAGATAAACTTTTTCCAGGGTATTGCGTTTCATGTGCGGACAGTCATTGCAGGCACAGCTATTATCGGGAGGCGCAGGAATAAAGGTTTTGTCGGGCGACTGCTTCACCATCTGGTGAAGAATGCCCGCTTCAGTAGCCACGATGAATTCCTTGTGTGGCGTGTTTCGGGTATAGGTCAGGAGTTGCGTGGTAGAACCGATGAAGTCCGAAATTTTGAGAACAGGTTCCTCGCATTCGGGATGGGAAATCAGTTTTGCATTTGGGTGCCGCAGTTTGAGGCGGGTGATTTTTTCCAGGCTGAATATTTCGTGAACCATGCAGGCTCCATTCCACAGAAGCATGTTCCTTCCGGTTACTTTGTTGACCCAGGCACCGAGGTTCCTGTCCGGAGCAAAAATGATCTTCTGTTCTTTGGGGAGGCTATCTACAATGGCTTTGGCATTGGAACTGGTACAGATGATATCGCTCAGGGCTTTGATGCCCGCGCTGCAGTTGATATAAGAGATCACGATATGATCGGGATGCTGTTCCCTGAATTTTTTGAAAAGGGGAGGAGGACAACTTTCACTCAGGGAACATCCAGCCTTCAGATCGGGTATAACCACCTTTTTAGACGGATTAAGGATCTTGGCGCCTTCAGCCATGAAGTGTACGCCGGCAAACACGATCATGTCAGCATCGGTCTTTACGGCCTGCTGAGCGAGTCCCAATGAATCGCCAATATAATCGGCTACATCCTGGATGTCGGGTTCCTGATAGAGGTGCGCGAGTATGATGGCATTCTTTTCTTTCTTCAGTCTTTCAATCTGTGCAAAGAGGTCGAGCGATGGATCCAGGTCAAGATCAAGGAAGCCATTTTCACCCAGCTCATTTCTCGCTATCAACATTTCCTTATCCATATAATAATATATAGTATTCTTATTTTTATAAATAAACCTATTACTATTAGGGCTGTGGATTCGGGGATAAATAAGTTTTTCTGAATTTGGCAGATCAAAAATTCTGCATTATCCACAGTTTATTACCCCTGCATACACAACAAAGTTAGGGCGGAGACTTGGTTAGCGGGCATATTCACAGCGCTGTGTATTTCCCAGGTCTGAATAAAAAACCTTTGCTATGAAAATTTTCTTCTGTGGATTTTACGAGGGAAATGTCCGGGTTGTTCCCGATAAAACTACTCGAAAACCAAAACCGTAAAATTGCTGTCATAGTCTGCACGTTCCATGTCACAGTTCCACATGGTTTATACACAGAAATTCCGGCTAATCCACAGAACTTTTTTCGGATTAAGGATTCCATTGGAATCTGGCGCCTTCCAGAATTTCCCAACAAAAAATTAAAACCGGAATTGATTCCCAAATGATGGAATCAAAGTCTCATAAAACCCTTGAACTTTGCGGCTTTCAGGGGTTTTCCACATTTTTTTCATAGAGGGAATTCCCCTATTTTCGCCATCCGTTTTTAAAAGAGAACACCACCGTTATGTCAGTTATTCAGAAAATCAGAGACAAGTATGCCCGATGGGCGGTGATTGCGATTGCTGTTTCTTTATTGGGCTTCATCATGATGGATGCCTTTGCCGGAAAAACCGGTCTGTTTTCCAACAGGCCAAGCAACACAATTGGAAAGGTAAATGGAAAGCCCATCGACCGCATTGCATTCGAACAAAAAATCCAGAACGAAGAGAAGAACGAACAGCAACAGGGATATCCTGTAGATGATAACCGTCGTCAGCAGATCGTTCAGGGATTGTGGGATGAGCAGGTGACAAACCTGGTCATGAATGACGAATATGAAAAGCTGGGACTGACTGTAACTGATAAAGAAATGAGAGAGGTTCTTTATGGAGCCAATCCTCCTCAGTTTCTTAGCCAGGTTTTCACTGATTCTTCAGGAAAATTCAATGGTACGGCGGCACAACAGCAGGTGAACATGTTGTTGAAGTCTGGAAAGCAGGAGCAGAAAGACTATATCAACCAACAAATGGAAATGGTAAAATCGCAGCGCCTTCTTTCTAAATATATGGCCCTGCTCACCAATACCATCTATTATCCGAAATGGTATCTCGAAAAAAGAAATGCCGACAATAGTCTCCTGGGCAAGATCTCCTATGTTACCGTTAATTATTCGACGGTTCCCGACAGCACCGTTAAAATAAGCGACGACGAGATCAGGTCATACGAGAAAGAACACAAAGATGAATTTGAACAAAAAGATGAAAGCCGTTCCATCAGCTATGTATTATTCAGTGCCGCGCCCACTGCTTCCGACAGCTTGACTGTACGCACTGGCCTTTTGCAACTGAAGCCTGCATTCGATACAGCAAAAACAAACCTCACGGAGTTTACGCAGGTAAACGGGACCGATTTCCCTTTCTTTGATACTTATGTAAGCAGGAATGCCATTCAAAGTTCCAAGAAAGATTCTTTTTTGAGTGCACCTATTGGTCAGGTTTATGGACCTTATCTTGATGTGAGTCCAAAAACAAATAAATCTGTCTATGTTCTATCGAAGATCCTGGATGTAAAACAGTGGCCCGACACGGTGAAGGTTCGTCACATCCTGATTGCTACCATGCAGAGCGATCCGCAAACCAGACAAATGTACAGGACCAGGGAAGACAGCACGGCCAAACATTTGATGGACAGTATTCAGGGTTTGCTCAACAAAGGACAGAAATTCGACAGCCTTGTCGCGAAGTTTTCTGAAGATCCCGGAAGCAAGAGCAAGGGCGGTGTTTATGATAATATGACGGCCAACGGTCAAATGGTTCCTGAGTTTACCGAATTTGCTTTTGGACATAAAACCGGTGATGTAGGAATTGTAAAAACGGAATTCGGATACCATCTTATAGAGGTGATGTCGCAGAAGGGTTCTTCACCTGCATATAAAATTGCTTACCTCTCAAGAGATATTCTGGCAAGTCCTGAAACCGACCAGCAGGCGCATAACGATGCCAACCTTTTTGCGGGCGACAGCCGCGACCTCCAGTCTTTCAATGCCAATTTCGACAAGAACCTGAGATCAAAGGGTAAGAGCAAACTGGTAGCGAACGATATTGGTCCTATGGATTATTCCATTCAGGGTCTTCCGCCTGCAAGAAGTTTTGTAAAGAAAATTTTTGATGCAAGCAAAGGCGATGTACTTGATCCGGAAAGAGTGGGCGACGATTATGTAGTGGCGATTGTAACCGAAGTGAATGAACCAGGATTGCAAAGTGTAAATGCTGTGCGCACCCGAATTGAACCCCTGCTTCGCAACCGTAAAAAAGGCGAAGAGCTATTGAAAAAAATTGGACAGGTAACTACGCTGGAGCAAGTGTCTTCCAAAATGCAGCAGCCTGTTCAAACAGCCGACAGTCTGAGAATGGGCGGAGGACCTTCACTGGGTTATGAACCCAAAGTGATCGGCGCTACGTTCAACCCGGCTAACAAGGGAAAGATTGTATCAGAGCCTATTGCAGGTACGTCTGGTGTGTTTGTGTTGCGCGTAGATAATGTTACCACCACACCGGTAGAAACAGCCAATATCGATGAACAGCGCAGGATGATGGAGATGCAGCAAAGACAGGGACTGCAGCAGCAAATGCAGCAGGGATACAATCCAATTCTGGAAGTGTTGAAACGGTCGGCAAGCATCAAAGACAATCGTTCTAAATTTTATTGAAAAAATATTTGCAGATACAACCGCTCCATGGGGGCGGTTTTTTTATGTCTGTGCATCAAATATGCTTTGGCTTTGGTTTAAGAACAAAGCGTCTAATTTTGTAGTATGAGCGATGCAATCGTAAACAAGGTGGCTGGAAGCGGGCTGGTAACCGTGGACCTGGAAAAATATCTTCCATCTGGAGAGGTTGTTGTCTTCGACCTGAAGGATTATCTATTCATGGGACTGATCCTGAAAGAAAAAGATTTTCGTGAAGGCCTGAAGAACCTGGATTGGAATGTGTATTCAGGAAAAAATGTAGCCATTACCTGTACCGCCGATGCCATTATTCCGCTCTGGGCCTATATGCTGGTGGCCAGCGCACTGGAACCGGTTGCTCAAGAAATCTATGTAGGAACATCGGAGGAAATGCACAAACATTTATTCTTAAAAAACATTTCACGCATCAACCCCGATGAATTTTCCGGACAGCGCATTGTAGTAAAAGGCTGTGGTGACAGCGCGATCGGCAGTTTTGCCTACGCGGAAATAACACGCCTTCTGCGACCCGTAGTCAAAAGCATCATGTATGGAGAACCTTGCAGCACAGTACCTGTATATAAGAGTCGTCAGCCCTCAGATGGCGGACATCAGCGGTCAAACGACTGAAATTGTTTCACGCCAAGACGCAAAGAGTTAAAGGCGCGAAGGTCGCTGTCGCTCCCAAGGAGAAGATAAGAGCGGAGAGCGGTAAATCTCTTATATCAACTACCAACTATCAACAACCAACTCCTCCTAGAACCATCCTCTTTTTCGAAAGGCCCAGATCATCCAGATGGGAATCAGGAGCATGAGTGAAACAGCTGTGTAGAAACCCCAGGGTTTGTGAAAGAAAGTGACGTTGGTGTCGAAGTTCATTCCGAAGATGCCGCCGATAACGGTGGCTGGGGCAAGCAAACAGGTTACTACGGCCATGACCTTCATCACTTCATTCATCTTCAGATTTACATTATTGATATAAAGGTCCTGCATGCTGATCATGATATCCCGGTAGTTTTCATTGAGGTCATAGGCTTGTGTGATATGGTCCTGCACATCTTTGAAATAACGGGTCGTGCTGCTGTCGAGAAGAACGCTTTCGCTTCTGATGATGCCGTTGATCAGGTCACGGACAGGAGCAATATTTCTTTTGAGGATGATGAGTTCTTTTCTGAGCTGGTTGATCCTTGCGAGCGAGCGTTTATCACTGCTGCGGATCACTTCTTCTTCCACCTGTTCAATATGCTCGCCCAGTTTTTCCATCACAAAAAAATAATTGTCGACGATCACATCCAGCATCGAATAACAGAGATAGTCTGCTCCACGTTGTCTTAGTTTGCTATTGGGTACTTTCAGCTTATCGCGGATAGGGTTGAATACATCTTTTTGTGGATCTTCCTGGAAGGTGATGACAAAATCTTTTCCAAGCACTATACTTACCTGTTCCTGTTCTACAGTTTGTGTGTTGTTATCGTAGTAGAGCATGTTGAGCAGACAGTAAAGAATATTATCCACTTCATCCATCTTCGGCCGCTGACCCAAACTCAATATGTCTTCTGCAATAAGTGGGTGAATGCCAAATTTCTCGCTGACCAGATCTACATCTTTTTTTCTCAAGCCATCAATGTTGATCCAGCTGATATGTTTATTTTCCCTGAAGGCCATTGTTTCCTCGATGTTTTTCAAATGGCATTCATTGATGCTGTTTTCATCGTAATCGTACACGGTAATAAAAACTTTTTCGGGCTCTTTTCGTTCGATGCTTACCGTTGGATTGACATTGAGGATATCCTTGGTGCGGTTGGTACCGAAAAGAGAAACAGGAATCAGATAGCGAAAATATTTGTCTGCCTTCATTGGCCTTTTTGGCGAAAGATAGTGATAAGTCGTCGCTCGTCCGACGCGGGCTGTGGGCGGGCAATTCCCGGTTTTGAACAGGAATATCGAGAAGCATCTAAAGGCTTACAATATTCAACTAGGTTCATTTTATTAGCTGCAAGATGAATACTACTAACGACTGATGTCTGACGACCGAAGAATTACAATATCGTCTTCTTTGCTTTTTCCAGGTCTTCGGGGGTATCGATGGACACGCCGATGTAATCCGTGAGGGCCATGCGCAAGGGAACTCCATGTTCGAGATAGCGAAGGCATTCAATCTTTTCTGCGTCTTCGAGCGGAGTGACCGGCCAGCTGGTAAAATCGAGAAGAGCTTTTTTCCGAAAAGCATAGACACCGATATGCTCGTAGTGGGTAATAGCTGCTTTATTGTTTCTCGGATATGGAATCACGCTACGGCTGAAGAGCAGGGAATTCATGTTGCGGTCCACACAAACTTTAACCCGGTTAGGATCGGCAATGGTAGCTTCATCTGTGATGGCCTGCATCAACGATGCTACCTGAACGGAAGCATCATCAAAGAGTTGAAGCAGTTTCTCCAGTGGTTCTTTTTTAATAAAGGGCGTGTCGCCTTGCACATTCAGTATAATGTCTACATCCATATCAGCAGCCGCTTCCGCAATGCGGTCAGAACCGCTTTCGTGTTCTTTCCTGCTTCTCACCGGATGGCCACCCAGGGAGCGGATCTCTTCATAAATTATTTCGCTGTCGGTGACCACTACAACATCATCAAACAAACCTGTGCCCTTTGTAGCCAGGTAAACCGTAGCGATCACGGTTTTGTTGCCCAGCATCTGCATTAGTTTACCGGGAAACCTGCTGGCTTCGTATCGCGCGGGAATCATGGCGATCTTCTTCATGGCTGCGAAGGTAAGAGGAGGGAGGGTTTCACGCAAAGACGCCAAGGAGGCAAAGACGCGAAGATTTTTTTAAACGCAAAGGACGCAGAGGACGCAGGGGTTTGTGGGGTTCTAGTTTTTGTTTCACGCCAAGACGCAAAGAATAAAAGGCGCAAAGGTCGCTGTCGATCCTGAAATTATTTTAGAACGCTTGTTAATTAGAGTTTACTAATTATAATCGTCAGAAATATGAAAGCAGAATCGCTTGTAAATTCTCGAGACTTCGAATCCTTTCGGAACTATTTATATTTATTGTTTCTTTCCATTAGTAATACTCCTTCTAAATAACAAATACTCGCAGGAGCGACAGCGACCTTTGCGGCTTTTTTTCTTAGCGTCTTGGCGTGAAACCCTTTATTCAAGTTTGCTAAAAGGTCGTCGAACGAGCATGCCGAAGTTTTCATCCTGTTCATTGGGATAGTAGCGGTCAAGTCCGTATTTGATTTTTGAAGCCTCGAGGTTTTTGTAGGTTCCAAACATCCGGTCCCAGATGGAAAGAACAGCACCGTAATTACTGTCTGTATAAGGAAGTTGCCAGTGATGATGCACTTTGTGCATATCGGGAGACACTAAAACAAAACTCAAAGGTTTGTCGAGCCAGCGTGGTAAGCGAATATTTGCATGAGTGAACTGTGTGGAAAGAATAAGCAGGGTTTGAAAGATCATCACTGCATACATCGGCGCTCCGGAAACCAGTACACCCAAAAAAAAGAAAATGCCCCGCAACACACTTTCGATGGGGTGATGCCTGAGTCCAGTAGTAACATCTACATTATTATCTGAATGGTGGATGACGTGAAAGCGCCAGAGGAACCGGGTCTTGTGTTGCACCAGGTGCACCAGCCATCCTCCAAAAAAATCAAGCACGAGAAACGAGATCACTACTGTCCAAAACACAGAACAATTCAACCAATTGACCAGGCCGAAATCATTTTTTTTGCAGGCATCGGAAAGGAGAACGATAAAAACAGCGAAGCCCGTGTGGATGAAGAGGTGTATGATTGTAAAGCTAAAGTTGATAGAAGCGTGGCGCAATTTGGTTTTTCTATATTGAAGCGCGAGTAGTGGTATTGCTCCCTCTGCGCCCCAGAGCACCAGCATGCCGCCCACAAGCAGAATCAGTCTTTCCACAGGCCTGTTCTCCAGGGTTTGAAAATGTTCAATCAGGTTATGCCACATAAAGAGGATTTCACTGCTAAGTCCGTACTAAGGTACAATTTTCAAAAGCAGCTAAGCAGAAGCGCGGAGGAACGTAGTGTCTTAGTTTGTGCAGTACTTGTTAAATGAATTCTAAATTTTATCCTATTTCTATTGGCCGGCGGTATTTTCTTAGATATGAGCAACTCGCCTTGCATATGTAAGCGGTTTGGACGATATTGGCAAAAATTTACTATGAAGAAACTATTCGCTGCCCTTGTCATTATTGGCTTTTTCTCTTGCAAAAAAGAAAATTCCGCCGATACCAACTATCACGTAAGTTTTGCTGTAAATGGAGTTACAAAAACCTATACGGGTCACGTACTGGCTCATGCTGATACAACATCAGGCTATGTGGAGTTCACGATTCTTGGCACCAATACAATGACTTCGACGGACGACTATCTGGGCATCTACCTGAATAACGACCCGGGAGGCAGCAACATTGCTTCCGGACAATATCAGGATGCCGCCACGAACTATACTTTATTGACTACTTATGAAAACAGTGGGAAGGAATACGAAGCCGGTCAGTCGGTGGCAGAGGATGGTGCGACTTACAATACCACGATTGCCAACCATTTCAAAGTGATTATCACTTCAATGGATAAGAATACCACAAGAGGAACATTCAGTGGCGATTACTATGAGAACGGTGATGTGCGAAGTGGAACTAAGATCAGTATCACCAATGGAGAGTTTTACGTTCCGGTTCAATAAGGGAATTCAAACGTCAATCGTAGTCATGCATCTGTTTGTCCGCTCCGGTTCTTGCTAGCTTCTCATTTTTGGAAGCTCCTTGAAATCATAACCGCATTTGCTGCATTGGTAAATTTTGGTGACTTCCACGGAGTGTCCATTCAGCATCATGCTCGCCAGGGCACCAAGCTTGCATTTGTGTTCGCGTGTAATGCTAACGGCCTTGAGCGTATGTGATTTGCAAACCGGACAGGGAACATCTTTGAGGTAAGCCTGCTCTGCCTGTTCCATCAGATCCCAGGCCCTTTCAACGTGAACATGATGCACCATGAGTTTCATTCCTCCGAGTGCAGGACTTAAAAAGGGATCGATGGTAATGATGTTTTCGTCTTTAAGATGGCAATTGATATACTCATGCTGAAGCATGTTGAGGACGATGTGCGCTTCAATATAATTGTCAAACGAGCGTAGTGGTACAAAGTCCATAAAGACTGATTACACGGTCACCAATTCCAGTCGACACCGGAAGGTCAATCCAACACAGTGTTCTATCGAGTTCGTTCCTGCAAAAAAACTGCCGGGCTTGCGGGTTGGCAATTTTTCTGAGAATTATTTTTACTGGTTTAGCATCAGGGGCATTACCAGCATCAGTAGTTCTTCATGATCATCGAGTTCGGTTGGTTTTAAAATACCGGCCTTAGTAGGAGTAGAAAGCTCCAGCCGGACTTCTTCGCTGTCCGCAGCATTGAGCATTTCGATCAGAAAGCGCGCATTGAAAGCAATGGTCAGGTCCTGACCGTCGTACTGACATTTCATGCGCTCGTTACCTTCAAAAGAAAAATCAACATCCTGTGCGGCCAGTTGCAGTTCACTGCCACTGATGTTCAGCGCAACCTGGTTGGTGCTTTTGTTGCTGAATACACTCACGCGGCGAAGAGCGCTTTGGAAATCATTTTTCGCCACCACCATTTTATAAGGATTGTCGGAAGGAATCACGACTTTATAATCGGGGAAACGTGCGTCAATTAACCGGCAGCTCATTTGGGTGGTGCCGTGTTTTACAAAAAGATGATTGCTGTTGTAACTGAGGTTGATCTCGTCTTCATTATCGGGCAGCGCGGCTTTCAAAAGGTTCAGTGGCTTGCGCGGAACAATAAAAGAATCAGGACGGGGACAATGAACATCCGTTCTTTTGTACCGTACCAGCCTGTGTGCATCTGTAGCCACAAACTGGATAAAGTCCTTATTCAATTCAAAATAAACGCCGGTCATGGCGGGACGCAGGTCATCGTTGCTGACGGCAAAAAGTGTTTTGTTGATAGCGGTGATGAGCGCTGTTGCAGTCATAGAGAGTACTGTGGTATCGTCTGCAGCCGGTTCCTTGGGAAAATTGTCGGGATTTTCACCCATCACTTTGTACTTACCGTTATCGCTGGTGATTTCTACTGCAAAATTTTTATCGATGTTAAAGCTAAGCGGCTGGTCGGCAATATTTTTTAATGAGTCCATCAGGATCTTTGCAGGAATACAGACCTTGCCGCTGTCCTTTGCTTCAATATCCAGCTGAATGCGCATCACTGTTTCCAGGTCCGTAGCTACCACTGTCAGCTTTCCTTTTTCTATTTCAAATAAAAAATCTTCGAGAATAGGTAAGACCGTATTTGAATTGATGACCCCGGCTATGTGCTGCAGTTGTTTCAGTAATTGGGAGGAGGAAACAATAAATTTCATGTTTAAAATTTGAAAACTGGTAGCGGCGAAACTAAGGATTTTCCGTGTACGAACCAGAGAGGAGTTCGGAGTCCGGAGTTGGGAGTTCTGGAGTTCAAAGTTCAGAGTCGGTGTACTATGAGGCAGTCGGTCCTTAGCGTCCTACCTATTTTAAAATGCAGAAAAAAACCCTGAACGTCGAAACCTGTAAACCTAATTGCCTTATAGTACACCGACTCTGAACTCTGAACTCTGAACTCTGAACTCTGAACTTTGAACTCCCAACTCCCGGCCCGCAATTTGAAGTTATTTATCACCGCCTGAAAAGAATATGCGGATGTTAGCGCTGATTACGGAAATTTGTTGCGCAAACAAAGCATCCTCAAAGAGATTGCCATATGCTGGATAGGATATTTAGCTGGTCGAAGAAAAAAACCGAAGAGGAAGCCGAGCCCGGGATCATGTTTGGCCGCTACTCCGACAACAACAAGACGGTTGAAAAAGTAGAGAAGTGGAATGAGGCGGAATCATTGTTCAGGGATAAAAAATATTTTGAAAGCATCTCTGCTTTTTTTGATTATCTGCGCGATGATGAGACCACTAATGTTTTACACGCGCAAGATGGAACAAAAGGCAGCTTTGAATTTTATCAGGGTTCAAAGATCATCAGGGGACGCTATGATGAAAAACTTCTCGAAGCAGAAGTTCAACTGGCTCATATGCCCCAGCCCAGTGTGCCAGTGATGAGAAGGCTGCTGGAGATGAACTTCAATCTTTATTATACCCGCTATGCACTCAATGGGGAAAAGCTCTCCATGCTTTTCGATAGTGATATCGCTACTGCCAATCCCAGCAAACTGTATTATGGTCTGAAAGAACTGGCTACAAAGGCGGACAAGCAGGACGACCTGCTGGTGCAGGATTTTACCACCTTGCTTCCCACGGATATGGCGCACGTGACCCAAATTCCGGATGAAGAAAAAGAAGTGCGACTGAAGTATTTTAAAAAATGGATCCAGGAAACCATCAACCTGATCAACGGGGTGGACACGGATAAATTTTCTGGCGGAATTGCATACCTGCTCCTGGCCCTGGCTTACCGCATCGACTATCTGATTCAGCCGGAAGGAAAACTATTGTATGAGCTGGAGAAGATCGTCGAGATTTATTTTCGCAAGGACGACAGGATGGTCACCGAAAAAAACCAGGAGATGATGGAATGCTATCAACGCATGATGGCTAAGGAAAAGGAAGAATTCTATCCTTATATTTTTCGATCAAAATATACTTTCTCCATCGTAACACCTCAAAATTATAAAACCATTGCCGACGCCATTTACAATGCCAACCAGAATGTAGCCTGGTACAAGGAGAATAAACTTCCGGAGATCGCGGCGCAGATCAGTGAATATGGACTTTCTTATTGCCAGTATTCTTACAGTTTGCCCCGGCCCTTGTCGGAGCTTTTTCATTTGCTGATGCAGATAAATTATGGTGATTATTTTAAGGAGATGGGCTATCGTGAAATTTATTACAATAAGGCAACAGCTGAATACGACAAGGAGGGCATCATTGCCAGGATCAGAAACATACAAGAAAGATGGAAGGAAAAATATCCCGAGCTGGAATTTAAAACAGACAAGCTCAAATTTGACAGTCCGGTCTCTTTCAACCAGAGCTTCACAACCGAGATCGAGTATTTGAACCTGGAGACTAAATGAACCTGGGATTACCGGGATTTTTTAGGATTAGGGAAACCAGGATTTTGAGATTGCCTGGATTCCCCGGATATGTTTTTTGGATTGGAAAGATTAAAAGGAAAAAGAAACAGAAGCAGAGGAAGAGAAAAGAAGAAAGAAGAAAGGATTATAGAGGATAATTATATAGTGGAATGGAAGTTGAAATTAAAGAGAAATAAAACAGATTGCAGGAGAAAAATCTCTTGGTGAATTTAAGACAGGATGCGAAGTTGAGTAGATGGAAGAAAGTTTGAAACATTCTGAGTTGACTGGAAAGATCATTGGTTGTGCAATGAAGGTTCATCGGACGATGGGTCCGGGCTATCAGGAAATTATCTATGCGCGGTGTATGGCGATTGAAATGGAGCGGTCAGGAATTTCATTTCAGTCGGAAGTGGAATGGCCGATTTATTATGATGAATATTTGGTTGGAAAAAAGAGAATTGATTTTCTGGTAGAGGATAAGATCGCCCTGGAACTGAAAGCAATTTATGATCTGGGTGAAAGGGAACTGGTGCAAGGATTAAATTACCTGGAATCATATCACCTGGATACCGGATTATTGATCAATTTTGGTTCTTCATCACTACAATTCAAGAGACTTTTTAATAAACATAAAAACAAAAACCCTGATCCATGAATTCCCGAAACTCCAGGCAATCCCCAAAATCCAAAACCACATCCCGGCAATCCAGGAAATTCTCAAATCCTGGTTTCCCTAATCCTAAAAAATCCTGGTAATCCGAGGTTATGAATACCCAGCAGATCATAGAACTCTTTCGTCCGGCGATCATTCAGATTGCTACACAAACCAGCACAGGCACGGGCTTTTATGTAAAAGAATTTGACCTGATTGTTACCAACGACCACGTGGTTGGAAAAAACGCAGAAGTAACGATAGCCGGCCGCTTATTCGACAAAAGGCTGGGTCGTGTATGGTTCACCGATAGGAAACATGATCTGGCTTTTTTGCAGCCTCCTCCCGATGTGCAGATTCCGGAAGTAAAGCTTGGAAATTATGAAGCTACGAAAGATGGTGATGTGGTTGTGGCTATTGGGCATCCCTTCGGATTGAATTATACCGCAACCCAGGGCGTGATCTCCAAAGTGGACCGGGTGCGCGATGGAGTAAAATATATTCAGATCGACGCGGCGATCAACCCGGGAAATTCCGGCGGCCCGCTTGTCAATAAAGAAGGAGAGATCATCGGCATCAACTCTTTTATCATTCGTGGTGGCGACAATCTTGGATTTGCCCTTCCGGTGAGTTATTTAAGAGAAGCACTTGAATTATATTATCCACACAAGGGTGAAGCGGCTACCCGGTGTCATAGTTGCAACCACCTGGTGTTCGCTGCAAATATCGAAGCCACCAAATATTGTCCGTACTGCGGAACGGAAGTGAAACTTCCCCAGATGCCTGAACGAGAGTCGAAGCCGGTGGGTGTGGCCAAAACAGTAGAAGACATCCTCAAAGAATTGGGAAAGGATGTAAAGCTGGCACGTGATGGCAACAATACCTGGAGTGTAAAAGAAGGTACCGCCAAGATTAAGATCAATTATAATCCTGATAATTATTTTGTAGCCGGGGATGCCTATCTATGCCAATTGCCTTCCGATATGGCGAAGATCAAACCCCTGTATCAATTCCTGCTTGAAGAAAATTATAAGCTTGATAGCCTCGTGTTGAGCTGTGTCAAGCAGAATATCGTTCTATCCTGCATCATGTACGATTTGGACATGACCAAGGAAGCCGGCATTGAAATGCTCCATGATCTTTTTCAAAAAGCGGACTATTATGATAACCTGCTTGAAAAAGAATTCGGATGCCTTGAGTTGCTGGAAGAATAACCAGGATCACCTGGATTGCCGGTATTTTTTTTGATGATTTTCGGATGCGAGAGACTGTTAGAAAGATGTACAATAATTTACTTTCAGCTCTTCATCAACCACAAACCATAAACACCTCCATGCCTTTGCAAAAAAAATACTTAACGAAGGAACAGGCCCTGCAAAAGCTGCGGCACTATTGCGCCTACCAGGAGCGTTGTCACAGCGAAGTGGAACAGAAATTATGGGACCTTGGTGTACGGAGGGCAGAACACGACGAAATCATTTCTTTATTAATAGAAGATGATTATCTGAATGAAGAAAGGTTTGCAAAACAATTTGCAGGAGGACGCTTCCGTCTCAAGAACTGGGGAAGAAATAAAATCCATTGGGCCCTCAGGGAAAAAAAGGTGAGCACCTATAGTATTAACAAAGCAATGAAAGAAATTGATCAGGAGAGCTATCATAAAACCCTTCTACAACTTGCTGAAAAAAAATATTCCATACTCCATGGAGAACCGGAAGCCATGCGAAGAAAGAAGACAACAGATTATTTACTTCAAAAGGGATATGAAATGGAGCTCATTGCCCCGGTGCTCCGGGAGATGAAAGGGTAAAAAATCACAGCTTATTGATCCAGCAATATTTTCTCTGTGACCATTCCATTTTTTAGAATCAAATGGATCACATAAAGACCAGCTGGCAGTGAGGGTAAAAATAAATTTCCCGAGCCGGTCAGGCCATTCAGTTCCTGTTCAAAGACGAGGGCTCCGCTTGTGTTGATCAACTGCACTGAAAAGAGAGGAGTGGAGGAGACAAAGTGAAGAACCTGGTCACGAACGAGAGTTGGGTAGATATGCACCCCCGCCTCATTGGACAAAACACTGATGACAGAAGAATACTTCAGCGAACCGTCATCATCTTCCATCGCCAGCCGGTAAAATGATCTGGAGCTGGCTGTGTTGGAATGCCGAAACACATAACCGCCTCCATTTGGATTGTATCGCGCCTCCACCAGCCCGACGCGTTCAAACCTAATTCCATCAGAGCTGAATTCAACCAAAAAGCGGCTCAGGTTTTGCTCCACAAGGGTTGTCCATTTCAATTCGTTGTATCCCGGAAAATGTTTTCCACTGAACCCGCCCAGCACCACCGGCAATGGGGTTCCCCCGGCTGCAACTACCTGGAAAATGGCATTATCGCTTTGCGAAACTGCATAGAGCCGCGCGTTTTCATCTTCTCCGAATCCAACAATGAACAGATTGTTGTTGGACTGTAAAGCGGAATCAAAGCCTCCGCTGCCATTGGGCCAGAGAAAATAAATCGTACCTGAATAAACATCCTTGGCCATGTAATACCCACGGAAGATGGGATAATCGGGACCGCGGTACACGTAGCCTCCTGTTACAGCTGCTCCTGTACCTGGATTATCATAATCAAAAACCGGAAACACATTGTCGGCGGGCATACAGTCGGCAACGCCGGGCGTTGATATATAGCCTTCGAAACAACGCCAGCCGAAATTATTATGGCCGGTATTACCGGCAGCCCGGAAATCAATTTCCTCTTTTGTGTTTTGTCCCACATCACCGATCCACATGTTTCCATTTTGATCAAAGCTCCAACGGAAAGGATTGCGAAGCCCGAGATTGTAAATACGTGGATCAAATGCGGCATTACCAACATAAGGATTGTCTGCTGGTACGGTGTAATAGGGAGGCGCATTGAAATTGTCAACATTAATGCGGATCATCTTGCCAAGAAGTGACAGGGGATTCTGCGCATTGTTGGGAACATCATTGCCACCTCCTCCATCTCCCGTTGCAAAATAAAGGTTGCCATCGGGACCAAAATTCAACTTGCCACCATTGTGATTGCTTTGACCCGGGTGACCAATGGTGAGTATCAATTGAGCCGAAGCAGGATCGCCAATATTTTTGTCGGCAACGGAAGATTGATAGCGGCTGATGGCAATGTTTCCCGACAGGTCCGTATAATACACAAAAAAATAACGGTTGTTCACTCCATCATAGTCCGGATGAAAAGCCATGCTAAGCAAACCTCTTTCTCCCCCAGTACTTATAATGCCTGAAAGATCTATAAAATTCAACAGCGTTGATCCGTTCCATACCTTGATCTGTCCTCCCTGTTGAACAATGAAAAGTCGATTGCTGCCATCGCCTGCATTCACCAGGTCCACTGGAGCCGCCAGGCCGGTAATGACAGGATTGAAACTGATGTTCGGAGGCTGCGCCGCAGAAAACAGATAAAGCACACAGCAAAGCAAGAGCGTGAGAGCTAGCAGTCGGGCGCTTTTCATCGAAGTAGTTTTGTTAATGAATACGCGCAAAATCAATGCCCGGTCTGCCGGCAAAAATTAATTCCCTTTTTTTGCATCATGTCAACGCTCAGTTTTACACTGATACAAACCGCCCTGCACTGGGAAGACAAATTGGCCAACCTGAATATGTTGGAACAAAAGATCAGGAGCATTAAACAATCGCAGATTGTAGTGCTCCCGGAAATGTTCAGCACTGGCTTCAGCATGAAGCCTGAACTGCTGGCAGAAACAATGGAAGGACCTTCCGTACAGTGGATGAAAAAACTGTCGGCAGAAAAAAAACTAATCCTCACCGGAAGCCTCATTATAAACGAAGAGGGAAAATATTATAACCGGTTAATCTGGATGCTTCCCAACGGAAGCTTTGGTTACTACGATAAAAGGCATCTTTTTGCTTATGGAAAGGAAGACCAGCATTATCATTCCGGAAATAAAAGATTGATCGCTTCGGTAAACGGATGGAGAATCAACCTCCAAGTTTGCTATGACCTCAGGTTTCCGGTGTGGGCGCGACAGCAACCAAGTGAAGAAAGTGATTTCGAATATGATATACTGATCTATGTGGCCAACTGGCCAGAGAAAAGAAATACAGCCTGGAAGACACTCTTACGGTCAAGAGCAGTCGAAAATCAATGTTACGTGATCGGCGTAAACCGTGTTGGAAATGATGGCAATAATATCTTTCACAGTGGCGACAGCATGGTGATCGATCCACTCGGGGACATCCTTTATCATAAAACAAACGATGAAGATATTCATACCATAGCGCTTGATAAAGATCACCTCAATCAAGTGCGCGACCGCTTTCCATTCTGGAGAGACGCGGATGAATTTAAAGTTATGTGAGTCGGGAGTTCGGAGGTCAGTTCGGAGTTCTGAGTTCTGAGTTCGGAGTCAGTGAACTACAAGGCGGTTAGTACTACTCATGGCAGGGGATTGCTTCGCTGCGCTCGCAATGACGTTAGTTAAAGCGTTTACTACAGGCTCCAGTCTGCTTTTCATTGTGAAGGAGGGAGGTATTTACTTAAGGTTAAACGCAAGTTTATTAGACATGCGCTCGAATTAAAGTCAGCTTCGAACCCTATCAACGTCATTGCGAGCGTAGCGAAGCAATCTCCCGCCAACCTGTAATACTAACCGCTCCATAGTTCACCGACTCCCGACTCCGAACTCTGAACTCCGAACTCCTTGCTCCCATGCAACGCTTTCCGGGTCCCGATTGTCAGAACAGGTATGAAGTGTGTATTCCTCCTTTTGATTCTATCTGCTGTATCGTTCTCCTGTAAGAAGGGCGAAGGGTCGAAACCAGTGACCTGCGCTGATGGATTTATTTTCTGGGGTGGGGATCCAGCAGCAGATGGAGCTGGATGGTACTTTTCGGAAGACCGGACGTCACCGAAAAGGCATTTGGATCATCTTCCTGCTTCCTACCAGGCGGATAGTACGGCCGTGCACATCTGTTTATATGAAACTGATCGCCCGATCATTTGTTTCTGCGATCCAAATAATCGCCCACACTATTTTGAAATCAACGAAATCAGAAAGAAATGATTTAAAGTCGGGAGTACCACCTCGCCCAGGCTTTGATGGCCACTTCGGAAGTAAGCGGTAATTAGAATCAAACTGATAAACCTATGTCATGTGTTATTTATGAAAACTAAGATCAGAATATTTATTATCTCCTCTCAACCTTTACAATCAGCTGTGGTCCTTGTATAGGCAACACCACTAAGAAAAAACTGTTCAACAGGACACCAGCTCCCGAGTCCAAACTCCCGACTATTTTTCCCTTTGCTGGATCAAATGAACAATCGTTTCCATTTTCACATCCGCGTTCCGTTTGATTCCGTCGAGCGTAGGACCTACCTGTACTTCAGGCATGATGCCACGGCCTCTGGGTTTGTTGCGGTCGATGACGAGGCGGAACAGCGGCAGACGGAAACGAACATGGGTATTGGGAAGGATCACGTCGGGAATCAACCAGGCCGTGTTGCCATATGATCCGCCACCGGTTTCCTCACCCACCACCACTACATCCTTCTGGTCGCGCAGAGCCTGCGCAACAAGAGCTGCTGCAGAAAATGTATTTCCTCCGGTGAGAACATAGGTAGTTCCAGAGAAATGGTTTTTCTTTTTGGGAGGGAAATAACGGTTTTCGAAATAGCGGAAATGATAATAGCCATCTTTTCTTTTTCTGGTCATGAATATAAAGAAGAGCCGGTCCAGAAAATAATTCGTGATATAATGGCGGTAACGACTTTTATTGCTGACGGCATAGAGCGAATCCGCAATCCTGAAAGGCTTGTCGGCAATATACTTGGTCAGCAGGTTGGAAAGCGTAACGCTGCCGCCTCCGTTGCCCCTGAGATCAATGACCAGGTTCGGAATATGTTCCTTGCGCATCTGTTTAAAAGAGCTTTTGAAAAATCCTTTGAGATGATAATTTTTTGAAAAAGAATTCAGTTCCATGAAAGCCGTGTGCAGCGAAGTATCCACACGCATGTTGCGTGTGTACTGGAGCATCATGGACCTTCTCATTTTTTTTGAAGGAGCTTTCTCTGGAGAAGGAAGCTTTCCCCTGGTGGTATCAATGAATGGAATGTATAAATTAACCGTGGTTGTTTTTTTCACGCCCATAGTATCTATAAATTCTACCGGCGTTCTCGTACGAAGTCCAAACACGGCTGCATATAATGAACGAAAAGCACCGGGGTTGCTAATGGTTTGATATTTATGCGTTGTATTGAAACCGTCTGCTGATATATATTGGAAAAGAGAATCAACGATCATCTGGATCGGTCTTCCGTCAATTGATTTGATGATGGCGCCTCTGGTGATGGCGCTGTCTTTGCGGTTCAGGTTCTGCACCACAACCACTGTGTCTTCCCAGGCTTTTACATTGAGTGGAAAAGAAATAGTCCTTGTCCTTTCTGCATAGTCTGTCGCTGCTTTTGAAGAGCGCGCTGTGGTATGTCCGCAGTGGATCTTGGCGAGCACATAGCTCAATACATTTCGAAATTTGTATTCATTGAGCGAATCGTGGAGCTGTTGCGCGCCCCAATCAAAATAATAGTCCACGCTGTCTTTGGGCGTGTACCAGTAAAGACTTGGATGTGATTCTTCCAGAATGTCGCGAAAGAGTTCATAGTCATCCTGCAATTGTTGTGGAGCATATTTTTTTTGAGGATGAAAATTTTTGCTGGCCACACAACTGTATAAGAGCAGCAGTGATAAAAATGAAAAAAGATTTTTCATGGGTCCTTCATTTAAAAGCATTCCATCCCTGGGCAGTAATGGGATACTTGCTTCCTCCTTTGGTATAAATATGAGCGCCTGCTTCGCTGTCGGTGATGTATCCAATGACACTGATGTCCGCAGATTTTGAAAGGGCATCATAATCGTCCTGCTTCACTGTGAAGAGCAGTTCATAGTCTTCTCCTCCGCTCAGTGCGCAGGCTGTGGGATCGAGATTGAATTTGAATGCGGCCATCTTTGTTTCTTCTGCAATGGGAAGCTTTTCTTCATAGAGCACACAACCTGTATTGCTTTGTTTGCAAATGTGAAGGATCTCGGAGCTCAGACCATCGCTCACATCGATCATGGAAGTAGGCATGATGTTTTGCACAGCGAAAAACTCAATGATATCTTTTCTTGCTTCCGGCTTCAGGATCCTGCCTACGATATATTTTTCACCTTCCAGATCGGGCTGGATCTTTGGATTTTCCAGAAAAATCTGTTTCTCTCTTTCCAATAATGTCAACCCCAGATAAGCACCACCAAGATCGCCGGTCACGCAAAGCAGATCACCTTTTGATGCGCCGCTTCTTTTCACATATTTATCGGGGGCTACTTCGCCAATGGCGGTGCAGGAAATAATGAATCCTTTTTGCGAAGAAGTAGTGTCGCCTCCAATTAGATCAACACCATATTGATTGCAGGCTGCATACACGCCTTCATAAAATTCATCGAGTGCTTCCACGCTGAAGCGGTTGCTGAATCCCAGTCCCAGTACAATTTGAGTAGGGCTGGCATTCATGGCGCAGATATCGCTCACGTTCACCACTACTGATTTATATCCCAGGTGTTTGAGTGGGGTGTACATGAGGTCGAAGTGAACGCCTTCAATCAACAAATCATTGGTGATCACAGTCTGTTTGCCAAAATGATCGATCACGGCAGCGTCATCGCCCACGCCTACGATGCTTGAAGCGTTGTGCACCTCGATGTTTTTTGTGAGGTGGTCGATGAGGCCAAATTCACCCAGACTGGATACTTCCGTTCTGCTTTCGCTCATATTGGCAAGATAGTTCAAGATTTTTTGGGCACATTTCCTTTTATCCATTCCAGAAGTTCCTCATGCAGGATACCATTGCTGGCTACAATGCCCGGCTGGTAAGGAGAATAGGGTCCGCCCTTCATGTCTGACACTTTTCCACCAGCTTCCTGAACCAGAAGAAATCCTGCTGCGCTGTCCCAGGCCTGGAGCTTGTGCTCGTAAAAAGCATCGAAGCGACCACAGGCCACCCAGGCCAGGTCGATGGCTGCAGAACCCAGACGGCGAACCGGAATGCCTCTTCTGATGAAACGTTCAAATACTTCCAGGGGACCGTTGGGCTCATCAAGATAGGTATAGGGGAAGCCAGTGACCATGCAGGCATTGATCACTTTTTCTTTTTTACTGACACTGATGGAACGATCGTTCAGGGTGGCGCCCTTTCCTTTTTCGGCCACAAAAAATTCGTTGATATAAGGATTATAAATAGCACCCAGCACCATTTCGCCGTTGTGTTCAATAGCAATGGAAATGCAGCAGATGGGAATGCGATGCGCAAAATTCACGGTACCATCGATGGGATCTACAATCCATTTATACGCCGAGTCCATCACCAGGTCCCCGCTTTCTTCTGTGAGAATATGATGATCAGGATAATTTTTGCGGATCACATCGATGATGGCTTTTTCAGAAGCATGATCTACTTCCGTAACGAGGTTGTTGATTCCTTCTTTGTTGGAGATCTTGAAATCGAGGTCAATGAAACGGCGCATTTCATCCGCAGCCGCACGGATGGCTTCTAATAAGGTGCTTTTGAGCATGGGCAAAGATAAGGATGAAGGAGAGAGGCTGCTAGCTAAGAGCTGTTAGCTGCTAGCTTTTCTTTCGTTGTAGCCTTCGGCGAAGACAATGTTGATTATAGTTTCTTGTTTTTTTAGATACGGTTTTTACTACTCACTGCTCACAGCTCGTTGCTCATGGTTCTTTTGCCAATGGCGAGGACATAGTTGAAATAGTAACTAGGCTGTTCGCCAAATCCATTCAGGGAGATTGCTTACGCCACCGCTATAGCTTTAGCCCCGCACCTTGCGGGGGTCGCTGCGCTCGCAAAGACCCTTAAACCAGGGAACTCACTACAGATTTCGGAATGGCCTCATTATCGTAGTGCCTTTTACGCCATGACCTTTGAAGCAGATTTCAAATCAGAAATGCATTTTCTAATTAAAGTCATTGCGAGCGCAGCGAAGCAATCTCCCCGAATGAATACGGCGAACAGCCTAGTTACTATTTTCAACCATTGTCCTCGCCATTGGCAAAAGAACCAGCCATGAGTATCGAGCTGTGAGCTCCGAGTAGTAAAAACCGTATCTAAAAAACAAGAAACCATAATCAACATTGTCTTCGCCGAAGGCTACAACAAAAGAAAAGCTAGCAGCTAACAGCTCTCAGCTAGCAGCCCTCTCTTTCAGCTCTCAGCTAGCAACCTCCCTCCTTCAGCTTTCCTCCCCGGCTTCTCTTTTTGCAGGAAACCATGTAGGTTTGTCGGTTTAGTAAACCATTCTGCTGTTGAGGCTATCCGTTATCATAGTAAACTACAACGTCAAATATTTTCTGGAGCAATGCCTTTATTCTGTTTGCAAGGTCAGTACAGTAGTAAAGACAGAAGTGATCGTTGTAGACAATTGTTCCTCCGACGGAAGTATTCCTTACCTGGAACCAAAATTTCCTTCGGTCCGTTTTCTGCCGCAGGATCATAACGGAGGGTTTGCCCGTGCCTGCAACAAAGGGCTGGAAGTAGCCAGCGGCGACTATGTGCTTTTTCTCAATCCCGATACCATAGTGGCCGAAGACTGCTTTCAACAATGCCTGAATTTTTTTGAGAGCCATTCCGACTGTGGTGCACTCGGTGTTCAGATGATCGATGGTTCCGGAAAATTTCTCAAAGAGTCGAAGCGTTCCTTTCCTTCGCCCCTTACTTCACTTTATAAACTGTTCGGTCTTTCACTGGTCTTTCCCCGCTCTTCTACATTCAGCCGCTACCATCTGGGTCACCTCGACAAAAATCATGATCATCCCGTAGACGTACTGGCGGGTGCATTTATGATGGTAAAAAAAGAAGTGTTGCGCAAGACGGGGGGATTCGATGAATCATTTTTTATGTATGGTGAAGATATTGACCTGAGCTATCGCATACAGAAAGCAGGTTATCGCAATTATTATTTTGCAGGCACCACCATCATTCACTTCAAAGGCGAAAGCACAAGGCGCGGAAGCCTGAATTATGTACGCATGTTCTACCAGGCCATGAGCATCTTCGTGCGAAAACATTATGCAGGAACCAAGGCTGGATTGTTCAATGCATTTATTCATGCTGCTATCTGGATGAGGGCTTTGATTGCAGCCGTGCTCAAGGTTTTTAAATGGGTAGGACTGCCGGTGATCGATGCCCTGCTGATCCTTTTTTCCTTCTGGATGGTCAAAGAGATCTGGGTGAAATATGTGCGCACCGATATTGTGTATCCGGATAAACTGTTACTTTTTTCCTTTCCTGCATTTACCATTTTGTATCTATGGGTTGCTTATTATGCGGGACTGTATGACCGCTACTACCGCACCACGAATTTAATCCGCTCCACTTCTATTGCTACGCTGGTACTGCTCGCCATCTATGCGCTTCTTCCCGAAGACCTGCGTTTCTCGAGAGGAATTGTGGTCTTTGGTGCGTTGCTGGCATTTCTTCTCATTAGCGGACTTCGCGCTACACTCATTCGCCTGCAGGTACTTTTTGAACCAATCGATAAGATATCTCAACCCTATTTGCTGATTGCTGGTTCTGAAAATGAATTTGAAGAAGTGAAAAATTTCCTTCACCGGAAAAACATGGATGACAAGATCATTGGCCCCGTTGCTATCAATGGCCGGGGCGAGCATTCAGTTTCTTCGCTGGATGGATTGAAGCAGGCAGCAGCTTCACTCAATGCGAGAGAAGTGATTTTTTACGCAGGACAACTGAGTTATAAAAAAATCATCGGGCAGGTGCAATCTATCGGTGGAAGATTAAAAGCGCGTTTTTTTTCTGCTAACAGCATCGTAGGCAGTGACGACAAGGCCAGCCGGGGAGAAATTCTTTCTGCTGAAACGCAGTACCGACTGAACTGGCCGGGTAATCGTCGTATCAAAAGGCTGATGGATGTGTGCCTTGCTTTTCTTTGTTTGATTAGTTTTCCCGTTCAATTTTTTCTGGTGAGAAGACCGATGAAATTTTTTGGGAACTGTTTTTTGGTGATCGCCGGAAAAAAAACATGGGTTGGATATCTCCTTGGTGCAAAGAACCTGCCCACGCTTCGTCCGGCAGTGCTGGGTGGCAATGGCGACATTCCTCTTTCTGCTTCGAACCTTCCGCAGGAAAGCCTTGGGCTGATCGATTACTGGTATGCACACGACTATGAGCCGTTGCAGGACCTGAAGATCATGTTGAAAAACTACAGATATTTGGGTGGGTAAGTGGTAGCTTCAGTCTGGTATCTTTATTGATAACCTTTAAGCTTGTAGATGAATGGCAAGAATCATTGATATAAAAATTCCCAGGGCAATTGCTTCAGCTCTGCGTCTTCCGGAGAATGATCCCAGGAGGCAGCAACTGAGGGTATTGAAAAAATTGCTCAAGAAAGCAAGGTTTACCGAGTTTGGACAAGAGTACCGATTTGATGAAATCCTTTTGAGCAGGCATATTGGAAAAGAGTTTCAGGAAAAAGTACCGGTTCATGACTACAACAGAATTTATGATCACTGGTGGAAGAAAACCCTGGAAGGCGTTCCGGATGTTACCTGGCCGGGCAAGATCAAATACTATGCACTAAGCTCCGGCACTTCTGAATCTGCCAGTAAATACATTCCGGTCACCAAAGAAATGCTACGCAGCAACCGGATCAATTATATCCGTCAGCTGATCTCTTTATTCACCTACGAGCATCTTCCCCGCAATGCTGTTACCAAGGGCTTCCTCATGCTGGGAGGCGCTACTGATCTTCAAAAGAACAAGGCAGGATGGTATGCAGGTGACCTCAGTGGCATACTTGCAAAAAACCGTCCGTTCTGGTTTCAGACATTTTATAAACCGGGAGGAAGGATTGCAAAAATTAAAGACTGGAATGAAAAGCTTAATGAGATCGTCGAGAAAGCTCCGGAGTGGGACATCGGTTATATCGTTGGCGTTCCTGCCTGGTGCCAGATGTGTATGGAGATGATCATTGAGCATTATAAAGTAAATACCATTCATGATATCTGGCCCAATCTCGGATTTTTTGTTCATGGTGGTGTGGCATTCGAACCTTACAAAAAAGGGTTTGAGCGTTTGTTGGGCAAGCCCATTGTCTATATCGAAAATTATTTATCGAGCGAGGGATTCATCGGATACAAGGACCACCAGGAAGCAAAGGGCATCAAGCTCATTCTCGACAACAACATCTTCATGGAATTTGTTCCTTTTAATGACCGCAATTTCGACAGCGATGGAAAGATCGTGGACAATCCCGAATCACTGATGATCCATGAAGTGGAAGAGGGAAGAGACTATGCCCTGCTTATGAGCACCAATGCCGGCGCCTGGCGCTATCTGATTGGTGATACCATTCGTTTTGTTGACCTCGAAAAAAATGAAGTGGTGATCACCGGACGCACAAAACATTTTTTAAGCCTGGTGGGAGAACACCTCAGTGTAGAGAACATGAACCACGCGGTTCAGATGGCGAGTGAAGAATTGAATATCTGTATTCCCGAATTCACAGTGGTTGGATTTCCCTGGCAGAATCTATTTGCGCATAAATGGTATGTAGCCTGCGATGATCCGATTGATCCGAATGTGCTGGTGAAAAAAATAGATGAACATCTTTGTCAGCTCAATGATGATTATGCGGTGGAAAGAACCAGTGCGCTCAAGGAAGTTTTTCTTGAGAAGCTGCCAGAAGAAGTTTTTCTGAAGTTCATGGAGAGAAAAGGTAAACTCGGAAGTCAGCATAAATTTCCAAGGGTGATGAAGGGAAAGATGTTGCAGGATTGGAATGAGTTTTTGAAGGCGAGGCTTGAATTAAAGAGCATTCCTTAGTCTGCCGTATGCATGTCTTCCGTTGCGTACCCCGCGTTCCTCTGCGTTCTTTGCGTTTAAATCTTCTCTTTTCGATAAACCAACTATTCTAACTTTAACCCGCCTCGCTCCCGCTCTGTTTCTCCGCTCTTTTTCCTACCTTAACCCGCTCATGGTTGATGCACTGATAAAAGGAGTTACGCTTGGTCTCCTGCTCGCTATTTCTGTTGGACCCATTGTGTTCACCGTGATCAAGCAAAGTCTGAACAACGGAAAAAAAGGCGGGCTGGTTTTTATTGCAGGCATTTCATTCAGCGATATTCTTCTGGTTGTTTTAAGCAACCTGTTCACCAATCTTTTTGATCTGCTCAATGCACACAAGAAATCACTCTCCGTTATCGCCAGCGTTTTCCTGATCATCGTGGGTGTGTATTATGTATTCTTCAAAAAAATAAAAAAAGCGCCCGAAGGCGGACAACTTCCGGAGTTCAGACCCGGAGATTATCTGAAAACTTTTACAAGGGGTTTTATCATGAACATATTTAATCCTGGTATCATTGTTTTCTGGATCACTACAGCCACTACTTTTTCTGCCAACACCCTCAACCACCGCATTGCCATTTTCTCTACCGCTTTGCTGATTGCCCTTGGTGCAGATATTCTCAAAGTGCTGTTGGCCGACCGCATCCGCAAAAACCTTACACCCAAAAACATTCATCTCATCAACCGAATCAATGGAATTATTCTGATCCTCTTTGGCGTCTTCATTATTTTCCTGGAAAAATGATGAGGTGATTCCAGGGTTTACCGACTCCGAACTCCGAACTGCCGATCGTATCTTGCACACGGATGGAGAAGAAAAAATTTCTACCAAGGATCTGGCGTATTGTCAAGCGTACCTTCCTGATCCTTTTCATCGCACAATTTGTTTACATCATCGCATTGAAGTGGGTGAATCCGCCCATTACCATCACGCAATTTCAAAACTGGATCATGGGCAATGGACTCAAAAGAGATTATGTGAACTATGATGAAATGTCGTACCAGGTAAAACTTGCCGTCATTGCCTCGGAAGACCAGATCTTTCCTGATCATGATGGATTCGATTGGAAGAGCATTGAAAAAGCCATGAAGTATAATAAGCGAAAGCCCGGAAGGATTCATGGTGCAAGCACCATCAGTCAGCAGGTGGCCAAAAACGTTTTTCTCTGGCAGGGTCGCGACTGGATTCGAAAAGGACTTGAAGCGTATTTCACAAAAATGATTGAGTGGATCTGGGGAAAGAGAAGAATCCTGGAAATGTATCTCAACGTGGTGGAAATGGGCAAAGGCGTTTTTGGAGTGGAAGCAGCTTCGCAGAGTTTCTTTAACAAGCCGGCGAAAAATCTGAACCGCAAAGAATCCGCCATGATCGCCGCTTCACTTCCCAATCCCAAGGTCTTTACCATCAAGCCCCTTCATCCCCACATAGTAATTCGCGGCGCCCAAATCATGCGACAAATGAATATTCTGGAAAGCGATCCGGATATTCAAAGGATCATCAGTGAGAAGAAAGGCAAGCTATGAGTTGTGAGTTGCGAGCTTTGAGGGGAATACATTCCGGGAGGCCAGGGGAAAAGCAGCCATGGGTTTGCCGCGAGGACAAAGAATTTTTTTGAATTTTTTATCGTTCAACTAAAAATTTTGTCTAGCCATCAATATTGGACCAATCCATACCTGATTTCCCGATTGAAATGAATCTGGTAAGGTATGATCGAATGAAGTATCTATCGAATGAATTATCTAAAGATTTCTTTGCGGCTTTTATTCCCTGGCGTCTTTGCGTGAAACTATTCTGTGCCGTAATAAACAGGAAACTCCTAGGTTTGCGCCATGCATTTTATTGAGCAGTTTCTCGAAAGCATGAAACAAACAACCCTGCTCGAATACATTGCCGTAGTCTCCGGAATCGCTAGCGTTTGGTTCTCCAAAAAAGAAAACATACTGGTTTACCCGGTTGGGCTGGTAAATACCGTCATTTATATTTATCTCAGTGTGAAGGGAGATCTTTATGGAGAAGCCAGTGTAAACCTTTATTATACCATCGTCAGCATCTATGGATGGATCATCTGGGCCAGAAAGAATGAACAACACCAGCATGTTTTACTGATCACACACAGCAACCGCAAAGAATGGATGGTTCAACTGATTTTCTTTTCTGCTTTTTATGTAGCTCTTTATTTTTCGCTTACCTATCTGAAAAAAGCATTTGATGCCCATACCATTCCCTGGGCTGATGCTTTCGCTTCTGCTACTGCTTACACAGGAATGTGGCTAATGGCAAGAAAAAAAGTAGAGAGCTGGTATTGGTGGATCGCCACCAACTGCGCTTCCGTGCCATTGTATTATGTAAAGCACTATGCGCTCACCAGTGTTTATTATCTTATTCTGCTCTTCCTTGCTATTGCCGGATTGATGGAATGGAAACAGCGGGCTCAAAAAAATGGAATCAGATTTGAAGGAGTACAGTCATGAGGAAAATTATTGTGATAGGGCCGGAATCCACAGGCAAGAGCACACTCTGTGCGCAACTGGCCGACCATTACCAAACCTGCTGGTGCCCGGAGTTTGCGCGCGAATACCTCAAAGAACTCAATGGTAAATACAGCTATGCCGACCTTTTGAATATTGCGCATGGACAACTGCAACTGGAAGACGCCATGCTTTACCATGCCACCAACGGATTTTATTTTATCGATACCGATATGTACGTGATGAAAGTTTGGTGCGAAACTTCTTTTGAAAAATGTCATTCCTGGATACTCAAACAAGTTGCAAGAAAGCAATACGATCTTTATTTTCTCTGCTGTATAGATCTGCCCTGGGTAAAAGATGAATTGCGCGAATATCCCGACGTCTCCATCCGGCAAAAACTTTTCAAGACCTATAAAGACATTCTGATTAATTCCACGACACCCTGGGCAGAAATCTCAGGCAGCGACAGCCAGCGGCTTCAAATGGCTGTGAGCATTATCAATACGGTGTTTAAAAGAACATGAGGAGCCGGAGTTCAGAGTTCATAGTTCAGAGTCGGGAGTTCGGAGTTTATAGTTCGGGCGCTCACAGATATTCTTCACCCGATTGAAAATTCATTCACGCAAGCGGTTCTCTGCGTAAACCGTGTCCACTTTCCTCGCCTTCACTGCCTTTGGGCCGGCAGGTCTGCGGTGAAAATCTCTCCACCGAAATAACTACATTTAATCTATGTCTATCTGTCGCTCCTCCAGCCTTTCTTCCCTATTTGCAAGGCTGGTTAATCCCCTGCTTTGTCTGATCATGTTCTTTGCTATTTTGTACGTGGGTCAGGATATACTCAAGCCCATTGCATTTGCTGCTCTTATCGCATTGTTGCTGGTAAGTCCGAGCCGTTTTTTTGAAAGAAGAGGGTTTCCAAGGGCCTTAGCCGCCCTGGTTTGTCTGTTGCTGGCGCTTTTTGTTTTCATCATCATCTTTTATTTCATTTCACATTCCATAGTTTCTTTCCGATCCGATCTTCCCCTGATGATCCAGAACATAGATCAGTCTATCGACAAACTGGAATTGTGGATTCAGAACACCTTTCACGCCAGCAGCGCCGAGGTGCACCAGATTGTTGCCAGTTCTACCGACAAGGTATTGCCTTCCACTTCTTCCATTGTCAATACAACTTTCAATACGGTTACTGGAATTTTTTTCCTGGGTATTATCATTTTCATCATTACTTTTCTTCTGCTCCTATACCGCGGGCTCATTCTGTTATTTTTTGTCAGGCTCTTTGCCGACGAGCACAAGGAAAAGATCCAAACTATTTTTTCCAAGATCCGGCTGGTGATCCGGAGCTATATCGTAGGACTGATGATTGAAATGGTGATCGTGGCTGTTGCTTATTGCTCCGTTTTGTTTTTTCTGGGAGTGAAGTATGCTTTGCTGCTTGGTGTGATTGGCGCCATTCTCAATATCATTCCTTACCTCGGCATATTCATGGCCTGCATTCTCAGCACGCTTATTACACTCACCACCAATTCGCCCGGTACAGTAGTCTGGGTCATCGTTTCGCTGATCATCATTCATATGATCGACAGCAATATTCTCATGACAAGGATCGTGGGATCCAAGCTTAAACTCAATGCCCTGACCACAATTGTTGGCGTCATTACGGGCAGCGCGCTTTGGGGTATTCCCGGAACCTTCATGGCTGTTCCCATCATGGCTATTTTAAAAGTAACCTTTGAGGAGATCGAGCCTCTTCATCCCTTTGCTATTTTGATGGGTGATGATTCGGAAGTAAAATCTCTTTCGCATCCTGTTCTGAAAAAGATTGCACGAAGAGTGAAGAAGAAAAAGAGTGTAGCGGGGTGAAGAGGCCAACCGACTATCGTTGACCGGTCACCAGGAGGAAGCTAAGGAGCTATTTTTTTGGAGTCGGCGTTGATCATACGTCAGAGGGCAGAAGCAAGTGGGATTAAATGCTTTCGTCATCCTGGGAGGGCTGAATAAAAACAAACGCATTACCGCAATTTACTTTGCTCCTTCGTCCCTGCCTACCGGCAGGCAGGTTTGTGTGAAATAACCTCTATAAAAAAAGAAAGATCGAAACTTGAGTAAGTTCCGATCTAAATAAGTATAAAGCACAAACGATAACTATAATTCTTCGGCAGGAATATTATTCCGCTTCTGCCACTACTTCCTTCACTTCGGGGATCATTCGTTTCATCATTCCTTCAATTCCGGCTTTGAGGGTGATCATGGAGGAAGGACAACCACTGCAGCTTCCCTGGAGCATGAGGTTCACAACACCTTCGTCATAACTCTTGAAACGAATGGCACCGCCATCCATCTCCACGGCAGGACGAACATAATTATCGAGCAGTTCCTTGATGCGTTTTACCACGTCGCTGTCATCGGCATGAACATCATTGGTGCTTTCGGTTTTCAGCGTGGCCACTTCTTCTTCATTGATCACCACCTTTCCTTCCTCGAGGTATTCTTTAAGAAATTCGCGAACCGAAGGAATGACATCATTCCAGTCTGTATCGGGTGTTTTGGTGAGTGTAACGAAATTGGAAGCAATAAATACGGCGCGGATAAAGGGAAAGCCAAAAAGTTCCGTAGCCAGCGGAGAAGGCCTGGCAGTTTCCATATCTGGAAAATCAATGCTTTTGCCTGGATAAAGAAGCTTGTTCGCCACAAACTTCATCGTCTCGGGATTGGGCGTCATCTCCGTATATATGCTGATGATAGGATTTCCTGTCTTGATCATAATAAAGTTTTGAAACAACAAATTTACAAAACTCCTGCCACCTCGAAGGAAGGCTTGACAGATATTTGATTTCGTTGAGGGGATTTAACTTGATTTTTCTGAATCCGGGCTGCAAAAAACCCATCCGTTGGGATGGGTTCAATCCAGGCCTTGAGGTCAGTCTTTCTTTTTCTTCTTGTTTTTTTGTTTACCGGGGGCTTTTGCCTTTTTATGACCGGTTTTTTTGGGAGAAGTCTTTTTTGGTTTGGCCTTTAAAGATTTTGACTTCTTCACTTCTTTCTTTTTGACTTCTGGCTTCCGGGATTTTTCAGGAGTAGGCTTGGTTTTGCTCTTGCTGGCAGAAGAAACCTTAGTGGTTTTTGTGGCTGGTTTTTCAGGTTCGTTTTTTATGAGCGGCAAAGTGCTGTCTTTATGGTTTACAATGGCCCTGGCTTGTGAAGCCCTGATCTCCGCCTTGGCAATAGCCAGTGCGCGTATGTTGTTGTTGACGCTTTTCTGTTTTTTTGAAGCCAGTTCTTCCTGTTGCACTGAAACCCCCGTCATGTTTTTTGCGGGTGATGGAGCAGTCGTTTGCGTATTCAACGCCAGCTCCGATCCGTTTTGTGCAAGGGCGCAGACAGAGTAAAAAATTGCAGTAAACAGCAGCAGGTTTTTAGAAGATGTTTTCATAGAATCAGCGGTTTGGGTACGCCTATACTATGAAAGATCTATGCCAGAAGCTAGTTTTTAGGGCATTTGACATGATCATGAACTTCTATCCTTCACATAAAAATTGATCTGATGAATCAGTAGCGCATAGTCAGTGAATTAGGTTTCAAATGGGGAAAAAAGAATTGTGTAAGATTTTTTGATAGAACGTTGGGGATGGAAAAGTTTCACGTAGATGCACGAGGCAGAAAATGAAAATTTTCAGAGTAAAGTTTGTAAGACTGCCATTGACGATGTCAGAAAGATTTTATTGACATCAAACATTCATTACTGGCTCGATTTTTTTGAAGAGAGTGTTTTTAATGGCCGTCTTTTCTTAGGGGTTGGTTTTTTTCTTTTTCCACTTTTGGCATTGCCCCAAATGTGGAGCAGAAGGTCTAGGCAATCCGAATCCCGCACGTGCGGTAGGATTGCCGGCCGCGGCACAACGGTCACTCTAAGCTTGTCTCGGGATTGCGTTATACCAGGCAGTTAGCGTTTTAAAATCGAAGGGCTTTAATTCGAAGAGCGTGAAGGCGCTGTGTTCCTCCGCCGAAGGTGGGGCTGGAACGGTCTTGTGAGTTTTTGCGATGATGTTAATGAATGATCGAGGGTTCATTGTTTTG
>JBJMLU010000069.1:0-8685 GCA_045805145.1 Flavisolibacter sp. | reverse complement strand
GTCAATAACAATACTTGATTTTGCCATAATCGGCGAAGGTAAATTATAGTTCGGAGTTCGGAGGCGGCCGTTCGGAGGCGGCAGTTCAGAGTTCAAAGTTCAGAGTTCAAAGTTCAAAGCTCAAAGCCAGCTCCTAATTCCTAATTCCCAATTCCTAATTCCCAATTCTCAATTCCCAATTCCTAATCCCATCTACCAGCCACCTTCATCATGCTTTCCCAGAGTAAAAGAGCTGTACGCTGCCAGGAATAATGCGATTCCAGCTCCTTTCCTTTTTCAATCAACTGCCTGCGCAGTTCTTCGTCCTTATAAATGCGCATCAAAGATTCAGCTATATCGGTGTGATCGGCCGGATCAAAATAAAGGGCGGCATCTTTTGCGATTTCCTGCATCGAACTGTTTTGCGAAGTCAGTACCGGTACTTCCGACTTCATAGCCTCCAGAACGGGCACACCAAATCCCTCAAAAGCCGAAGGATAGACTAGTGCATACGCTGCGCCCATCAAGCGAACCAACTGCGCTTCCTGCACATAACCTGTGATCACAACATCCTCGCGATATTTATAGGTCTTTAGCGATTGAAGAAACTGGTCATTCTTCCAAAGCATTCGTCCCACTAATACCAGCTTCATGTTGGACTGCATCCTTTTTTTGAAAAGCGAAAATGCCCTGAGCAACTGAAGTAAATTCTTTCTCGGATGAATGGAGCCGGCATAAATAAAATATTCTGTTCCTCCTGTAAATTCTGCCCTGGTCTTCTCCGCTTCTTCTCTTTTACACGGCCTGAATATATTTTTCGCCGCGCTGTATACAATGTCTATTTTTTCTGGAAGCGTTCCATAGGTTTTGATAATATCCTGTTTGGAAAAATTGGATACGGTGCACACGCTCTTTGCTTTTCTGATCATCCTGGGAATATTCCTTTTGTAAAACAGGTAGTGCGATCGTTTATAATCCTGCGGATAATGGATAATACCTATATCATGAAGCACCAGACACTGAGGAACCCTGGTGCGAAGGGAAGAAATACCATCAGGAGAAATGAAAACGTCAGCCTTTAATTTTTTCAATACCGCGGGAACTCTTACTTCGTACCAGAATTTCCAAAGCAAGGGATGGCGGGCGGGCGGCGAAATTTTTATCGGATGCACATTTGCCCCGAGAACAAAGGCAGGATCATGGTCGCGGTCAAAGAGAAAATAAAACTGATGTTCGGGAAACTGCCGGGTCAGAACACGAAATACCTCCAGGGTAAAATAGCCATAGCCTTCGAGCTGGTCCCTGATCAGAAAGCGCGTATTGACCACGATATTCATGGGCACAAAGAAAAGAGATCGTCCCTGTTTTTGCGCCTTTGCCAAATAAATAATAACAAGCAGCTGTTCCCGATATTATGTGAATCAGGAACAAAAAGAATAGCTTTCTCTAAAGACTGGCATTTTATTTTCACTTAGAGAAATGGGCCGGCAAAGTTGCGGATGGGCACAGAATCGATTCAGGTTGTGGAATCTGGTTAATTTTTTCCATAAATCGGTGGGCATTGTTGTAATTATTCAACAAAAATTCATCATAAGTTGTAGAATTTCACTCTTTTCCAGCCTAAAGTTGAATTGGTACCATGTTTGTAATTAATAAAAAGAAGTCATTAATCACCCTTAATTTTTACGTTTTTAATTCGCCCTTAACCGTATCGAAACTTACTAAACGACCTCTTAGGTGGAAGAGGATGGTGGCTTGTAAAAGGGGCCTTGGTTCGGGGCCCCTTTCTTTTTTTATCACAGAACTCACGGATTAATAAAAGATTTCACGGATTTTATCTTCAACGGCTCGGGCCGTTTTTTTTTATCACGGATTTCACGGATTAAACGAGGATTTCACGGATTGGGGGGCTTTCGGTGGAATGAGCGCGCGTCATGAACCATCATCACTAAAGCTGTTGGATCACACACTACGAAACCAGTGATCTTTTAATTCTCAAAAATGCGAATTCGGCCCGAATCCTATTGAATCTGTGAAATCCGTATTGAATCTGTAAATTCCTTGATACATTTGCCCCAATGGAATATAATAGCGATTCGATGGAATACAATACTACCCGAAATTACCTGACTATGAGGGAGTATGGCCGTCACATACAAAAGATGGTGGAGTACCTGCTCACCCTTGAGGACAAGGAACACCGGCAACAACAGGCGATGGTCCTGATTGAACTAATGGGTTTTTTAAATCCGCATTTGAAAAACGTAGAAGACTTCCGCCACAAACTTTGGGATCATCTTTTTTATATCAGTGATTTCAAACTCGATGTTGAAAGTCCTTATCCCATCCCCCAAAAGGAAACTTACAAGGCCAAGCCCGAGCCTTTATCGTATCCCAAACGCTATCCGAAGTTTTCCCATCTGGGCAAGAACCTGGAGCTGGTGATCAATAAAGCCCTTGCTGAAGAGAACCCGGAAAAACGTCAGGGTTTCGCCAATGCCATTGCCTATTACATGAAACTCGCGTATAACAACTGGCACAAGGACGTGGTGCATGATGATGCCATACAAAGTGAATTGAATAATATTACTCAGGGACAGCTGGAATTTACCAACACGCCTTATGTAAAAGCCTATCGCCCTTCACAGGATCGGGAACGCGAACGCGACCGTGGCGGCTATGGAAGGCAGCAACGCGGAAAGTTTCAACAGCGCGGCGGAGGTGGAGGTGGTAGTCGCAACGACAAAAGAGGTGGCGGCAAGTACGGCAAAAAAAGATACTGAGCCCACTGTTCATATACTTGTAGTAGGTTGACATCTGTCAGCCTATTTTCTTTAACAAGGCTCCTCCCTACTCTATCAACTATTAACTACGAACTACAACCTCCAATACTAACTACCAACTATCAACTACCAACTATCAACTAATCTTATGTCTTCATTTGAAGTTATCGGCGGGAAAAAACTGAAAGGCGAGATCACTCCGCAAGGTGCCAAGAACGAAGCGCTGCAGATCATCAGCGCAGTGTTGCTGACGGAAGAAAAAATGACCATCAGCAATATTCCTGATATCCTGGACGTGAACAATCTGATTGAACTGCTGCGGGAAATGAATGTAAAAGTGGACCGGATCGACCGGCATACCTGCAGCTTTCAGGCGGATGATGTTAACCTGAATTATTTACGCAGTGAAGAATTTAAAAGCAAGAGTGGAAGGCTTCGTGGCTCGGTGATGCTGGCTGGTCCTATGCTGGCGCGGTTCAAAAAAGCTTTCATTCCCAAACCTGGAGGCGACAAGATCGGAAGGCGAAGACTCGACACGCACATTCTGAGTTTCGAAAAACTCGGTGCTGAATTCACTTACTATCCTGAAGACGGATTTTTTTATTTCACCACAGAAGGTCTCAAAGGAACTTATTTATTGCTGGATGAACCTTCCGTTACAGGAACGGCCAACATCATCATGGCAGCCATCATGGCCGAAGGCACCACCACCATTTACAACGCGGCCTGCGAGCCTTATGTACAGCAGCTTTGCCGCATGCTCAATCATATGGGCGCTGATATCAGCGGCATTGGTGGCAATCTGTTGACCATACAAGGCGTAGACAAACTTCATGGCACCGAACATCATATGCTGCCCGACATGATCGAGATCGGTTCTTTTATTGGACTTGCTGCCATGACACAGAGTGAGATCACTATCAAAAATGTGGGACATGAACACCTGGGACTGATACCGGAAAAATTTCGTCAGCTGGGTATCCAGATGAATCTACATGCTGATGATATTCATATCCCGGAGCAGGATATCTATGAGATCCAGACTTATCTCGATGGTGGCGTGCTTACGATTTATGATCATCCCTGGCCCGGATTCACTCCCGACCTTCTAAGTATTGTATTAGTTGTAGCAACGCAGGCACGAGGATCACTGCTCGTTCATCAGAAAATGTTTGAAAGCCGTTTGTTCTTCGTGGACAAGCTCATTGAAATGGGCGCGCAGATCATCCTTTGCGATCCTCATCGCGCAGCGGTGATTGGACTGGAAAGAAAATTTAAACTTCGTGGTATTCAAATGAGCTCTCCTGATATTCGGGCAGGTGTTGCCCTGCTCATCGCAGCACTCAGCGCCGAAGGAAGATCCATCATCCAAAACATCGACCAGATTGACCGTGGATACCAGTACATCGACAAACGCCTGCGACACCTCGGTGCGGAGATCGTGAGAAAGTAAAGAGGTTTGTTTTTTATGGTTCTCCTCTCTCAACGGTTATTGCTTCAGAAGATCATTTTCTCCAGATAAGTTTTTCCTCCAATGGTTTTCTTCTTCCCGGGGGAGAAGGAACTGCTACATAGGCGAGATAGAAAAATCCGAGCAGCCTGTCCTCCGCATTCAATCCAAAAAAGGGTTTGGCTTCTTCTTTATAGGTAACTCCTCCTGTGGTCCAGTAACCACCCAGCCCATAGGCCGTTGCGCTGAGGTAAATATTTTCCACCGCGCAGGAAACCGCCGCAATTTCTTCCACTTCAGGAATTTTTTTAACGGGATCACGCTTCATGCAAATGGCAATGACATGAGAAGCACGAAGTGGATTGGATTGAAGATTTTGATAAGTCGCTTCCTTAAAATTTTCACCGGCAGCTTTTTTGTATAATTCGCTTTGAAAATTTGCGAGCTCTTTGAGACCTTCACCCGTGAAGACCTGGAAAAACCAGGGCTCGGTCTGTCCGTGATTGGGAGCCCAGATGGCATTCTCAAGAATTTGCCTGACTATCTCGTCGGGAATGGTCCTGCCTACTTCAAATTGTTTTGGAAAAACGGACCGTCGGTTGCGGATCAATCGATTCAATTCTTCTACATTGTATTCCATCGCGCAAAATTGATGGTTTGACATTTAAAAAAAAGAACTAATGACTAATCCCTGGTTTTTTTTCGTGATCTTTTTGATGTAAAAAACCGACACGACCGACTTCGTATAAAACAGACTGGTTCCATTCATCGCCTTCATCAAAACGGTTATATAGTTTGACTATTCCTTGTTGTTATTTCTTCTGTTTTTTGGGAGAAATCATCCGTTGCATGAAGCATATCAGCTTATTAATCTTCACTGTTCTTCTCCGTATTCTTTCATTTGGCCAGAATCACAATGGAAAAATTTCGCTGGTCATCACCAACAACCAGGATGCGCCTTTGTCTTATGCCACAGTTGAATTGTTGCGCGCGCAGGATTCTGTGCTGGTAAAATCGGCGCTGACCGACAACAATGGTGTTGCAGAATTTGATCATCTTGGTTTCCAATCCTACATCATCCGGACCAGCATGGTAGGTTGGACCACCAGGTATACGAGTTCTTTTGCGCTGAATGAAACAGAAAATGTACTTCATCTTCCGGCTCTTCAACTCAGTGCTTCCAGCAATCAACTCCAGGCCGTGACGGTAACAGGAAGAAAACCTTTTATTCAAAAACTATCCGATCGCATTGTGGTGAACGTGGAAAATAGTATTGTAAACGCAGGAAGTTCTGCTTTTGACGTGCTGGACCGATCGCCAGGCGTCAACATTGATCAAAACGATGTGATCAGCCTTCGTGGAAAAGCAGGTGTTATCATTATGATTGATGGAAAGCCCTCGCCACTGAATGGAGCAGACCTTGCCAACTATCTGCGCGGACTTCCGAGCAATGCCATCGAGCGCATCGACATCATCACTAACCCTTCTTCCAAATACGATGCGGCAGGAAATGCAGGGATCATTGATATACGGATGAAAAAAGACCAGGGGCTGGGAACAAATGGATCGATGACAGCCGGCTATGGCCAGGGGTTTTATCCGAAAGCCAACGCAGGAGGAAGCTTCAACTACAGGAATAAATCCGTCAACATTTTTGGCAATTATAATTACACTTACAGGAAGTTGCTGAATCACCTCTTCATCAACCGGAATTTTTACGACGATGGTTCTTTCACTGGATCGGATGACAAGGACAACCTGATGCGCATGCCATTGAATTCACACACCGCAAGATTGGGCGCTGATTTTTTTCCTTCGAAGAACACCATCATCGGATTTGTAGTGAACAGCAATTTCAATCATTTTCAAAGACACTCGGACATCACTACCATCGTGAATGATATTCAGAACCAGCCGAATTTCAGTTTTGTTTCACTGGGAACCAACAACGATCATACAAACAACACGGTGGCCAATATCAATTTTAAGAAAACCTATGATAGCAGCGGCAGGGAACTGAGTGCAGATGTGGATTATGGCGTATTCAACACCGCATCATTGAGCAGCACCAGCAGCAGTTATTACAATTTGAATGGAACGAGAAAAAAAGAAGATGATGTTCTGGACGGAGACCAAAATGGAAAACTGATTCTACGAACAGGCAAGGCAGACTACACGCATCCATTGAAAAAAGGCGTCAAACTGGATATGGGTTTTAAGACCAGCTATGTATCGTCTGACAATGACGCGAAATTTTATAACAGGTATCCTTCCGGTTCCACTGTGGACACAACCAAGACCAATCATTTCGATTACCAGGAATACAACAATGCAGCTTATCTGAATTTCAGCAAGGAAAATAAAAAATTCAACTACCAGCTTGGCCTTCGTGGAGAACAAACCAATATTAACACGCACCAGGTAAAAGGTGATAGCCGCTATTCAACATCCTATTTCAGGCTTTTCCCCAGTGCATTTTTTAATTACAAGATCAGGGATGAACAAACGCTTGGACTTTCTGTAAGCCGAAGGATAGACCGTCCCGGATATTCTCAGCTCGATCCCTTCCTCTTCCAGATCGATCCTACTATTTACGCAACAGGCAATCCTTTTCTGAAACCGCAAATGACCTGGTCGTATGAAATGAGCTATACCGTCAAGAGCATGAACTTCTCTCTTGCATACAGCCGCACCGCCGACCCACAGAATGTAGTGCTGTCAAGGATCCTGGACGTGATCCCGAATTTCCAGATACCTGCAGGACAGGATTCAAACATTACGGTGCAGATACCCGTTAACCTCGGATCATCTGATTATGCAGGCCTGACGGCTGCTCTTCCCATTCGCGTGCGCAAGTGGTGGAACATGACCAACAATATCAATATTTATTATCAGCATTTCAACGGAGACCTTGGAGGCACGCAGTTGAATAACGGATCGCCTGCCGCAGATGTTCGCACCAACAATAATTTCAATTTCAAAAAAGGATGGGCTGCAGAACTCAATGGAAACCTGAACACAGGAGGAAGGTATGGTTATATGGTTCTGAAAGCACAATGGGGAATTTCAGTAGGCGGACAGAAAACAATGTTTAAAGGAAAAGGAAGTTTGCGACTCAATGTCACCGATATTTTTTGGACCAATTTGCCCAAAGCAAAAGTGGTGTATGAAGGAAGATATGTAGAGAACTGGCATGCGCAACGTGATTCAAGAGTAGCCAACCTCACCTTCACCTACCGATTCGGCAACAGCAAAGTACAACAGGCCAGACACCGCTCCACCGCATCGGAAGAAGAAAGACAAAGAGCGGGGGGAAGTTAGTTTGAGTTCGGAGTTCGGAGTTCGAAGTTCAGAGTCAGGAGTTCGGAGTTCAAAGTTCAGAGTTCAAAGTTGGAGTTCAGAGTTCAAAATTCGGAGTCAGGAGTCGGTGAACTTAGAGGTAGTCTGGTTTTCAGGATTCGAGTGTCAGATTTTAAACGCAGAGGACGCAAGGGCCGCAAAGAAACGAAAGGTTGTGGTTGTTAGGGAAGCTATGATACTCAGTTTGCGACCCTTGCGTTCCCTGCGTACTTTGCGTTTAATATCTTCAATGAACGTTTAAGAACCACTGCCTCTTAGTTCACCGGCTCCGGACTCCGAACTCCCGACTCCGAACTATCCTCCATTGTTCTTCAGCAATTGCAAATGCGGCTGCATGATGCCGATCTGATGTTTGTTGAGAAATTGTTTGAGGTGTTTGTGAAAATGGCTGTAGTCGTAGTAGCCATAAGTGCTGTAATGAAATTGTTGCGGGTTACTGGTAAAGTCTTCAACTGCTTTTCGGATGCGGATGATTTGCAAGGCCTGTTTGCTGGAGATGCTGGTGGTGGCTTCAAAATAGCGTTGCAGTGTGCGTGAACTGATGCCGTATTTTTCTGAAATGGTTTCTATGGACAATTGATAATGACCCTGGGAATACTCATTCAGTATTTCGGTAACGATATCCACTTGCTTCATCGATCCCGAATGTCGCGCCACAATATCTTCATAATAATCAGAAACGATCTGGAATCGTTCCTCAAATGAGTTTGCAGATTTTATCTTTTCAATGATCTTTCTGTCGATCAGATAGGCAAGTGGAAAAATATATTCCCTGTATTCTGAAAAGTTGACTCTTTTTTCGAAGAGCACAGGCGATACGCGGAACTTGATGCCGAAGATCTTGTTCCCGGTAGAATGGTGGCAGATCATGTTCTTGTGCCTTGGAAGAAATCCGTCCGACTTCATTTCGAAGCGTTCATCTTCGAGTTGCATCACGAAGGGTGTGCCCAGATTAATGAGATAAGTGTATCCTACATTGGGGAAAAGCGCGTCGGAAAAACCATCAGGGTAACGTTGATAGAGTTCATCAAAATCCGTTTCCCAGAAAAAGTCGATGAATTGGGAAATGGATTTTTGTGCTTTCTTCCGGTGATAGCGGTATTCGAAATGATC
>JBJMLU010000068.1:0-19976 GCA_045805145.1 Flavisolibacter sp. | reverse complement strand
TTGGTGGTGAAGTCCTCGAGCGTCTGGACCTGCTCGGGCTTGAAGCCGTGGGCGTCGTAGTGGCGGTGAACGTCATTGCGAGCGCAGCGAAGCAATCCCCCGCCTACCTGTAATACACGCAGCCATATATTCCCGCGAGCGAAGCAAGCACTTTGCGCCCTCCATCCCTTTGCGTCTTGGCGTGAAACCCTGCCTCGACTTCTATTTTTTGCTTTATTTAAAATAAAATTGTTGAATTTCAGTTTATAAGAACTTAGTTTGTCGCCCAAAATGAGCCGGTTCCGATACTTCATTTTTAGCATTTTGTTGATCCTGGTCAATTGTTTTTCCCAAGCGGCTTTTGGCCAGCTGGGTTTTGACCTCAGGGTTAAAAAACCCGAGCCCTATGATGAACGGGTGCTCCGTGCAGAAAAAACCGGATCAAGACCGCTGAAAGAGCCCAAAAAATTCTTTCAGAACCTTACCACGCACTACAATTATTATTTCAATGCTACCAACAAACTGAACGAGGTCATCGAAGACGCCAAGTCCAACTTCCACGACGATTATACCAATCTCCTCCCCTTTTATAATTATAGCCTGGACCAGACCGCACACAATTCGGTCCAGCTCGACTCGGTCATCTACAAGGCCCAAACCGGTATTGTGATGCACGACCTGAGAAGCGACTGGATCGACAACCTTTATCTTCTATGGGGTGCTTCCTGGTTCTTTGAGAAAAAATTTGATTCTGCTGCTCTCATGTTCCAGTTCATCAACTATGCCTTTGCCGAAAAAGAAAAGGATGGCTATTATAAATACATTGGCACCCACAATGAGGGCGACAAATCATTGACTATTTCCACACCGGAAAAAACTTCCTTTCCCAAAAGCATGTCCACCCCGCCGAGTCGCAACAACGCTTTGCTCTGGCAGGTGAGAACCCTGATTGAACTGGGCAACTTTTCTGCCTCAGAAAGTCTTCTGGCCACTCTGAGGAACGATCCGGCTTTTCCAAAAAGACTGAATGACGATCTGGAAGAAGTGCAGGCCTATTGGTTTTATAAACAAAATATGTGGGACAGTTCGGCCAAACACCTCGTGCAGGCACTGGACCGGGCCGACAACAAACAGGAAAGGGCACGTTGGGAATACCTCGCCGCACAAATGATGGAAATATCAGGCAAGGGTGAAGAAGCACAAAAACTTTTTGCCAGTTCCATCAGTCATACAACCGATCCGGTGATGGATGTATATGCGCGACTGAATATGGTGCGCATCAATAAGGCAGGCGGAGAAGACTATGTGAGCAAGAACATTTCAGAGCTGGTGAAGATGGCGAAGAAAGACCGTTATGTGGACTACCGTGATATCATTTATTTCATGGCTGCAGAAATGGAAATTGAAAGGAATAACCTCGTTGCGGCGCAGGACTATTTGTTGAAAAGCGCCAAATACAACAATGGAAATCTTTCTTCCCGCAATAAATCCTATCTGTTGATCGCTGATCTTTCTTACGAGCACAGAAAATATATTCAGGCGGCATCTTATTACGATAGTGTGCAGGCAAGAGATGTGGATGATGCCGTGATGGCAAGAGTGGAACAAAGAAAATCCATACTCTCACATATTGTTCGTTATACCAACACCATCAACAGAGAAGACAGTCTGCAAAAAATAGCAGCGATGCCCGAAGAAGAACGCACTGCATTGATCAATAAAATGGTAAAGCAGATGCGAAAACAACAGGGACTCGAAGATGCCGTTACTTCGGGTAATTCACCCATCGGCAATACCAGCGCCGATCTTTTTGTAACGAGCCAGCCGAAGGGAGAATGGTATTTTTATAATTCAACCCTGAAAACACAGGGAAACGTTCAATTCAAACAAACCTGGGGCAGCCGTCCCAATGTTGACAACTGGAGAAGGTTTGCAGATGTAAACCAGCAACTCCTCACCAAACTTCCTCCCGGCACCGTGGAGTCGGGCAAGATCGTGGACAATGGATTGGCACCAGACAATACGCCTTCATCCAATTCTCTTCTCAGTCATGTTCCACTAACACCGGAACAAATGAAGACATCCAATGATTCGCTTCTTTACTCGCTCAATAATCTGGGTGCTGTTTATCTCAATGAAGCCGACGACTATGTGTCTGCAATTGCAACACTGGAAAGGATCCGCTCGAAGTTTCCGGGTTACAACAATATGAGCGAAGTGCTGTTCAACCTTTATTACGCGTATAAAAAATCGGGAGACGAAGCAAAGGCAGAAGAAATGAAAAACCTGTTGCTGGTAAAAGATCCCAACTCACGCTATGCTTCGATACTGGCTACAGGAAAAGATCCTGTAGCAAGCCGCTCAAAAACTACAGAGATCACCAGGACCTACGAAAACATTTACAATCTCTTTATTGAAGGAAAATTTGATGATGCGGAAGCGGCAAAAAAACATGCCGACAGTATTTATCAAACCAATTACTGGCAACCGCAGCTTTTGTACATCGAAGCTGTTTATCACATCAGGCAAAGAAATGACAGCGTTGCCAAAAAAATATTGCAAACCCTCATTGCACAAAATCCCAATACTCCACTGGGGATGAAGGCACAAAATCTTCTGGAAGTATTGAGCCGGCGCAGGCAGATCGAAGATGAACTTACAAGACTTCAGATCCAGCGTCCCAAAGACACGGTAATAAAACAAGCGCCACCTCCATCGCTTCCACCAGTGTATGTGAAAAGAGACAGCATTGCGCGTCCGCAAAATCAACCCGTGATAAAACCGCAGGTTCATCAGCCGGTGGACACCACTGCCAAAAAACCAATTGTTGTACAGAAGCCTGCATCTTCCTATCACTTCGATGCTGGAATGAAACATTATGTGATGGTGGTACTCGACAAAGTGGATCCAATGTTTGTAAATGAAGTCAGGAACGCATTTGACCGGTACAACAAAGAAGTTTTTTATAATCAGACTTTCCAGATGTCCGTAAGGGATTTTGATGCCGACAGGAAATTTCTGCTCATTGGTGATTTTGCCAGTGCTTCAGACGCGCTCGACTATCTTCAAAAAACAAAAAGAGTCGCTGCAAACGAGATCATTCCCTGGCTGAAACCAGATAAATTTTCATTTTCCATGATCACAGATCCCAACCTCAATGTGCTGATGGAAAAGAAAGACCTGGCCGGCTACAAGCAATTTTTGGATCAAAACTTGCCGGGTAAATTTTAACCTTCCATTAGACCCATTTTTATAGCTTTGATGAGCGCCTTGCGCTTGTAATACTTATCTCATGAAAAAGAGCATTCGCATCTTCTGGATTATTTTCCTTACCGGCTTTGGCACCTTTGTTCTTTTGATCATCCTGACCCTGTTCGGTGTTTTTGGAAAACTTCCCAGCCTGGCCGATCTCGAGAATCCAAGTATTCTTCAATCCTCCGAAGTATTTGCCAACGACGGAACGCTGATGGGAAAATATTACAGCGAGAAAGGTAACCGCAGCGTGGTCAACTACCGTGATATTTCCAAATATGTGATCGATGCGCTGGTGGCCACAGAAGATGAACGCTTTTATAATCATTCAGGAATTGATTTTAAAAGAACCTTTGGCGCCATCGCCAAACTGGGAAGAAACGGAGGTGGATCTACCATCACGCAGCAGCTGGCCCTGAATTTATTTAATGGGGAAAGGGCAAGCAATCCTTTTTTACGGGGCATTCAAAAACTCAAAGAATATGTGATTGCCATCCGGCTGGAAAGAAATTTTACGAAGGAAGAAATTCTTGCGCTTTATCTCAATGCAGTTCCTTTTGGCGATAATGTATATGGCATCCGCAATGCCGCAAGAACTTTTTTTCAGAAAGAACCTGACCGCCTGAATATCGTGGAAGCAGCCACCCTCGTTGGCATGCTCCGCGGAAATAGCCTGTATAATCCCAGAACGCATGTAAAAGCTGCCTTCGAACGTAAGAACGTAGTGATCGGACAAATGGAAAAGAATGGTTACCTAAGCGAATATGATGCAGCGCGCTTCAAGGCTATGCCCATTCCGCTCAACTACCGGAAGATGGACGAGAACTCGGGCTATGCGCCTTATTTCCGAGACCAGGTGTTGAGGCCCGAAGTGGAAGATGCGCTCAAGGATTTAAAAAAACCGGACAGCGATGAACCTTATGATATTTATAAAGACGGACTAAAGATCTACACCACCATCAATATTAAGATGCAGACCTATGCCGAAGAAGCGCAGGCGCAACAAATGCCCATGCTTCAAAAAGTATTGAATGCACAAAGTAATATCAAGAAAGGAACCGTGTGGAAGGGACATGAGAATGTACTGGAAGCAGCCATGAAAAACAGCGACCGCTGGCGCAACCTCAAAGAAGATGAACTGACAGATGAAGAGATCCGTAAAACTTTTTATCAGAAGGTGCACATGAAAGTGTTTGCATGGAATGCAAAAAGAGAAACGGACACAGTGATGACGCCACTTGATTCCATCAAATACCACCGGCAAATGATCCAGTCGGCATTTATGGTAATGGATCCCGTTACAGGTGAAGTGCGCGCCTGGGTGGGTGGCATTGGTTTTAAAACCTATAAACTCGATCATGCACAACTGAGAACAAAAAGACAGGTAGGATCATCCATCAAACCCCTGCTCTATTGCCAGGCCATTGAAGAAAGAGGCATGACTCCTGAAAGTATGGTGGAAGATGTACAACAATCCTTCGGAAAAAAAGAGTTGGTTCCGGCTACTTCAAGATCGTGCACCGGTCGAACGGTGACCATGGCCAATGCACTGGCCTGGTCGCGCAACTGCGCTACGGCTTATATCATGAAACAGGTAGGACCCGCACAATTTGCGAATTTTCTGGAGCGTCTGAATATTCCCACACACGTTTATCCCCATCCGTCCATTGCACTGGGTGCTTGCGAATTGTCGCTGTTTGAAATGATGTGGGGCTATTCTATTTTTCCGGGACATGGATTTTCCACCAGACCTTCTTTTATCACGCGCATTGAAGACCGCAATGGAAATGTGATCAAACGATTTGATTTCGGTTCCAACCGGAAGGAAGTAGTGAGTGAAGCCACTGCCTATCAAATGGCCAGAATGATGGAAGGTCCGGTTACAGTTGGAACAGCCAAAGGACTGATGCAATCACTGGGCGCAAAAGAAATGGGTGGAAAGACCGGAACTACCAATGACAATGCGGACTTCTGGTTTCTCGGCTATACACCACAGTTATTAGCAGGAACCTGGGTTGGCTGCGACGACAGGTTTATCCAGATCGAGAATGGTGCCTATATGGGTGGCACGGCTGCACGGCCCATTTGGGAAGCATTTTTCAAAAAAGTATATAATGATAAATCACTCGGCATTGAACGCGATGCGGAGTTTCAGAAACCAGCTGACCTGATAAATGAAGCCAATGGAGCCAACAGCTATGATTTCGGAAATATGATGGGCACAGACCAGGATACGACCAACAATACCCATGCAAATGATTATAGCCTTGATACATCCAACAATCTGCCTCCGGAATCACAACCTCCAATAGACGATGAGAACCCTCTGAAAAAAGAGAAACCCAAAAAAGATACAACCCGGTCGCCACGAATTGGTGAAATGAGTCCTCAGCAACCAGACGATAAAAAAGAAAAGAAAAGTTTTTTACAGAAGATCTTTGGAAAAAAGAAACAGGATAACCCGGATAACGATTACTAACCGGGATTACGATTTAATTGAATGGTGGATTTTCAGGGAGAGTTTTGAGTGTTTAGATCTTCTGATACACCCGGTTTTCGCGGGCAATTTTGTTGACGTTGATCCTATTTTCTTTTAGCCCTGACTTATCGAGGAGATGACAACGCCTTATGGAATCAGGGGTTTTCTGCATCTCACTGCAAACCCCTCCCATGAGAAAAACTTCTTTGCCCATGCTAGTGCTTCTGGTATTGGGCTGCGGAAACGACATCGCTTCGAACCATCAGGCCTCCAAAACTTCATTCACAAACCAGCGAACGCAACATTCCAATAAAGAGGAACAGGGCAGCTGGCAGTATTTTTTACAGCATCTGCCCATGAAAGATGCTCCCATCCTGGATTACCGCGGACGTCCTGTTGCCGACCAGGAAAAACATGTGGCAGTATTGAATTACGATGTAGGGCATAGCGACCTGCAACAATGTGCCGATGCATTGATGCGGCTGCGCGCCGAATATCTTTTTCAGGAGAAACGCTACGACGAGATCGGGTTTCATTTTGTGAATGGATCGTATTATTCCTGGAAATCTTTCTGCCGGGGGCAAAGGCCGGTTGCTTCCGGAAACAGCGTTCACTTTGTACAGGGGAAAAACAGTGACTATATTCATGAAAGCCTGCGCGAATACCTGGACCTGGTTTACGCTTATGCCAGTACCATCTCACTTGCCAGAGAATTAAAGCCGGCAGACGATTTCGACATTGGGACGGTGGTGATCCATCCTGGTAGTCCGGGACATTGTTTCATTATCATTGATAAAGCAAGCGACGGGAATGGAAATACACGGTTCAAACTGGCCGAAGGTTATACCCCGGCTCAATCCATTTATGTGCTTCGAAACCTGGATGAAAGTGGAAAAAATCCATGGTACTATTTGAAAAAAGGTATCATCGAGACGGCCAGCTACCGGTTCAGCGATTATCAGTTGAAAAAGTTTGAATAAAGGAAGCAGAGAGCTATCAGCCACAGGCATTAGTTTCTTGCCTGTACTCTCCTGGAGAAAGCTCCCTTGTAAACAGGCAAAATGCAGAGAACGCGGAGAATACGCATAGAACCGCAAGGAATTTATCCCGGCGCAGGCTGATTCTTTTATTGCGTTCTCTGTCTCCATTGGGTTTAATACTCGCCAGTTTTTTCATCGAAGCAATTTGTTCTCGTATCAAAACGAATTGCCTCCTCGAACCTCCCTCTTCCTCCCTTCCGCCAATGAACAACCACTCTAAAACGCACAAACCGCAAGCAAGTACAGACTGCCTCCAAAACCTCGAACGAGAAACTATAAACCAGAAACCATAAATCATAAACCCTCAAGCACCGCCTCTAAAAACCCGAACCTATAAACAACATGCTCGCGCCGAAGGCTACCCAATTGAAGCTAGCAGCTCTCAGCTATCAGCCATCAGCTATCCCTCCCCATTACGGCACAACATTTTCAGTACTCATTGAAAAAATACAATGGAAAGAAATAATGATAACAGGGAAGGTCGTGTCCCTGAAAACGATCCATCCAAGGCCATGGACAGCAAACGTGAAGTGGATCAGTCGAATGACGAAAAGATCGATCAGGATTTTCCGGGATATCCTCATTATCCTGCCAAAGAAGATATCATGGACCAGCGTACCGACTCACACCGGGTAGACGTGGATGTAGAAAATCTTCCCAACAAACGGAATGCGACCGGCGTGAGCCAGCGTTTCGATTCAGAATCGGGCCGGGGCAGGAATGAAGGAACTTCCGCTGGTTCTGCAGGCAATCAGGAGGAAGACCTGGATATTCAAATGGGTACTGAAGCCGATGTTACCGATGATGATCTGGCTGTATTGAATGGCACTGATGGGGAGATAGGAACACCGCAAAATGTTTCCAACGAAGACCTCAACACCGACCTTGATATACCCGGTTCCGAATTGGATGATGCCAATGAAAGCATTGGAGAAGAGGATGAAGAAAATAACTATTACAGCCTTGGAGGCGACCGCCATGAAAGTCAGGAAGAAGATCCTTATTCAGGACCTGAGCGCGGAAATGAGTAATCAGATTCAAACCCGTTGAGAACTATTGTTCCTGAATTTCAAATTGGATGGTTGAAAACAGTTGCCATGGTTCAAAAAAGATGCTCAACTGAACCATGGCCTGTTTCATCTATCATTCAGACTTTACAAAAAATCTGCACAATCAAAACCTTCGGATTGTTTGGTTGTTCATACAGCTGCATCAGGACCTGTGGCCACCAGCTTTTATTTAATTTCTATTAACTTAGACAATTGCCTTTTACAGGCCCGGTTGCTTACCGAACCGTTTTGTAAATTGAATTCTCCGTGAAGACAAAAACAGAAACCAGGTTGTCATTGGAGCAGCTCCACTATCTGCCTTCTTTTGCAGAATACCTTCGGCAACACCGACTCAAAGATTTTGTACTTGCTCAACTGAAGCATTCGCGCGAGGTGGAAATTCCGCTGATGAAATTCTTCCAGAATTTTTCAGAGGATCAAATGCTTGAAATGGGTATGCAGAGCGCAAAAGAATTTCTTGGATACCTGGCCGAGAACAAGGCAAAACAGCAGATTGAAGATTCGGTACGGCAATGGAAAGACAACCAGTTGCCCCAGGTAAACAAGAATGAGATCGAGGCCGAGGACATTACCATGGTAACCTACATCCGCAAAAAATCCCTCGTTCAATTTATTCCCGACTACTGCAGCCAAATTGACCAGGTGATTGAACTGGTGAATGAAATAGACCTCTTCCTCACCACTTCTGAAACCATTCTTACCAACACTTATATAGACCTGCTCAAAGAACGCATCAAGGAAGACACGCTGCTGATTGAAAAAGTAAATCACACCATACCGGGAGCAGTATATGTTTTCGACCTTCAACACTTCAAAGGCGTTTATTCCAACAATAAGCTGGGCGAAATCATCGGCTATAAACAGCACGAACTAAATCTTCTGGCCGAAAGCTCCATCAACGAACTGATTCATCCCGACGATCAGCAGGGAATGATAGACCATATAGAAGAATTAAAAAAAGCAGGTGATGGAGAAATCAGGGTTTATAAATACCGCGTCAAAGACAGAGCTGGCCGCTACCGTTGGCTGGCCAATCATGAATCGGTGTTTAGAAGAAACGACCAGGGCGAAGTGATTCAGACCATTGGCATTACCCTCGACATCGACAAGGAAGAACAGACAGCAGTGGCACTCAGGGAAAACGAAAACCTTCACCAGCAGGCAGAAGCCATTACCCACCTCGGAAGTTATACATGGGATATCAATTCGAATAAAATCAAGTGGTCTGCAGAATTGTACCGGATTTATGGGCTGGAGCCCGGGGATGGCTATATAGATCTTGAATATATCGCCACATTCAACCATCCAGAAGATGTTGCAGTAGTGCAAACTGAAATACAAAAATCAATTGCTACCGGAACGCCTTTTGATTTTTACTACCGCATTTATGCAAAAGATGGAAAAGAAAAGGTCCTGCATGTACGCGGGAACCTGATCTCAGATAAATCAGATTCCACGCTGGTCCTGGGAACCGTACTGGATGTGACAGAAAAACAAACCCTGATTCGCAAGCTTAGTCAGAGCCAATCCATTTACAAACAGGCAGAAGAACTGGCCAATATGGGCAACTGGAGCATGGACCTAAGGACCAATAAAATTGAATGGACCGACCAGCTCTATCGCATCTATGGCCTCGAACCACAATCAGAAGAAATCACGGTGGAACGTTTTCTTTCCTTCGTTCATCCCGATGAGCGGGAATATATTTCGAAAGGCATTGAAGAAATGCTGCACCAGGATATCCATGATTATACTTTCAGGATCATCACTGCTGATGAAAAAACAAAGATCCTGCGGTCTGTGGCACAGGTGCAAAAAGATGAAACTGGAAAACCTGTCCTCATAATAGGGTCTGAAAGAGATACCACGGAAAAACAGAATCTCATTTCACGGCTTCAACAAAGTGAGCGGCTTTACAAACAGGCGCAGGCCTTGGCCCACGTGGGCAACTGGAGCTGGGATGTAAAGTCGAATCGTATCGATTGGTCCGACGAACTCTATCGCATTTATGGAATGGAACCGCGCGAATTCGGACTCGATTTCGAAGAATATCTTAGCTATATACATCCCGAAGACAGGGAAAGAGTAGAAGAACAGATTCAAATGGCACTGAGAACAGGCAACTCCTGGCAGAACACGCACAAGCTTTTGATTAAAGGAGGTGAAGTGCGCTATGTATTTGCAACAGGTGAAGTACTGACTGACGAGGATGGACAGACGAAAATGTTGGTAGGCACGGCGCAGGATATTACGGAGCGCGAGATGCTGATAGAACGTTTGCAGGAAAGCGAAAGACTATCAAGGCAGGCACAGAACCTGGCCCGCCTGGGAAACTGGGCTATCGATTTGAAAACCTATCAATTCACCTGGTCGGATGAAATGTATTCGATTTTTGAGGCATCACAGGCTGATGAAATTACCTTCGATAAATGGATCGGATTCATTCATCCCGAAGAAAGAGACCAGGTGAAACAGTATTTTGACGAGTGCATCCGTGAAAAAAAATTATACGACAAAATCCATCGCATCTGCTTAAAAGATGGGAAGATAAAGACGGTCCACCGCAAGGGCGAACTTGTATTTGATGAAAAAGGCAAACCCATAAAAATGGTGGGCACCACACAGGATATTTCGGAAGAATACCGTGTGCAGCTGGAGCTGAAAGAAAACCAGATGTTCATCCGGAAAATCACTGATGCCACTCCATCCATCATTGCCTCTTACAATATCAACACAGGGAAATATGTATTTATCAGTGAAGGAGTTCATAAGCTTTTGGGATATGACAGCAATGAAGTCATGGCCAAAGGTGTTGAATTTTTTACCGGCATCACGCATCCCGATGATTTGTTGCAGCTTACAGAAAAGAACATGCGCGCACTTGAAGAAGTGAATGCCGATCCCGAAAAAAATGATACGGTTATTGAGTTCACCTATCGCATGCGCCACAAAAATGGCCACTACCGCTGGTTTCATACCTACGGCACCATCTTCGACCGCAACCAGGAAGGAAAGGTGGAGCACATCCTGAATATCACCCTTGATATTACCGACCAAATGAAGGCCTCGGAAAAGATAAAGGAACAGGAACACTTCATTCAGCAAATTGCCGATGCTTCACCTACGATCCTTTACCTCTATAATGTAGAAACGCAAAGCATTGAATACATCAACCGCGAAATATTTTTTGTTCTGGGCTACCTGCCCGAAGAGATCATTGATTCGGCCGAAGAAGTCACTGACCTGTTGTATCATCCCGAGGATTATCATATGCTGCCCGGAAGAAAACAAAGTGGCAAAACTTTTCAGCAGGTAGATTCCATGATCCAGTACGAGTGCCGCATGAAAAACAAAGAAGGCGACTGGAGATGGCTGTTGGTCCGGGAAATTGTATTCAAGACCAATGAAACCGGGCAAATCAAACAAATACTTGGAGCAGCACTTGATATCAACAGGAGAAAGGAAATGGAAAGGACCATTCTTCAGAACACGCTTCTGTTGGAACAGTCCAACGCCAGCCTGGAGGAATTTGCCTACGTAGCCAGTCATGACCTGAAGGAGCCACTGCGCAAAATTTCCACATTCGGAGACCGCCTGGTGGCCACACAGAGCAACAATCTGGCACCCGATGGAAAAATGTATTTGCAGAAAATCGTGGATGCTTCACAAAGAATGCAGACCATGATCAACGACCTGCTTTCCATATCCATGATCAGCGGCAATACGGCTTTTGAAAAATATAGTCTGCAGAAAATTCTTGACGAAGTGCTTCAGACACTGGAGTTCAAGATTGAACAACTCAATGCAGTGGTGAAGACAGATCCTTTGCCGGAAGCGAAGATCATTCCTTCCCAATTCAGGCAACTGTTCCAAAACCTTTTGAGTAATTCGTTGAAGTTCGTGAAGCCGGATGTACAGCCCACTGTTACGGTACGATATGCCCTGGTAGCTGCGACTGAACTAGGAAATTATCAACTGGCGCATGCAGAAAGGTATCACAGGATTGAATTCGAAGATAATGGCATTGGATTTGAAAATGAATTTGCAGGAAAGATCTTTGCGATTTTCCAGCGCCTGCATGGCAGAAGTGAATATGAGGGTTCAGGTATTGGATTGGCCATCTGTAAAAAAATCGTGGAGCACCATGGCGGCATTATTTATGCCAATGGCATCCCCGGTGCAGGTGCAACCTTTACCATCATATTGCCGGAATGAAGAAAAAGCATCGGGTTTTAATTGTAGACGACGACACAGACGACCGGGAGATCATAAAAGAAGCATTTGAACACGTGATCTCCGAGCAGGATTATATTTTTCTGGAGAGTGGAGAAAAGCTGATGGACCACCTTCAACATACGGCCGACCATATCAGCTTTATTCTTTTGGACCTGAACATGCCGGGTAAGGATGGAAAGGAAACGCTCAGGGAAATAAAAACCAACAAACGATACCAACACATCCCCACCATCGTTTTTACCACCTCTTCTTCTCAGCGCGACAGTAAAATGGCTTATGAACTGGGCGCCAATTGTTTTATTACCAAACCCGATACCTTCGACGCTATGATACAACTGGCAAAATGTATTGTGGGCCTGTGGATGGCATGGTGATGGTGGGAAGTGAAATAGTGAATGGTGAATGGTGAATAGTGAATAGTGAATGCCTGCCCGTCCGCGTGTCGCCGACTGCGTGTCGCCGAAGCTTCAGCGGAGGCGCAAGCTTCACAGGAGGCAGAAGCCTGAGTGAAGGAGGGTGAATGACGCGCCAAGAGATTGGAAGCTACTGGACGTCTGGCATTATATTTTGTATTCAGGATGTTGGCTGAGTTGTGAGTTTGATCAACTGGTCTGATCTTTTGATAATGGAAAAAAAATGGTACATAGGCTGTTCGGGTTTTCATTATAAGGAATGGAAGGATATTTTCTATCCAAAGGGATTAGCACAAAGCAAATGGTTTGCTTATTATTCAGAACATTTCAATACACTCGAACTGAATGTAACTTTCTATCGCTTTCCCCAATTGAAAACTTTGGAAGCATGGAATGAAAAGGCGCCGGCCGGTTTTATTTTCTCTGCTAAAGTGCCGCGGTCCATTACGCATTTTAAAAAATTTGTGGATACCGAAAGAATGGTCGAGGATTTTTATGCGGTGCTGAAAGAAGGCCTGAAGGAAAAACTGGGCTGCGTTTTGTTTCAGCTTCCTCCACAACTAAGCTATTCCGAAGAAAAACTGGAAACGATCATTCGACAGATCAATCCTTTTTTCAGAAATGTAATTGAATTCAGGCACGAGAGCTGGTGGCGTCCCGATGTTTTCGAAAAGCTTGCCCGTTACCAGATCAGTTTTAGCGGCGTCAGTTTTCCCCGCATCGTGCACGATGAACCGGTGATCAATACTGATTTGGCCTACTATCGTTTCCATGGCGTGCCCAGGCTATTTTATTCGGAATACAGCGAGGAATTTTTGCAAAAAACAATTCAGTCTATTCATATCAGTGAGAAAGCTTCCGTTGTTTATTGTTATTTCAACAACACCGCTTCCCTTGCGGCACTTCACAATGCCAAATTTGTACAGAAAATCGTAATGGAAATAACTAACTTAAAGCATGATTCAGCAAACACCCTGGATCCAGCGTCAGTTTAATTTTAATTTTCCTGTCGGCCTCTTTCCCGTTATCTTCAGCAGGCTCGAAGGAAGCATTTTTCGTATTCATACCATTCTGCTGAACGCCGACGAAGAAAAAAGCAGTCATAACTCCGCTGGTTGGTCAGTCAAGCAACATGTGGGACACCTTTACGACCTCGAGGAACTTTGGTGGAAAAGACTGGCCGACTTCGAGGCAAACAAGGCCATGCTCACTGTTGCCGATATGAGCAATGCAAAGACCAATGAAGCCGGCCACAATGAAAAAACCCTGGAGCAATTGCTTCATCTGTTCACCGTTGAAAGACAGAAAATGCTGGAAACAATTTACAGTATCGACGAAGAAATGCTTCAGCGTACCTCCGTCCATCCCCGTCTCAATCAACCCATGCGCCTCATCGACGCCCTTTACTTTATCGCCGAACACGATGATCACCATATTGCCGTTGTATCCAATCTTTTGCGGAAAAGCTAGTTGGAGCAGGCGGGAGTCCGGAATTCCGAGTTCCAAGCTCAAAGTTCAAAGTTCAAAGTCGGTGAACTACGGGGCGGTTAGTACTACAGGTTGGCAGGGGATTGCTTCGCTTCGCTCGCAATGACGTGCACGGGTTTCGAAGCTTAGTTTAATTCGAGTAATTTCTTACGGTTTGATTTCTTATAGTTTATCTGAATGCCTTCCACCGTGACTTTTAGTTGTATCCGGGGATTGTTTCACTCCCAAATGACTTCTAATCTAAAATGCGCTACCGATTCGAACCTCTTATATAGCTGCCAGCGTAAGTCAGGAATTCAAATTATTATGCAAGTCCGAAATCCGTGAACGTCATTGCGAGCGAAGCGAAGCAATCCCCTACCATCTAATGCTAACCGCCCCGTAGTTCACCGACTTTGAACTTTGAACTTTGAACTCGGAACTCCGAACTCCCGACTCCGAACTATCTCGCTACTTCTTCAATCACTTTTCCCACACAGGCATTGGGCATTTGGATGTGCAACATGGCGGAGAGGGTGGCCGCAATATCGGTCATGTACACTTCACGGTATAAATGTCCGGGGTTAACGTTCCATCCAAACCAAAGAAGAGGAATGTGTGCGTCGTAAGGATTCCACAATCCATGTGTTGTTCCCCTTTGCATGCTTTCGAACCACTGTGGTTTGAAAATTACTTCGAGGTCGCCGCTCAATTTCTGGTTGTATCCATTGACCAGCATGAATTTCAATTTTTCATTAAGGCCTGAATTGTTGATCTGGGAAAGGTCCACTACTTGTGACACACCATCCTGCTTCAACAGCATTTGGATGATATAGTCTTTCACCTTTTCTTCATCCACACTGTTTTGCTGCATGCGTTGTCTGTCGAGATAGAACTGGTAGTTCATGTATTGCAGTATGATTCCAGCAAGACCAAACTTTTTTTGCAGACTGTCATTTATCTGCCGCGCAATGGCACCGAGGTTCATGGCTCCGGCTGGCATTTTTTTGTCCAGTACAAATTGCGGATTGTGTGCAGCTCCATGATCAGCAGTGAGAAAGACCAGGTATTGTCCCTGACCAATTTCTTTGTCGAGGTATTGAAGAAAATCAGAGAGGTCTTTGTCGAATCGAAGGTACATGTCTTCTACTTCTACCGAGTTGGGACCAAATGTATGTCCGATATAATCGGTGGATGAAAAACTGAGTGCCAGAAAATCGGTAAGACCATTTTTCCCGAGCGCTTCGCCTTCAATGGCTGCCCTTGCTATATCGAAGGTGAAGGTATTTCCAAAGGGTGTGGTTCTGAACGCTTCATATTTGTTGGAAGAAATGGTGGACGTGCGATGCGGAAAACTATTGTCTTCGCCCGGGATACTTCCTTCATAAATATTGCTATCCGCAATACTTTGAACATAAGTTGAAATTGGAAACATTGTATTCCAGTCCTGCTTCATATAAGTATCGGGTAGTTTGCGGCTGTTGAAATTTTTTACCCAATCAGGAAGGTCGTTCATATAAAATGAGCTGCTGATCCATCCGCCCGAACCATTATCAAACCAAAAAGATCCATTTGCCGTGTGACCTCCCGGCAAAATCGCCGCCCGGTCTTTCAATGCAATGGCCACGGTTTTATTTCGAAAATTTGTGGCCAGTCTCAATTCATCGGTTACAGTATTGCTCCAAAGTTTTCGGGGCGACATCTCTCCTGCCTGCGAATTGCTACCTACCGTATGCACGCTGTTGTCGTCGGTACAGTACACCACTTGTTTTTGTTCCCTGTCATACCAGTTGTTCCCAATAATTCCAGTCAAGGCCGGAACACTTCCGGTGTACACGCAGCTGTGGCCTGCCGCTGTTACTGTGGGCACATAAGGAATGAAGGTGTTGTCGCAACTAAATCCCTCGCGAAGCAATCGCCTGAATCCTCCATTTCCATACCGGTCATAAAATTTATACAAATAGTCCCACCGCATCTGGTCCACTACCATGCCGATCACGAGTTTTGGCCTTGGCAAGGATTGGCTGATGGCAGTGAACAAAATGAAATGGAAAAAAATGAGAAGGATTGATTTCTTCATTGTTCTGAATTAGCGCCAAAATTAAAGGCATAATATTGATTAACGGTAGGAGCAGATTAATTTTCAGTGAATAACTTCATCCCTGACTGCCATGAAATATTTTCTGTCCTTTCTTTTCAGTTGCCTGTTATGCTTTCCCTTTTCTTTGAAAGCCCAGAGAAATATCAATGGCCTCGTCGGTGCAGAAAAAGCTTTTGCTGCACTTTCTGTGTCAAAGGGAACAAGGACCGCTTTTCTCCAATTTCTTGACAGCACAGGAATTGTTTTTGAAAAGGGAATGCCGGTCAATGGCTTTCAAACCTGGAAATCCAGGGGAAATCTCCCAGGTATTCTCAACTGGCATCCTCAGTATGCAGAGATCTCAGCCTCTGGCGATCTTGGATATACCACTGGTCCCTGGACTTTTCAAAATCACGACAGCATTGCTGCAAGGGGCCAGTACACTACCATCTGGCATGTGAATGAAAATGGTGAATGGAAATTTCTGGCGGACATGGGCGTTGGTGGAACGCCGGTAAATAATTCCATTGTCGTTCACGAACTAAAGGGATCCAGGCAGCATGGTACTGATAGCTTAGATATGCTGGATCAGGAAAACAAATTCATAAGCAGTTTCTCGCATTCACCTGAAGATGCCTATCGCAAATATTTATCCAGCCAGAGCATTCTCAATCGCAACGGACAACTTCCAGCCACCACATCATCGGAACAGCACCGCGAAATTCTTCAAACCCCGGCATCCATCCGTTTCACTGTACTCGGGCATGGCTTCTCCGCTGCCGGTGACCTGGGATATGTATACGGCAGCATACAGTTGAATGAAATCAGTGAAAGCTATTTGCACATCTGGAGAAGGGAAAGATCAGGATGGAAACTGGCGGTGGAGGTGTTGAGGTATTGAGGTATTGGGTGGAATTAGGAATTAGGAATTAGGAATTGGGAATTGCCTCTTTCGCTAGCGCTACGGGGGCCGAAGAGGAATTGGGAATTGGCTATTAGGTAGAGAACAGATTTCTATGAAATCATCTGGTCCGTGAAATCCAATTTTAATCTGTGAAATCCGTGATCAGGAATTACGTACAAACAGATTTCTAAGAAATCATCCCTCCGTGAAATCCAATTTTAATCTGTGAAATCCGTGATTAGAAATTATCTATCAGAGCCAATTAAGTTTTATCATTAATATTTTAAGCATAGTAGAATAATACCATCTAGAGTCTCAAAACGGCTCTATCGCTTAAATAAATACTTTTAGCGGCATGGCACTGCATTTTGCGGGGTAAATTCTCGCGCCTTCCAAAACTTCGGCTTCTGTCTACGAAAACCTCTTTGTACTCCTTTGTTTGGGGCTAGTCGCTTTCTCTAATTTTCTTAAATAATGTTAAAATTATTTTAACTCTCAAAGCAAATCAATCGTGACCAATCCCTGATTCACACAATAAGGACAGACTAAAGGAGCCAATATTTTGTTCTCCGGTTGACTGTCATCGGTTGTCTGTTCGCTGCCCCCGCTCTTCCTTTCAGCCTGAATTCCCTATTTTTGCGACCGCAGTAACGCCATTCCATATGCTGCTTTGAAGAACCCAACCACAAACTAGAAACTACAAACTTTACTATGGCAGATCTTTTTGAACGACTCGTGAAAAACTATGGACCGCTGGGTCAGCACCGCGAAAGAGCCTATGGTTATTTTGCTTTTCCCAAGCTTGAAGGAGAAATCGGCAGCCGCATGAAATTCCGCGGCAAGGATGTCATTGTCTGGAGCCTGAACAACTACCTAGGCCTGGCCAACCATCCCGAAGTAAGAAAGACCGACGCAGATGCAGCTTTAAAATATGGCCTGGCTACTCCGATGGGTGCACGCATGATGAGTGGCAATACCAATTTTCACGAACAACTCGAAAAAGAACTGGCTGAATTTGAAGGAAAAGAAGATGCTATACTCCTGAACTATGGCTATCAGGGAATGGTAAGCATCATTGATGTTTTGTGCAGTCGCCACGATGTGATTGTGTATGATGCCGAAAGCCATGCCTGCATTATTGATGGCGTTCGACTTCATCCCGGCCACCGTTATGTTTTCAAACACAATGATGTGGAGGACTGCGAAAAACAATTACAAAGAGCGCAGCAACTCATCGAAAAACAAGGTGCCGGCGGAATTCTTGTCATCACTGAAGGTGTATTTGGTATGGCAGGCGACCAGGGCAAGCTCAAAGAAATCGTAGCACTAAAAAATAATTATCAGTTCCGTCTTTTGGTAGACGATGCACATGGATTTGGAACGCTTGGCAAAACAGGTGCAGGTGCAGGTGAAGAGCAGGGCGTTCAGGACGAGATCGACTTGTATTTTTCCACTTTTGCCAAATCAATGGCTTCCATCGGCGCTTTTGTAGCAGGAGATAAAGCCATCATTGATTATATACGCTGGAATATCCGTAGCCAGATCTTTGCAAAGAGCCTTCCTATGCCGGTAACCCTAGGCAATCTCAAACGACTGGACCTGTTGCGCACCAAGCCCGAATTGAAAAACAAATTGTGGGAGAATGCACGAAAGCTTCAAAGCGGATTGAAGGAAAAAGGATTTGACATAGGCAATACCGATAGTCCGGTTACTCCAGTGTACATGAAGGGCGGTGTGGAAGAAGCCACTGCGATGGTGATGGACCTTCGCGAAAATTATCGCGTCTTTGCTTCCGTAGTGGTATATCCGGTAATTCCAAAAGGTCATATCATCTACCGATTAATTCCCACAGCATCGCACACGGATGAAGATATAAGCGAAACACTAAAAGCATTTGAAGACACGAAGAAAAAACTGGACAGCGGCGGTTACAGGGTGGAAGCCATTCCCGACATGGCTGAATACAGTGCAAAAAGGTTTGACTATTTCAAAAGCAAACCTAAATCAAAGTAAGGTATTAGGGTATTGAGGTATTGGGTATTGGGAGGTCGGCCGTCAACCGATTTGTTGTTTTTTTCGATGGTATGATCGTCCGTGATAAAAACTGGTCGGGCCTAAAGACCAACAGCTAACAGCTAAAGGCCAACAGCTGACAGCTAAAGACCAATAGCTAACAGCTAACAGCTAATAGCTTTCTATTCCTCTTCCTAACCTTTTATTTACTTTTCGCACCATTTCTTCAATGGAAATATTTTTCATGCATTTGAAATGGCCCTGAGGACATTTGCGACGGCCGAATTTGGTACAGGGACGACACCAAAGCTTGTGCACCTGAACATCATCGTAAGGCTGTGCGTGATGTGCCAAATAATTTTCTCCATAATATGGCACCATTCCAAAAGAAGGCGTGGTGCTTCCCCAGATTGCGATCACAGGTTTTCTCAATGCAGCAGCAATATGCATCAATCCTGTATCATGACTGATCACCAGTTTTGATTTGCGCACGAGGTCAGCGCTTTCATTGAGACTGAATTTACCGCAGGCATTGTACACTTTCACCGGATCAACAGAGCGGATGATTTCTCCTTCTTCAAATTCTTCTTTTGCGCCGAGTAAAATGATGGGATGATCAATGGCTTTGCACAGCTCCTGCAATTTATACACGGGCATTTTCTTCGTGAAATAAGAAGCACCGATCACCAGTGCAATAAATCCAAGATGGTGAGAAGCAGGAATATCCTTTTCGTTTACTTCAGATTCTTTTGGAATAAAATAATCCATTCCCTCCCCATCATTCACTACACCAAACGACGCAACGGTTTCCATGTATCGGTCAATAATGTGGACACCTTTGGGCATCACATTCCATTTCAGCTTTACAAAAATGAGTTTCTCGATATTCAGTTTATTGAAAGAATAGGAAGGCAGTTTGAGATCTTTTTTTACGCGAAGGGTACGCAGGTTGTGATGCAGGTCGATGATATAATCAAATTTTTCTTTCCTGAGTTCTTCCATCATATTGTCCCAGTCGTCCTGCAATAAATGAATGCGGTCGA
>JBJMLU010000067.1:0-11359 GCA_045805145.1 Flavisolibacter sp. | reverse complement strand
GAAGATAATCTTTCAGCCTGCTGTTCTTTTTCGCGCCTGATGCCTGCCCGATGGTCGGAAGGACTTGTTCGGAATAATCCATGCTTCCTGCGAAGTTTACCGTGCATACACACAGTTTATTTCAAATAACTATTAATGTACTGTTTCACCGGCATGAACCGGTTCTGTTTGCGGAATGAAATCCCTTCCGTCCTTTCCATAATCATAGGGCCAGCGGTGAACTTCCGGAATATCACCAGGCCAGTTTCCGTGACCAGGATTGATTGGAGTGGTCCACTCAAGCGTGTTGGCGCCCCATGGATTGGTACTCCTCACTTTTCTTCCTTTGAAAATAGAATAATAAAAGTTGAACACAAACATCAGGTTCACTGCAAATACTATGATACTGACGATCGAGATCATTTTATTGAGATCGTCAAATTTGTTGAAAGAGGTCCAGGTGCTGAAGTTCATATATCTGCGCGGAACACCAGCCAGTCCCATGTAGTGCATGGGCCAGAAGATTAGGTAGGCACCGGCAAGTGTTACCCAGAAATGGATATAACCCAAAGTATTATTCAGATATCTTCCAAACATCTTGGGATACCAATGATACACGCCCGCAAACATTCCGAAGAATGCAGATACACCCATTACAATGTGGAAGTGAGCCACCACAAAATAAGTATCGTGCACATGAATGTCAATGGTTGAATTACCGAGCCAGATACCAGTAAGACCTCCGGAAATAAACAAGCTCACAAATCCAATGGCAAACAGCATGGCCGGAGTAAAACGAATGTTTCCTCTCCAGATGGTCGTGATCCAGTTAAATACTTTGATGGCTGATGGAATGGCAATCAGTAGTGTCAGCAAAACGAACACCGATCCAAGGAAAGGATTCATTCCCGTTACAAACATGTGATGCGCCCACACAAGGAATGCTAGAATGGTGATAGCGAAGAGTGATCCCACCATCGCCATGTATCCGAAAACGGGTTTTCGCGCGTTCACACTCAGGATTTCCGATACCATTCCCATCGCCGGCAGAACAATGATGTATACTTCAGGGTGACCAAGGAACCAGAACAGGTGCTGGTATAGAATGGCACTTCCTCCTTCGTTGGGAAGGATCTGACCGGCTACATAAATATCACTCAGGTAAAAACTTGTTCCGAAGTTACGGTCGAACAGCAATAGAATTAATCCGGAAAGAAGTACAGGAAAAGACAATACTCCAAGAATAGCGGTAAAGAACAATCCCCAAATTGTCAGTGGCAGGCGCGTCATGCTCATGCCCTTGGTACGCATGTTCAGAATGGTAGCAATATAATTCAAACCACCCAGCAGCGATGATACCACGAACATGGACATGCTGATGATCCAGAGATCTGTTCCCGTCTTCGATCCCATGTTGGCCTGACCCAGTGCACTCAATGGAGGATACATGGTCCATCCGCCACTCGCGGGACCTGTTTCGATAAAGAGTGAAGTCATCATGATCACACTAGCAAGAAAAAAGAACCAGTAAGAAAGCATGTTCATGAATGGAGAAGCCATATCGCGTGCACCTACCTGCAGTGGAATGAGCATGTTGGCAAAAGTTCCGCTCAATCCTGCAGTCAGCACGAAGAATACCAGGATGGTCCCGTGCATGGTAATGAGTGCATAATAAAATTCAGGTTGTATCTGGCCACCCTTTGCCCATTTTCCGAAAACAGTTTCCAGGATGGGAAAGGTTTCATTGGGATAGGCAAGCTGCAGCCGGAAAAGCACGGAAAAGAAAGCGCCGATGATGGCCCATGTAATTCCGGTGACCAAAAATTGTTTGCCAATGACCTTATGGTCCTGACTGAAAATATATTTGGTGATAAAACTCTGGCGATGATGGTGATGACCATTCCCGTCGTGGTGAACATCGTGTGTCACCGCTCCTTCATGCACATGTATGGTTGAATCGTTGTTCATATCAGATTTCTTTTAACTTTCGGTGGTTATAGTTTACTGACTACCCCGCTTTTTACAGTAGTGGAATCTGCCTTAGACCGGGTTTTCGGCGCAGCCGGATTCGGTGCTGCAGTAGCGATCTCATACTGCGGCTGCTTTTGTGCCAGCCATGCGTTGAATTCAGCTTGCGATTCCACTACAATGATTCCCCTCATTCCATAGTGGCCTGGTCCGCACATCTGGTCGCAGGAAATTTCATAATTAAAATCCTGGCCATATTTTTCTTTCATCTGCCTTGTGGTGAATTTCGGAGTGAACCACATGGTGGTGGGAATACCGGGTACTGCATCCATCTTCATACGGAAATGAGCGAGCCCGAAGTCATGGATCACGTCCTTGGCACCAATGATGAATTTAACTGGCTTGCCAACCACGAGGTGTACTTCCTGCGTAGTATAAATATCATCATGGTTGTCCGGATCACTCCAGATCTGGCCCAGCGGATTATTCTTTGTTTCTGCGATTTCTTTAAAATATTTTCTTCCCAGCTTTCCATCCTTTCCGGGATAACGGAACTCCCATTTGAACTGGCTGCCGGTTACTTCAATGATCTGCGCATCTTTTGGCGCTTCGCCCGTGATCTGGAACCAGTAGTAAAGACCAAATCCTACCAAAATTGTTAGCGTGATGGCGGGAATGACTGTCCAGATGACCTCGAGGCGGTTGTTGTGCGGAAAATAAAAAGCCTTGCGGTCATCTTTCTCCTGGTATTTAAAGGCAAACCAGAAGAGTAGGATCTGTGTGATGAAGAATACCACGCCCGTAATGGCGAGAGTAATCCAAATCATCGTATCAATTTTATCTCCATGTTCAGATGCCGATGGAGGGAGAATTTTTCCTCGGAGCCTTTCGTTGCAATACCATACGCCAAAGAGTCCGGCTACCAGGAAAATAAGGAGGAGAAATCCATTGATCCGGTTGGTATCCTTCCTTGCTTTTTCTTCACCTTTCAAAATAGCCACGTATTCACTTGCCTTGGCAATCTGGAATGTAACCAGAAATCCCAACAACAGTGCAACAATGATCCAGGTAGTTGACATAGTCTAATTCGTTTTATATACTATCGACCCTGAGGTCCAACCCAAGGTCTGTTGTTCTTTTAGGTATGATGAATAATACTTTCTTTCAGGAACGGATGGTTCCTTGCTATCAGCGGCCATTTGGCAAGTGACCTCGAAGTCACCAGCATAATCAGTCCGACAAATCCCAGCGCGATACCGAAGTCAAGCAACATTAAAGGTATGTGATCGGGTGAAGCAGCGGGCATCACCATCTGGTAAAAGTCCAGCCAGTGTCCAAATAAAATCAGCACCGACATCATGGTCATGGTTCCATAATTACGCTTCGAACCTCTGGTCATCAGCAACAATAAAGGTGCTAGAAAGTTAATGATCAGGTTCAGAAAGAAAATTCCCCGATACGCTCCCTGCATTCTTTCCTTGAAATAAATAGTCTCTTCCGGAATGTTCGCGTACCAGATCAGCATGAACTGTGAGAACCAGAGATAGGTCCAGAATATGGAAAATGCAAATTGAAATTTTCCGAGGTCGTGCAAATGTTCTTTCGTTGTGAATTCGAGATAACCGAGATTTTTCAGAAAGACTACAAAGATGGTGATGAGTGCAACACCTGCTACAAAACTGGATGCAAATGTGTACCAGCTATACATGGTAGAATACCAATGTGCGTTCAGGCTCATGAGCCAAAGCCAGGGAATGGAAGAAAGAACCGTGAGGGCAAATAGAACAATGTAGATAGCAGCCCAGACTGTATTGTTCCAGATGTATCGTTTCCCTTCTTCCACGGTCGGCTTGCGATCATCGATACTGCGTGAGAGCTGACGAACTTTTGCGCCCAGAAAAGACCAGCCGGCAATGGTGATGAGGGTCCACACCGTAAAAAAACCACGACTCAGAAAACCAGCTTTATGCGCGATGGCCGGATCGTTTTTGGCGGTCGTCAGATCAGACCATTGATACAGGCTATGATTGTTGCCAAACACAAGCACCATCATGATGATAAAAGCAATCACTCCCATCACTGGAACACAAGTGGAAAGCGCTTCGCTCACTCTTCTGAAAGAGATCTGGAATCCGCCCCAGGCAAGTGTTGTGGCGCAGATAAAGAACATCACTGCATTGGTCACCAAAAGAAAGTACACGCTGTTTTGAAGCAAGGCAGCCCAGAAACGGGAATCTTTATAGGTTTTATATTGTTCAGCGCTCATTTGCAGCCTTTGCAATTCTTCTGAGGAAGGATTGTTGCCGCGGGTCGTGAGAAATAATAAGATGATAGACAGGATGCCGATCACCAGCAATGCAAGGGAATAAGTAGTGTATCTTTTCGGAATGCCAAATTGTTCTCTGATTGTTGATGCCATTACAGTCTTTTTATGTCAACACGATTATTTTGCTTTTTTCACTGAGTCTGCTCCTGCCATGCCCGTTGCTGCTTTGCCTGCTGCGCCCGTTGAATCTTTTGCTGCTCCGGCAGCACCACCGCCGGCGGTTTGTTTAGACCGGATGTATTTCACTACCCACCAGCGCTGCATCGGAGTCAGCTGCGAAGCATAACTGCCCATGGAGCGGATACCGTTGGTGATCACAAAGAATATATGTCCATCCGTAAAAGCTTTCGCATCAGGTGCCATCAGGTTTTTGGGAACAGCTGGATAAGGACCATTGCCACCATTATAAAGTGGCCCGTTTCCATCAAGATTAGGACCATGACAGATGGCACAATTCACGAGAAAGAGTCTTTGTGCTTCTGTCATCGCTACCTTATTCACTGCTGCAGAATCGAGCGGATTTTTAAAAGCATCTGCTTCTTTTATTCTATTGGAATCGTTTGTTGAAGTAAAATGATAAGGAAGCACATCTCCGCGTGCAATTGTTCCTGGCACGGGCAGTGCGTTATAGTTGATGCCTCTTGCTTTTAATGTATCCAGTTCTCCGCCAACATCATTGTAGTTATAGGTTTCATAGGCGCGGCTATAATACATGTCAGGCATATAGGCACGGCCCGGATCATCACCGTGCGCACCGCAGCTGATCAGGCCGAGACCAAGGCTCAAAAATCCGGAAGCAATGAATAATTTTTTCATTCGGTAATTAATTTATTGGCTAACGGCTACTGGTTTTTCTACCGGTCTGTCGTCTCTGTCATATCGTCCAATCCACCAGCCAGTCTCTCTGTATTGCGTTGAAACATCTTTTGCTCCGAGGTCATTGAGAAAGCGCGTCACTTCCGTATCATTTGTTTTATCTGTACACTCGATAGCCATTACAAAAAGATCGTCTGTAGAACGGGGATGAAAATGATCTTTCTTTACAAAGGGAGCCATCTGACAGAGATAACAAAAAGTGAGTACCATTCCCACAGCTGAAAACAAAACGGTGAGTTCAAATGTGATCGGGATCCATGCAGGTAAGGCAAAAAAAGGTTTACCGCCAAAATTGAGCGGCCAGTCGTAGGCCAGTGCCCAGCTGATAAAACCCAGGGCCGTACAGGTTCCACTGATGCCATAAATGAATCCGGCAGTATGCAGACTGGTATCACGAAGTCCCATGGCTGCATCCAGCCCGTGAATCGGCATCGGCGTGTACACGTCGTGGATCTTATAGCCAGCCCTTCTCACCTGCTTCACCGCTGGAAAAAGTACGGCTTCATCATCAAAACATCCGACAACAAATTTTTTATACGGCATAAAGAGTTTCTGTTATTATTTCTTGTTATTCAAATCTTCTTCTTCTTTCTCTTTCTCTTTCTCTTTCTCTTTCTCATTTTATACTTCTCACTGCTCACCGCTCGAAGCTCAAAGCAAAAATCTGGCTTTATCTAATGAACATAATCGTGTGCAAATTCTTCGATGGTTTCTTTTTCCACAACATCCATTTTCTCCTTATAGTTTTCACCGCTTCGTTTCAGAATATGTTTGATCTCCGCAATGGCAATCACGGGCATGAATTTCGAAAACAGGAAATAACAGGTGAAGAAAAGTCCAAAAGTTCCCATATAAAATCCAACCTCCCAGATGGTAGGCGAATAGTACACGCTCCAGGATGAAGGAAGATAATCGCGATACAGTGAAGTCACAATGATCACAAAACGCTCGAACCACATTCCGATATTCACAAGTATGGACATGAAGAAAGTTACGTACAGGTTCCTTCTCATTTTCCTGAACCAGAATATCTGTGGGGACAATACGTTACAACCCATCATCAGATAATAGGCCCAACCATATGGACTTGACAAATCAACGCGGTTGTATCGGAAAGCAAACCATTCGTACTCCACATTTGAATACCAGGACATGAACAATTCGGTGAGATAGGCAATACCCACAATGGAACCTGTGAGCACAATTACCTTGTTCATCACTTCAATGTGCTCGATGGTGATATATTCTTCAAGACTTAAAACTTTTCTTGTCACCAGCAACAGGGTTTGCACCATGGCAAATCCGGAGAAGATGGCACCTGCAACGAAATAGGGAGGAAAGATGGTGGTATGCCATCCGGGAATGACCGATGTGGCGAAGTCGAAGGATACGATGGTGTGTACCGAAAGTACCAGTGGTGTGGCCAGACCGGCAAGAACCAATGATAGTGCTTCGTGTCTTTGCCAGTGCTTGGTAGAACCTGTCCATCCAAATGAAGCAACACCATAAAACATTTTTCTCCACTTCAGCTTTGCACGATCACGAAGTAAAGCGAGGTCGGGAAGTAGACCGCTGTACCAGAACAAAAGTGATACAGTGAAATAAGTTGAGATCGCAAATACGTCCCAGAGCAGTGGCGAATTGAAATTTACCCAGACAGGACCGCGGGTGTTGGGATACGGAAGTGTAAAGAATGCATTCCACACACGGCCCATGTGCCAGATCGGAAACTGTCCGGCGCACATGACCGCGAAGATGGTCATGGCTTCAGCAGCTCTGTTCACACCTGTTCTCCATCCCTGGCGAAATAAAAGAAGGATCGCAGAGATCAGTGTACCGGCGTGACCAATACCCACCCACCATACGAAGTTGGTAATGTCCCATCCCCAACCTACCGTTCTGTTCAGATTCCATTGGCCTGTTCCAAACCAGACTTCCCTGGTTACCGACACGATCCCAAATGTCAGCATCAGCACCGAAAAGATAAAGCCGATCCACCACAACCTGCTCGGACTAGCTTCCACAGGACGACAGATATCTTCCGACACCTGGTGATAATCCTTGTTCCCGTCCACCAATGGAGGTCTTACCTGCGATTCGTATTTAAGTACAGCCATAATGTTTAGTTCAAAGTCTAAAGTTCAAAGTTCTAAGTCCGAGCTCAGAGCCGGCCGTTGAGAATCAAGATTTCTTGCTACCAACTACCAACCACAAACTATCAACTCTCTCTTCCCACCTCTCTCATCTCACATCCCACATCTTATTTCTCCTCCTTCGCCGGTTCGTGTTGAGAAGGAATGGATTCTTTTGTTTTTTGTGCCGATTGCTCGCCCAGATTTTTTTCCTCGGGTATGATCTCGTTTGTATTACGGATCCTCGCGAGGTAAGTGATGTTGGGCAAAGTGTGCAACTGTTCCAACACATAGAAAGAACGCTGCTGATTGTCCTGCCTTATCTGTGCAACCTTGCTGCTGCTGTCTGCGGCATTACCGAATACAATGGCATTGGTAGGACAGGCTTGCGCGCAGGCACTTTGCACTTCATCACCATTCAACTTTCTGTTGTCCATCTTGGCTTTCAATTTTCCTGCCTGTGTGCGCTGAACGCAGAATGAACATTTTTCCATCACACCGCGGCTTCTCGTTACCACATCCGGATTGAGCACCATGCGTGTGAGTTCATCGTTCATCTGGAACACCACATCGTTTAGCTTTCCTGTTCCGCTGCTGGGTCCGAGTTTTCCGTGGGTGCTGGATCCGGTAAAATCACCCCAGTTGAAACGGCGTACTTTATATGGACAGTTGTTGGCACAATACCTTGTACCAATGCAACGGTTGTAAGCCATCTGGTTAATGCCTTCCGAACTATGCACTGTTGCAGCAACCGGGCAAACATTCTCGCAAGGAGCATTGTCGCAGTGCTGGCAAAGCATGGGCTGGAAGATCACTGTCTCCAACTGGTCAGGATTATTTTCGTTGGTTACATAATAGCGATCAATGCGCAGCCAGTGCATTTCATGAGCGCGTAACACTTCGTTCTTTCCAACCACGGGAACATTGTTCTCGAGGTGACAGGCTACAACACAAGCGCCGCAACCGATACAGCTATTCAGGTCAATGGACATACCCCATTTGATCTCGTGTGCCCTCTGATCGGGGTCGGGGTACATGGTTCCTTCGCTTCTGAAGGTTTTTTCATTTCCTTTCTCTCCGGAGATCGGAGAATATTCTTTGTGCAGCTCATCGCGCCATTCCTTGAATTCATCGGGGCGTTGCTTCCATGTGGCAAAAGTTGTTTCTTTCAGCACTTCGGTTCTGCCCTCGTACGAATTGTGCATCTGCACACGTGCCACTTTATAACTGCCAACAGTTTTGTCGGATATCACGGCATCGTTGCTGTATTCAACCGTGGTGCCATTAAAACGTGCAAACTGAAATACATTTTGTCCGATTCCCTGAGTGGCTTTGGAAAAGTTTTCACTTCTTCCATAACCCACTGCAATGGCAATTGTATTTGGATCCATTCCCGGTACAACGAGCACGGGAATCGTAATTTTTTTGTTGTTGACGGTAACATCAATCAGCGGCTTGTCCTGGTAGTATTCATAGTCAACGTCCTCGAAGTTGATGCCAAGGTCTCTGGCAGTAGCAGTGGAGATCATTGCGAAATTGTCCCAGGTAGCGCGTGTAATTGGATCAGGAAGTTCGAGCAACCAGGGATTGCCTCCTTGTTTTCCGGAAAGCATGGCCACATTCTGATACAACACAATTTCTTTCTTGCCCGCCTGCCTTGCTTGTGTAAGGGAGGTGAGTGCACCGGCTACTGCGGCATTGCTGAATGGTCCTGCAGTAGAAGGAAGTTGTTGGTTGGTTGCAAATCTTTCGGTGGTTCCGTTTGCTTTTATGGTATCCGTTGTTTGGGCAGTAGAACCATGCGTCTGGTATCCGCCACTGGAAGAATTATTTTCATCAGCTGAAGCCCTTGCCCCTCCAGGAAGAAGAACGCCATCCTGTAAGATCTGGTCAAAGGCTTGCTGTCCTCCTAATTTTCCTGTCCAATAATTGCGGAAATAAGTTTCGTAGTCGATGTTGTTACCGCTCCATTTCAAAAGAGATGTTTGAAATGGTCTTGTTTTGAAAAGCGGGAAGATGGTGGGTTGAATGAAAGAGATATAACCCGTTCTTGGTTCAGCATCGCCCCAGCTCTCAAGATAGTGGTGGCTGGGAATGAGGTATTGACACAGCTCCGTGGTCTCGTCCATTTTTTCATTGAAAGAAACGGTGAGCTTTACTTTCTTCAGTCCTGCCTTGAATTTTTCCGCATCAAAATAATCATATGCCGGATTGGCGCCATAGATCAACAGTGATCCCACCTGACCTGCATTCATCGCGTTCACCAAACCAACCATGTCGGCATCAATGCCCTGGCGGTTGTTGAGTGTAACGCCCGTGTTGATGGTAGTTCCATAAGCACCGATAGCATTGTTGATGGCATTAACCACGATTTGAATATTCGGATCATTGCTTCCACAAACCACGAGTGCTGCACCTCTGTTGGCTGTCAAATCTTTTGCTACTCTCTGGATGGCCTCACGGAGCAGTGTATCCGAAATATTGGGTGCTGTTCCACCACCAACTGCTGCCAGTAGCGCAGCTGCAACCTGACCTGTTTGTGAAGGGCGGTGCGTGAAGCGTTCGTCGGCGCAGGCACCTGTCATACTCAGATGACTTTCGAACTGATAGTGCTTGCTCATGCCGGGATTGCGCTCGTCGATCTTGCGGCCCATGGCATAAGCCCGTGCAAATTCTACCGGAGATACCCAGGTGCCCAGAAAATCAGCGCCAAGGCTTACAATTACGCGGGCTCTGTCGAACTGGTAGGCTGGAATAGCGCTCCTGCCATGAGTGGACTGGTTAGCCAGCAGCAGACCACTGTACGATACTGCATCGTACTGGATATGACGGCTGCCCGGATATTTTGCGAGAAACTCAGTGATAAGTTGTTTGGTGGTAGGCGATACGATGGTACTGGTAAGCAGCACAACAGGACCATTGGTCGCGAGTGCACCAGTGATCTGAGAATCGATCTGGTCGAAACTGGGAACTTCCAGAAATCCTTTCCCTGCATTTTTCTTGGGATGAGGAATGCGGTACATGTCGTACAGATCCAGAACGGAAGCCTGTGTTCTTGCAGACGTACCGCCTTTTGTAAAAGGATAAAGTTCGTTTCCTTCAATCTTGATAGGACGGCCATCTCTTACCTTCACTACAACAGGAACCACATCTCCGTCCTGAACATAGGTGCTTGCATAATATTTAGGAACACCAGGAGTAATATTTTCAGGCCTGTTTACAAAAGGCATGGCCTTGCGAACCGGTGTTTTGCAGCTTGCAGCAAGTGTGGCAGCAGCTGTGCTGAATCCAAGATATTTCAGAAAATCACGGCGTGGTGTTTTGGCATCCAATAAACCTTTTCCGTCGAGGTCCTCAAATGGAAGGTCTTCCGCAAATTCATTTTCCGTCAGCTTTTGAATTTCATCCTTTTTATTCAGTGCAGCGAAACTGGTCCAATACTTTTTATCGCTCATAGTTTTATGTGTAGGTCGTCCTTCGGCAGGAAGACAATTAAAATTATGCTATCGCTTTATCCCGAGGTCCGGGCCTGTTTAGCATTAGTAGTGGCATTTTTGACATTCCGTTCCGCCAATATCCTTCACCGTTACACTATCCATTTTGCCCGCTTTGATATCGTTGTGGAATTTCTCGTAAATGCTATAGAACTTATTACCTGTACTGTCGTTATAGTTGAAATTAACTTTTGTCTCGCGGTGACAGTTGATACACCAGCCCATGCTCAATTCGGCCATTTGTTGTACCCTGTCCATTTCCTGAATATTTCCATGACAGGTTTGGCAAGCTACATTTCCTACTCTCACGTGTTGTGCGTGGTTGAAATAAACATGGTCGGGAAGATTGTGGATCTTGATCCATACCGGTGATGTGCCTCTTGAAGGATCCCACTGTGCTCCCGGCCCTGGAGTGAAACCAGCATATTTATAGAGCTTCTGGATTTCGGCTGTACCATCAACTTCATTTCCCTCTTCGTCATGAATCTTCGGGCCTTTTTCATAAGTGGAAATCACCTTGTGACAGTTCATGCAAATATTGAGTGAAGGAATACCTGCGTGTTTGCTTTCCCAGGCACCTCCAT
>JBJMLU010000066.1:0-75741 GCA_045805145.1 Flavisolibacter sp. | reverse complement strand
TGGCTTACCCGTCGCATGAGCAGAGAATGGGATAATGTAAATAATAAACTGGACACCATTTATGATAGAAAGGGATTGTTCATCGATCGCCAACTAAGTTTTGGTATTGGACTTAATACAGCTATTTATGGAACCTTTTTACCTAAAAAGAAAAAAGGAAGATATCAGGGCATCAGGCACACCATCCGTCCGAACCTCAATTTCAATTACAAGCCCAACCTCTCGAAAAAATATTATGACGTTATTAAGGACACAACCGGAAGAACAGTGGTGCTTCCCCAGATTGATCCGAGGTACAATCTCTTTCCCAGTTATGGCTATGGGAAGTTTGGTGGCATTTCATTCGGGGTGGACAACAATCTTGAGATGAAATTGCGTAGTAAAAAAGATACGGGTGTAAACGCCATAAAAAGGATTAGACTGATTGATGGATTTGGATTTACCAGTGGTTATAATTTCCTCGCCGATTCAATGCAACTTCTTCCATTCAATATTTATTTCCGCACGACCTTGTTTGAAAAACTCAACATCACTGCGCAGGCCGTATACAATCCATATCAGCAGGATAGCAATGGCCAGTATCTCAACAAATTTGTCTGGCAGGGCGATAGATTTCGCCTCGGACGACTGAATGCCGGAAGTATATCCATGTCCACCAATTTTCAAAGTAAACCCAGGGATGCCTCGAAAGCATCTACACCAACTCCAATCCGTCCTACAGGCACCGATCCTAATTTACTTGCTGACAAGGAAAGGTTGCAGGATTATATGCGCCGCAATCCGGCGGAATTTGTTGACTTCAATATCCCCTGGTCGCTCAATATTTCTTATTCGCTCACTTTTAATAATGCAATAGATCCGGTTACAAAAAAATTCAAAACGAGCGTATTCTCGAATCTTTCTTTCAACAATAGTTTCAGCCTCACGCCAAAATGGAATTTTAATACAAACGGTTATTTCGATTTCAATACCATGCAGCTGACCATGTTCACCATGTCTGTGTCGCGCGAAATGCACTGCTGGCAGATGTCTGTAAACGTTACACCCATTGGACAATACCGTTCCTTCAACATCACGCTCAATCCCAAGTCATCCATTCTTCAAGATCTGCGCGTAAACCGGACGAGAACGTTTTATAATTATTAATTGGGAGTTCAGAGTTCAAAGTTCAAAGTTCAAAGTCGGGAGTTCAAAGTCGGTGAACTATGGAGCGGTCAGTACTACGGGTTGGTGGGAATTGCTTATGCCTTCGGTAAGCTACAGTGTACCCTGTCGCTTCGCTCACAATGATGTAAATTAAGGTGGTTACTATAAAATTTCGGGCCGATCTTAAATTTGAGGAAGAGGCATTCACTAGAGGTTAAAGGCAGGTTCATAGCTAACTCAAGCAATCGAATTAAGGCAAAGATTGAACCCATGAACGTCATTGCGAGCGAAGCGAAGCAATCCCCCACCAACACGTAGTACTAACCGCTCCACAGTTCACCGACTTTGAACTCCCGACTTTGAACTCCCGACTTTCAACTTTGAACTCCGAACTCTGAACTCCGAACTCAGAACTCCCTCTCACCATTCACCTTTGGAGAGCAAATAATTTTTCATGATCTGAAATACTTCTTCTTTGAGGATCTGGGAAGTTTTGGTTCCTACCGGAACAGGAGGAAGGAAATGCATTTCAACCCGGTGTGGCCAGAAATAAAAAATCTTTCTCGGAAGAACTTTGCGTGTATAGAAAATCAGTGCAGGTATCACTGCTTTGTTGTTTTCTACGGCGAGCTTAAATGCTCCGTCGTGAAATCTTTGAAGAGGCTCTGAGGTTTTGTTCCGGGTGCCTTCCGGATAGATGCACATATGCAGTCCCATTGCCAGAACTTCTTTCATGCGCACATAACTTTTTCTCCTGCTTTCTTCGCTTCTGCGGTCCACAAGCACACTTCCCGACTTATAGATGGCACCGAATATGGGAATGCGGGCCATTTCTGCCTTCGCAATTGTTTTATTGGCGCCAGGTATTGCAGGACTAGACAGAGGAACATCCATAAAGGAATTGTGGTTGCAAACCACTACATAGTTTTCGCCCTTCTTAAAATTTTCATGGCCGAGGATCACTCTTCTTACACCACTGAGTACAAAAAAGAATTTCATCCAGATATGGAGCACTTTAAAAACATGTACTGTTCTTTTGGGTTCGGGCTGGTAACTGATGATCCACACGGGAATAAATATGATGATCAATCCTCCGGCAAAAAGCACAAGCGCCCAGAGTGCAAAAACGCGACCCAGAATTTCTTTAATGATTTTCATCTGCCGCAAGGTCTTTAAAAATTGTTTGTTTCAGCATGGGCCATTCTCTTTTTAATACACTATAATAAACCGAATCCCTACGCCTGCTGTTCCACATGGTCATGTGGCTGCGCATGACGCCTTCTTCTACGCCGCCAATTTTTTCAAGACCTTTCCTGGCCCTTGCATTGAGTTTGTCTGTTTTAAATTCCACCCTTTCAAATTGAAGTGTTTCGAAGCTGTATTGCATCAAAAGAAATTTGCATTGCCTGTTTATTCCTGTACTTCTGAATTCTTTTCCGAGCCAGGACCATCCGATCTCGAGGCGAAGGTCATGAAAGGAAATATTTCCCAGACTGGTGCTTCCAGCGATGAACCCGGAGTTTTTATCGATGATGGTGAACGGCCTCCTTATATTATTTTCTTTTTCGCGAAATGCCGCTTCCATCCAGGTGGAAAGTTGATCTGGTTGTGAAAGATTTAGTGTGAAATAGTTCCAGGCATCCTCGTCCTTTGCCAGACGAAGAAAACTTTCATAATCCTCTTTTTTTGTTGGACGAAGACAGGTATTGTTGTTTTGCAGGACCAGATCGGAAGGTATCATCCGCAAATTTAAAGGGCCCAATCAATAGGCTGAATGCCCTTCTTCATTAAATAAGTATTGGTCTTTGAAAAATGCCTGCAACCAAAGAACCCATGACTGGCGGCAAGGGGAGAGGGATGTGCGGCTTTTAAGACCTGGTGTTTTTTAGTGTCGATGAGTTCTGTTTTTTCCTGTGCAAATTTGCCCCAGAGCAGAAACACAACGTGTTCTTTGAGCTCAGAGATCTTGCTGATCACCGTATTGGTAAAAATATGCCATCCTATCTTGGAATGGCTCATGGGTTCACCGGCTCGTACAGTTAGCGAAGCATTGAGCAGCATCACACCTTCCCTGGCCCATTTGGTGAGGTCACCGTTTTTTGGAATGGGAACGCCGGTATCATCATGAAGTTCTTTGAAGATGTTGACCAGTGAAGGAGGTTCAGGTACTCCTTTGGGTACAGAGAAACTCAATCCCATGGCTTGTCCGGGCCCGTGATAAGGATCCTGTCCCAGGATCACGGCCTTCACTTCATCGAAAGGAGTTTGCATAAAGGCATTAAAGATCAGTGATCCTGGCGGGTAAATGGTTTTGCCCTGTGCTTTTTCGGTCTTCAGATGTTCGGCGATCTGTTTGAAATAGGGCTTGCTGAATTCATCTTCGAGTACTTTCTTCCAGGATGACTCGATCTTTACGTTCATCAATTGAATTTTGCCAATGAAGTTATTGAATTGTGGTGAAAGAGCTGTGGGCTTCGGGCTGCGAGTTATTTTGTCAAGATTGTTTTCTTAAATGCCTTGTGCACTAGTTGAGCTCTTCTTGTCTTTGTGTCGAAGAAAGTTTTTTATTTATTGAAAAATTAAATGCAAAGGATGTGGGCGCAGAGGAAGTCATAAATTTCATTGCGCTCTGTATGTCCTTTGCGGCCTACCCAACAAGCTATTATCACCAAAGCTTCCGCCGCAGGCTACAAAAAAGCACCAACCGCCAAAAGCCAACAGCCAACAGCTCTCACTGCTCGCAGCTTCGTAAATTCCCTTCGGATATTTCCGTTCGTCGAATAGAATAATACATTTATCGAATTGATTTTCCCCTGTAAATTTCTCATTACATCTTTGTGTCAGGAATAGCGATTGAAACCAGTATCCAACGAAAAACGAAATCCAGAAAAACCAAATCATAAACCAATTCCTTAGAAAACCGAAAAAATCCAGATCCGAAAAACCAAATCCAAAATCCAGAAAGACCAATCAATCCAGATCCGAAAAACCAAAATCCTAACTTGTTTCGACAAGTGTCCAAATCCAGAGATTGAAAAGCCAACAGGAAGAAGTCAGGTAAAGCCACAATAGATCAATCCTTCCTAATGAAAGCTGATCCGGCCTGACAAAAAATTCAAACCGCCCTTCCCGGGGCGGTTTCTCTTTTTCATTCAGGCTTTAAGAAAATTTTTGAGCTGCAATGATATGTTTAGTGTTCTGGTAATCAGACCTTCTCAATTTTTCCATGCAGACAATCGTAGTTTTCCTATTGAATAATGTAAAACCACCTAGTATCTTGCACTTGCAATCGCGCGTTAAACGACTGATCAGTGGTCCGAATTCCTTGAAAACCGAATAATTTTAAACCCTTTTAAAACTTCGGTTATGAAAAAGATTATCCCTTCTCTAATGAATGAACAAGTTCAGGACACTTTGATTGTATCAATTATCCTGGCGCTCATCGTAACAGTTTCTATTTTGTTTGTATAATTGAGTTATAAATAAGATTGATAGCAAAGCCCCTTTCGAGGGGCTTTTTTGATGTATGGTCAAAGGCGTTCTGATTATAAAACCTGCTGATGAATATCAGCCTAGTTCTTGAACGAAGTTGTTTGCCCTTTGGGTGTTTCCAGCAACTTGAAGAACTGGTCCAATTCAGGCAGAATCACGATCCTGGTGCGGCGGTTGATCGATCGTCCTTCTTCGGTATTATTTTCTGTAATCGGGTTGTATTCACCTCTTCCCGCCGCAAGCATTTTGCGGGGATCCATTCCGTACTGCGTTTGCAAAAGCCTTACAACGGTAGTGGCCCGCTTCACACTCAGATCCCAGTTATCTTTTAAATACTTATTCCCTTTATAGCGAACACTATCCGTATGTCCTTCCACCATGAATTCAATATTGCTTTGATTCTTCAGCACCGTAGCTACTTTCCCCAGCACCAGCTTTGCCTGGTCGGTTACATCATAGCTTCCGCTTTTGAACAACATCTTGTCTGAAATGTCTATGATTACAATGCCCTTGTCCACTTTCACATTAATGTCCTGGTCATTCAGATTGCCGATCACACCCTTGATATTCATCACTAGCGCCATGTTCAGGGAATCTTTATAGGCCATTTGTTGTTGAAGGGTCTGAATGTAAGAATCCTTCGCGCCGATGTTCTCCATGGATTTTTTGATGCTTTCCGACTGTTGCTTGGAGATCACGGACATATCCTCGAGTTGCTGCAAGGCCTGGGTATTATTTTTTTTCAGATAATCAATCTGTGTGTTCAGATCAACTGATTCTTTTTTCAATGCGGCTACTTCGGTTTCGAGCGACTGTTTGTTTGCATTGAGCTCACCATAGTCCGACTTACACTTGGTGAGGTCAGTTTGAAGGCCCTGGTTATTGGCCGAAAGGCTTTTGAATTTTTTGCTGCTGACACAGGAGATGAGCAGTACACTGAGGGTTGTAAAGACAAGACGATTCCACTGCATAATGATTTTTTTGTCCTATGCAAGGTTTGTCATTCTTTTTAAGAAACAAAATTGTCAGCCATGTAAGAAGTGAAGATTTATAAATGTTCGCATGAGAGCCGAACATCTGTATAAGTTAATATGCTAACGGATTCACTTGACTTCCCCTGACAAATTCAGTTCTAACTTAGCTGATAGTGAACCAATAGGCCCGGCATTTGCAAACTTCAGTACTCAGTTGTTGTCTTTCCATTCTGGTTCTTCATTTATTAATTCCAATGCAAAGCCGGACCCCAGGTCCTCTCATGTGCTTGTTTACCGGGTGCGGAATGGTCAATCGTCATGGCCAGCCTGTTGAAAATTCCGTTGGTTTTTAGGATGAACTGTATCAGTTCTGAAATATTATTCAGCCGAAGGTCTTTGATGATCCTGGCCAGATGTTTTTTTACATTTCCCTGTGGCATTCTGCAGGCAAGCGAAATCTCTTTTAGAGACAGATGATTCAATACACCTGCAATAATTTCAAGCTCGTAGATGGAGAAACTTTCCGTGGCCCAGGGCAAATACTTATGATCGCTGTCAATTTTTGTATCGGTGCTCTGCATCACGGGGAATTCTATCGCTCGTTCAGGTTTTAGTTCCTGTAGCGCCTGGAAAAGGCGTTGAATGGGAATTTTTTTCGAAACCTGTCTGCCCTGCTTTTTTTGAAATGAATTGAGTCGGAAAAAAGAAAAAGACTGTCCTGTTATTCCCAGGACCTTCGAAGTTGATGAGAACATCTGCACAAAAGGTTCCAGATCGATACCATCGAGTCCGTCCATATCGCTGTCCAGTAGAATTAGATCCGGCTGCAGGTTTCTTGCCCGCACCAGCGCAGATTCAAAATCATTGCATTCGGCGATTACCCTGAACCGTGGATCACTTGCCAGAATGAAGCTCCAGGCCCGCCGAACCAGCCAGTGGTTGTTGAGGATCAGAACTGTGAGACGCATCTTTCAAATCTTTGATTCATTATTTCCATTTCGAAATGCAAAGTTGATTCAGGCAGGTCTGATTTGCCTTTAAGAATCAAACAATGGTCTTTGATTTTCAAAGAAAAGACGTGCGGTAAGCGATCGGAGAAAGGTTTTCAAGCCTTTTGAAGAAAACGGTGAAATAGTTAGGGTCATCGAAACCCAGGAGCGTGGAGATTTCCTTGATGGAAAGGTTGGTGCTTCGTATCAGGTACTTGGTTTCGAGCAGAAGCCTGTTTTGGATCGATTCTTTTGCAGTACACCCGGTGTGGCTTTTGATTAACGCATTCAGGTAATTGGGATGAATGTGCAGTCGAGAAGCATAGAAGGTAACAGACCTTTCTTTATAGAAATTCATTTCTACGAGCTCCGTGAATTTTCTTACAACTTCCAGGGTGATCTCATTACCACTAAAATCCAGCACTTCTGAATATAATCTTTCCGATAAGATCAGAAGCTCAATGATTTTTATGGCGATCAATTCTTTTTTGTGTGAATGATTGCCCTGCTTCTCCTCGAAAATAATTTTGAAGATAGATTCAACCTGGTCTGCCTGATCATCGGTAAGCCGAAGAAAAGGTTGAATAGAAGACATGAGGATTTTTTTGTTTTCCAGGTGTTTGTACGGAAAATGGTTCTGCAGAAAAAAATCCGGATTGAACAAAAGAAAATATCCTTTCGTGTTTTCCGTCCAGTTCGTGCTGGAATTGACCACCCGGGGCGGAATAATTACCAGTGTATTTTTTGTAGCCTTGAACTTGTAAATTCCGCAGGCATAATCGGCAGAGCCCTGTTTGATCAAGCCGATGCGCGAGTGCGACCATTTGTGTGGCGGAATTGTACCTCCGAGCCGCCTGACCAAAATCTCGTGGATCTGTACAAAGAGGTCGATCCTGTGCGGAAACTTCTCATCCAGATCAATAACAGGATCAGAGCCATACTTCTGCAGCACTTTTTTAAACTCGCTCAATAAAAATTCATCATGCTCCACATTAATTGTTTTAAAACGATGTAGCAAGCAACGTTGAAACAGTCCTTGAAGACTGGCGGTTTAATTTGGAAGTATGACTTAAGAGTTGATGGTATCAGGCTGTCGACGTAACAGTAATAGTCGTTGTTATGTTAATTACACGGTCTTCAATGTTTACTGCAATGGAATGGAGAAATGATGATCGTCAAATAAACATGTAGTAAACTAACAACTACCAGAATGTAAATATACAGCTTGCTTCATCAGAAAGTTCGAACTCGAAATATGTTTTTACACTTGGCGGCAACTGCACCGTGAAAGTGTCTTCGCTTGTTGGAATGGTTTTGTAAAGGATATGAAAAAGGTCGTCAATCAAAATTTCTTGTACATGAAATCAATGCCAAAGATTTTTTTGTTTCTGGTGCTGCCCGCTTCCATGCAGTTGCATGCGCAATCCAAGCCGGCCGACCGCGACCTTTCTGCTTTTACCTGGGAAATTGGTGTTCCGGCCAGCAACAAGTATTTGGACAAGGTGAGTTACAGTGGATGGCGGTTTGAATACCGCAAAGGCATCAAGTCGAATTTATCGGTTGGAATTGCCATGAGCTGGAATTCTTTCAATGAATACGTTCCCACGAAGACCTATATGTCTGCTAACCAGACAAAGGCTATTACCAGTGATATGATACGACAGGTGTATTCTTTGCCTATCACCTTGATTGCGCATTACTATGCCAATACCAATAGCAAAATGGTTCAGCCTTATTTTGGAATTGGTTTGGGCGCTCAATACCTGCAGAACAACTCTTATCTCAATATTTATACATTCCAGGAAACCAACTGGGGTTTTGTAGCCAGGCCGGAGGTTGGCTCACTGTTTACATTCAGCAAAAATTCTCCCGTAAAAGCTTTGCTGGCCCTGGGTTTGAACGTATCCACCAACAAGAATGAATTTTTTGATTTAAAAGGTTGGGATTATGTGTCGATCAATGTAGGGATAGGTGTTGGAGTAGATAAATTCTATTGATAAATATTTTCACAATCTTTCACTTTAAAGCAGATCCAAAGCAGACATAGTAGTCAACGAGAGTGAAATTTCAAGAGGAGAGGGGGTATTTCTATACTTCCTCTTTTTATGGAATCCAATAAATGATTCAACATCTTCGGATGATTCGAGTGGATTGTAGCCATTCTGGGTTTGTACGGGTAAATATTTCAATAAAAGGAATGAAAGTTCTTGACGGACTTCCTGCCAACAATTATAATCTGATTCCAGATTATCAGGGTTACAAATGGGAAGTAGCCGTTGTCGTGGCGACATCAGAGGATTAAAGGTGTTTAAAAAGGGAGACTGGCCTGTTGATACATGCGATGTTTCCGATAGATCATCATATGTGAGGCCAGCTTTTCTGTTCAACCTGAAGGAACTAAAACCACAATGAACAGAAGTTACCTGCCGGGAAGTGCCAATAGACCAGAAACAAAAACTTTAATTATGAGAACGGCGCTAATCTTTTTATGCTTTGTTGCTTCAATCAGCACGGCCTCAGCTCAATATCCCGATTTCAGAAAAAATCCTTTTCATGAAGCCTACTACGATAGCTTGAAAAAAATGAATTATCCCTATACCTTCCCGCTGCTTGGAAAGAAGGTTTACAAGAAAGGATTCGATGTTCCCTATCCGTGGGGAGTTGGCGTGAATTATTTTTATGCCAAGCAGGACATCACTATCACCAATATCAGTGTTGCCTTTAATGACAAACCTCCAGTAGATCTTAGCAATGTCATTGAGTTTGGCCAGATCACTGCCACAGCAAATGCTTATACCATTCGCCCCGACCTTTGGGTTCTTCCTTTTTTAAGTATATACGGCGTATTCGGTTTTGGCAACAGTAATATTACTGTTCCAGTGGTCGAACCGGTATCGTTTATCACCAAGCCTACATCCAAAGCAACCAGCGCTGGAATGGGTTTTACATTGGCTGGAGGTTTTCAGGGCATCATTCTGATTTTTGACAACAGCTTTAACTGGTTAAACACAGATAAGCTTACCGACCTGGTACCAGCATACAACGCCACTTTCCGCATGGCTTACCAGTTTCAAAGCTATGTGCGTGCCGACAGGAATATTACTTTCTGGCTGGGACCTTGTTTCCAGAAAATCCGGGCAGACACGAAAGGAGTCATAGCGATCAATGAAATATTTCCGGGAATTGATGCTTCCAAAAAAGAGGAGATAAAAGACCGGCTTGATAAATGGTATGCCACGCTGAACCCGCCACAACAGGCAGTAGCAGATGAAATCATTGGAAAAATTAAAGACTATTTCGATGGCTTCGATCCAGGGAACGGGAAAATCACTTATCAACTGAATAAGAATATTGCAGGCCCCTGGAACCTGGTTTATGGAACTCAATTCCAGTATAACAAAAACTGGATGATGCGTATTGAAATGGGAGCATATGGCAAAAGATCCCAGTTTTTACTTTCCCTGAATTACCGTTTCCAAAGTTTGAGACATAAATCGAATGAATAGAAAAATTCCTTTCAGCATCGGCCGGCTAAAACCTCTGACGTCTAAATCGAGACAGGCAGCAAGGTGAAATAAAATCAAATGATGGTTGGTGAAAAAATATCCCGCAAATATTACTGTCTGCTGATTTTATTGACAATCTCATTTTCATGCATCGCCCAGGTTAAAGACACTTTATATTTTCGAAATGGCAGCTTGCTTGTGGGCGAACTAAAGTCCCTGTCGCTTGGCAAAGCAGTTTTTGATGAGGACAATATGGATGTGCTGAGCATCAAGATCAATCAGATCAGAACCCTGAAAGCACTTACTCATATCTACCGGCTGGAAACCATTGATGGCGATATTTATTATACTTCACTGGAAGCCGCAAGAGACGGCTATGTACGGATCAGAACTGATACTGCAGAAATTGACATCAGGATGAACATCATTATGGAGCTGATCCCTCTGAGCGGAAAAACAGGATCGCTCTGGCAGGGTAGTGCTTCTGCCGGTTATAATTATTCCAAATCAGCAGGCACAGGTCAGTTCAACAGCAGCTTTTCAGTGGAACACCTCACAAAGAAGATAGATCTTCTTTTCAGTGGTTCTGCTATTATTAATCAGACAGATAGTTCGGCTGAATTGAGCAATGCCACCGGAACCATATCCAGCAGCTATTTATTTACGCCCGTCTGGGAAAGTAATGTGTTCGTTGTTTACCAGCGAAACCTGCAACAGGGTCTGGCCCGTCGTTTTCAGGAAGGACTGGGTGGTGGTTGTAATTTTATTACGAGTGCAAGCGTCAGGGTGAAAGCCATCACAGGTATGGTCTTTAACCAGGAGTTAAGCATTGAAGGAGTAGAGTCGCCTACACAGCTCGATATTCCAGTGATGTTCAATTTCAGTTTTTTCCGTTTCAGTAAGCCGGACCTGACGGTGAACTTGCAGGAAAAACTATTTTTTGGTATTACTCAAAAAGGAAGGATCCGCCAAGACGGCCAACTAAGCTTCAACTGGAAGTTCATTCAGGATTTCTATATCAACCTGCAGTTTTATCACAACTATGACAATCAGCCTCCCGGAGAAAATTCCGAAAGGTTGGACTATGGTATTGTATTCGGCCTTAGTTACAAATTCTCTCAGTGATGAAGCAGAATCCCCGGGCCTGCACTGTTCACCTTTGCATTTATTTCTACCTCCACCCAATCTATAACCGCACAACCAGGTGTTCGAAGCCCCTTTTAATGATAGAAAAATTCTGAATGGAAAAAAAAGATTGTGAGAAGTTATCATTAGAATTCTTTGCCTGGATAAAACTTCCTGTTCCATTTTCATATCTAAATGCTTGATCCTCCGAAAAAAATTTGAGTGCAGGTTGCTTCGGAGTCATTAATTATAAGAAAAGGCAGATTCATTAGCTGGTGCAGGCATTGAAATTTTCCCAGAAAATTTTTTTGTCAGGTTTTGCAATTTGGAGCAAGACTTTCGCATCTCTTCAAAGGCCAAAAAAACTAAGGCGTAAAATTTTATAAATCATCCCCAGATAGGCCCCTGTTTTTTATGTTCTTGTAGAAAACATGGTTTGATTTGCAGACGAACTGTATAAAACCTCCAAAGACAAGTATCCTGCTTATTGACTCATGATGCTCGTACGGCCAAATGCCAGGTTACTATTCCAATACTGTTGATTACTGTTTTTAGCCCGACGGACCTGTTTTTAATTTATCAGCCATCAAAAACTTTATTATGAAGAGTAAGTCTGCTTTAGCAAAATGCCTGGACAAGCCGGAAATTTCCATCATGCCTATTGACCAGGACAGGGAAGCCTTCGAATCGCTTTACAAAAATTACTGGGATCTGCTCGTTGACTTTGCAGGTAGATACCTGGAAGACCGGCAAACCTGCGAGGAGATTGTACAGGATCTCTTTGTTCAACTTTATGTTCGGGGACTGACTGTCCAGATCAAACATACTCTGGCTTCTTACCTGTTCGTGGCCCTTCGAAACCGGATCTTTAATTATTTCCGGAACAAGGCGGTATATAAAAAACATATCACCATTGCTGGAAAAAGAAGAATGGTCCAACAAAACAATGTTGAACAGTCCATTTATCTTAAAGAATTGGAGAAATCTGTTTTTGCTTCACTTCAGGACATGCCGGAGCGTTACAGGGAAGTGTATTTATTGAAACAGGAGCAGCTTACCATCAAGCAAATTTCAATGGCTTTGAGCAGGCCCCTGGATACTGTTGAAAAGCAATTGCGCAAAGCCAAAAAACTGTTGATTGAACATCTGCATGCCCAATAAGCCTTAATGGTTGCTTGAGCTATTTCTATCTTTTTATTCAAAAGCGAAAACATTGGAAAACGGACTAGTTTGCCATGGCGGAATTTACTTCCCGGCGTGTCTTAACTATTATTCATAAGCAATTGAATGGTGTGAGCACACAGGCTATGCCTGTATAAACTATTTGAATTCATTCACTAAACCTTCCAATATGAAAAAGTATCTGGTCATTCAGCTTATCGCCCTTCTGCCGCTCTTCTTGTTTGCACAAGATCTTGTCCTTAAGGGCTCAAGACCTATAACAAAACAATATACACCCAAAGAGGTGATTGACTCTCTGGCCAAAAGATTTCCCAATGCCGAATCCGTAAAATATTACAAAACAACTCTGGCCCATGTGGACAGCAGTTGGGCTGTAACGGCAGAAGACAACCTCCAGCACCATTCTGAGGTTGATTATTACACCATTAGCTTTAAACAGGAAGGTCTTCAATATTATGGCTTATATGCCAACGACGGCACCCTGCTTGAATGCAAATTTGAACAGAAGGTGGACCAATTGCCAGAACCAGTTGTGGCCTCGCTGAAATCAATTGCGAAAGATTATCCGGGTTACAAAGTCACCGCCAAGAGTTATTTTAAGGAGCAGAATTACTCCAAGAGCAAAGAATATTATCAGGTTACTGCAAGTAATGGTACAGAGAAAAAGCATTTTTACTACACGGCTGATGGTCAGCTGAAGAAGGTAAAAAAAGGGTAGTATCATTTGTCTTTCATAAGCACGAATTATGCAAACTAAGTCCTATTGTGTAGCGTTCATCTGCTCCGCATTATCATTCACTTCCTGCAGCACCCATAAAAAGCTGGAAGTAAATCAGGGCCGTATCGATGCACTTACTGAAAAAAATGAAAAGCTTTCCAATCAGGTGGAACAGTTGAATGCACAGATGTCCAGGCTTTCTGATCAGAATAATAGAACTGCGGCCGAATATTCCAAATACAGGCAGCAGTGCGAAGCCATTCATGACAGATACAAGACCGCCAGCGATATTCTGGATGAACAGGAAAGAATTCTCAAGCAAATCGAAGACAAACTTCAGGCAGCCCTTACTGATCTGGAAAACCGTGGACTTTCCGTCTATCACAAAAGAGGGTTGGTTTTTGTAAGTATGGAAGATGCGCTATTGTATAAATCAGGAAGTTCAAAGATGGACAAGAATGGGATTGATGCCCTGTCAAAAATCGCTGAAGTGATGAATGATTATCCGGACGTGAAGGTGATCGTTGTTGGTAACACAGATGATGCAAAGTTCAAAGGCAGCAACGACAACTGGAGCCTGAGCACGGAACGTGCAAACGGCGTGGTAAGGGCGCTTCGGGATGTGTACAATATTGACCCAGCCAGGTTGACCGCAGCAGGCAGGGCAAAATTTGATCCGGTTGCGGACAATAGCACGGTCGAAGGAAAAGCCAAAAACCGCAGAACAGAAATTATATTCAATCCCAACCTGGACAAACTTTGGGACAGTATCGAGTAGATGCGGTTTGTCAGCTCTCCTAATTTTTATTTCAAATTCTTTTTCGGTTATACTCACCAGTGGTTAAGCATCCGTGCCCTTTCTTTCTTCTTTGCCCCCACCATTTTTTGTTACTCATAATTAGCAAAACGATCTCTATGTCAGATGCAACTGCCATTAGACTTCATGAGCGGACTTAGTGCCAGGAAGGCGTCAGGGAAGATTTTTGTAAACCGGCTATTTAATTCAATAAATATTCCTGCCTGGATAAAATTCAACCATACCGACAGCCCATGGTCACCGCTACCGGAATTTTCCTGGGCTTCATGCTGAATTTAACCAATGAATGGATCAAGCAGGAGCAACCCCTCCAAAGAATCAGGGATGCGGTCATCGCAATTGGATTGATTTCTTCACTTTGTTTGCTTTTACTTGTTCTTTTCCGGATTCTGAAAATGAATTATCCGGATCAACCGGAAAAATTTTATCGCAGGACGCTTCTTTATTTCCTGGTAGGGATTTCTATTCCATTCATTGCCTTTTTGGGCATTATCATCGAAAAAATCCTGACTGGCTTCTTTTTGTGACACACGATCACTTTCAAAATCTTCCAGGTCCTTTTTTTAGCGGCGGCAGCCGAATCATTGATTGATCCCCTTGTATCATTTGGCGTGAGATAGATTGTGTAGTGTCTTTAGCTAAGGCAGCAATCTTGTTTTTTAATTACCAAGCATGTCAAAAGATCGTTTCGACAAGGATCTCCAGAAAATGTCTTTTAGAAATGAAGACCTGAGTCAGGTATCCTTTTACAAGAGTGACCTTCGGGGAGTCGCATTCTCGGGCTGCGATCTGAGTGGGACTTCCTTCATTAATGTGAGAACAGGTATCAGGCCACTGCATAGATTCTGGATTTTTTTTGTTGCTATACTGACCTCGGTGCTCACTGGCTATGTCTCCGCGCTCGTTGGTGAAACGATTCAAGTTATGCTGGCTTCACAAGACATGAAGATCAGGATTTGCGCCATTGCTACGATTGCGGTAATTATTCTTTTTATTGCCTATGCCTTTTGGAAAGGAGCTGTCAAAGCCATGGTACAATTAATTATTCCCGTTTTTCTATTTTTTATTGTGGTTGGAGGGATTGACTATTTTTCGGGGGCGGGCACCGGAAAGAGCATGCTCTATGGTTTTTTTGCCTTGCCCATGATGGTGATCATGCTCGTTGTTGGAACGATTGTGAGGTCAACCTCAGCAAAATTGTGCAATCTATTATTTCTGATTGTTGCGCTCACGGGCGGTCTGGTTGGTAAAAACTTTGGTGGAGCCGTTGGGGCTTTTACTGCAGGCATTAGCTGCGTTCTTATTAGTAAAAGAGCTTTGAGCGGTGCAAGAGGTTTTGGCGTAATGAGACAAATCGCTGCATTTTTTACGGTGCGATTGGGCACCTCCTTCCGCGAATGCAAAATGAAGGAAGCTGATTTTTCAAGGACAAAAAAAATTCACAATACTGATTTCTCCCAGTCAGATTTATCGTATATACAGTGGGGGGATTCCCAAAAACAAAATTGCGTAGTATAAGGTGCGGGAAAACAAATAGCTACGGAGGAAATAAGGGTTCAGAAGTGTCTATAGGAAAGGAAAAACATCGTAAATAATGAACCATTCGTAAAGGTTTGCCCATCATTTAGTCGGTTATATTAATTATAGATTGCAGGCGTTTATTTTTCTTTCCATTCATGGAGTTTCATTCGGAGATGAGGAGGATTTTTGTTAGATTGAATGATCTAAGCAGCTTTTGTCAAATACGGGGACCAGACTTTATCAAGAAGTGAACGGAAATTTTTATTGATCATTGGGAACACTAAGACACCATATAAAAATTATTATTTTCTGCCTGCTGCTTGGATCCATTCAAAACTCCAGTGCACAAAATTTAAGATTGAACGGGTATGGTTCTTATGTTTTAGAAGGAGCATATCATATTTATTACGCAAATGGAGACAGTTATCAGGGCCAGATAAATCAGGGAATGCAATGGGGAATGGGACTGGAATATATGGTAGATCCAAAGTATGGAATCGAGTTCAGTGCTTTTACCAGAAACACTTCTGTCATGCGTCACGATGTTTCCGGTAATAATGGTGGTCATGCAAAGCTTCGTTTTAATTATATGCTTTTGGGAGTAAACGTTTATCCGGATGTTCATGCCCGGAAATTTCAAAGCTTTGCCGGAATTTCCACGGGCGCGGTGGTGCAGGATGCAGAAAAAATTAGTGGCACAGGTAACACCATTAATTCTTCCGTGGTCAAGTTTGCCTGGGCTGCGCGCCTGGGAGGAATTTACTGGCTGTCGCATCGTGTCGGCATCAAAGCAATAACACAGTGGCTGTCTGCAATCCAGTTTTCGAAAGGCGTCGTCAATTTCAATGTCAACAGATCTGATTTGATGCCGGCAGATCATTCCGTGGCGAATCAGTTCGAAATCGGCAGTGGAGTCATCGTTAAACTAGGGCAGAAAAAAAAGCAGGAGCAGGCCTATATTGCCCAGCTTCTGGACAGACCTTAACCGTCAAAACTTCTCAGATATCATTGGGCCAATTCAATTTGATGATTGTGCTTTCGTAGAAATTTCAAACAGCGCAGTTTCCCAAACTATCATAGCCGGCATTATAAAAAACTTAAGTGCTGATGATTGTGCTATCACAGTTGATCCAGAAGTATCAGAAATCAGTAGAGAAGGGAACAAGCGGAAATGGTATGAGATCTTATCAGCAAATTCGGGATGAATTTCAAGTTGTCGATCGGTCAGGAAAAATGATGGCAAAAAAATTTCAGGCCAAAAAGAATTGAAGTGAAAAAAATATTTATTCTGTTCTTGTTGGTGGGTTATTGTTCAAGGGCTCATTCACAGATACTGATCGCGTTGTTGTTTGGAGAAAAACTGAATAGCGGAAAACTTGAATTTGGACTGGTCGTCAGCCCTGTCTTTACCACGCTTACAGAAACAGAAGGAGATTACCGATCGGGCCTGAACCTTGGATTGTTTTTTAATGTCAGGCCTGATAAAAAGTTTTTCCTTCATGCAGAGTTGACAGCCAAATCAGCGATCGGTGCAAAAAACCTGAAACCATATTCTTTGGGAAACGATAGCCTTGATCATTTTTTTCAAGCTGGGACCGTAGAAAGAACTATAAAAACGATGAACATGATCTTGCTGGGCAGGTACACTATTTCATCACATTTTTTTCTTGATGCTGGTGTTCAGACCGACTTGTTGTATAAAGCCAGGGATGTTTTTGAGACGACCTACAATGAAAACGATCTTCAATACACATTAAAGCTGGATGATCGTTTTACCCGACTGGATTTTCAACTGGCAACTGGTTTGTTCTATAAGTTTAAGGCTGCAAAGAACAGCATGGGAATAGGAGTTAGATACAACAGGGGCGTAACAGATATAGACAAAATTGCTGCAGGCCTTCAGGCCAACAACAGCTGGCAGGTGAACCTTAACATACCTATCGGAGCAGCTCCAAAACAAAAACCTGCTCAATAGAAAATGCCAAAATGATGCCTCGTGAAAGAGGCTATATCAGCCCGTTTCAGGCCAATGGCTTATTTAACGGTTAAACTATTAGAAGATCTTATGAGATTCGGCTGACACTATTGACCACCCTTCGTAAAGCCCTGGCAATTTCCGAACAAGCTTACCACACTAAAACGAGCAACAATGAAGGCGGAATTATTCTGTATGGTTGAGAGATTTCCTGACTCTAAAGACCTGATCCAACAGCAGTACGAAAGCAACCGGGAATTCCAGGCCCTCTGCCAGGATTATTTTCTTTGCTTCAGATCACTGAATACCTGGAAGGAAGAAATGAAAAAAGACCAGGAGCTCTGTGAAAGCTACTCGGAACTAAAAAAAATACTGGAAAAGAAAATACTCCAGTACGTGTACCGGGATACAATTCATTTATAGATGCATCTGCTTCCATGGCCTTAACCGCAGTTGGCTCACTTCTTCGGAAAATCCTTCCTTCTGTATTCTCAATTGCTTGAAGCTTACACAGTAAGTACTGAAAACCACGGGCGCTGTTTGGTTGGCGGAGCGTCGTTTTGAAGCGTGTCTATGATAGAACCATTGAGATGAAACCCGGTAAAACAGTTGCTGATAGACCAGTTACCAGGCTCTCAGGGAGTTAAAAAAGGAAAAAATTCAATCAAGAATCTAGGCGGTCATGAAAAAAATAATATTCCCGGCGATAGTTCTTTTCGCTTTTTTTCAGTTTGGTTGTCTCAAATCACCCGACTTTGAACAACTCTCTACCAATTTCGTAGTGGCCTCAGCTACCGATTCAAGTGCTAATTTTTCTTCTTTTCAAACCTATTACATTTCAGATACCATTGCTTATGTGAACAGTAGTTCTACGGATACCATACTTCATGATGCCAATTCGCAGAAACTGGTAGATGCCGTGAAGCAAAACATGAATGCACGGGGCTACACTTTCGTTTCAAAAGGTTCCAAGCCCCAGCTGGGCCTGACGCTTGGCGTTGTAAAGAACTCTTATGTAGGGGTGGTTTATTCGGGCTGGTGGGATTCTTATGCCGGCTGGTGGGATCCCTGGTACTGGGGCTGGTATTATCCTTACTACTATCCATGGGCCTATACCTATACCATAACAACAGGATCCGTCATCACTTCCATGGTGGACCTGAAGAATGCGCAGGCTACACAGAGTTTAAGGATTATATGGTCGAGCGTCATGGGTGGAGCTATCGGAGACAATCTGGCCACCAACGTGCAAAGAGGAGTGGAGGCCATTAACCAATCCTTTATTCAGAGCCCGCTTATAAAAAAGAATTAGCCAGGATCAGAAGTTTATGTCAGGGTCGATAATTAGCCCTCCTTCAAAGGAGGGTTTTTTTTAAACCTTGCCACCCTGGAAATTGAAGAAGCGAACAAATTTCTTTATGATGCTGCGTGTTGAATGATTGCAGGTTAAAAGGGCGCAAATATGAAACAAGAGTTCAAAGGATAAAAAGGTTCTTTTATAAAATTTTTTTTTCGAACGGACCTTTCGATTTTTTATTAGCTGCACGGCTCAACGGTTAAACAGTTAAGCAACTGTAAAACACTTAAATGCCAAAATTTTGCTGCTACCTTACACTTGATTTATTCCAGCAATAGAATGCGCAAGAAACACCTGTTTCACTAACGACTGCCATCTTCTTCTACCCCTTGGAAAGAAAAACTAAAGTGCGATATCTCCGAAACACTCTCCCAATTCCGGGAACAAATTTCATTTTTTGACTGCTTCCTCAATTCACTTTTATGCCTATCCTGATACAACTGTTTGTTTTAACCACTGTCGCTTGTATTTTTTTCTCCAGACCGGTAAATAGTTTTTTCTCTGACAGACTGCTCAATGGAGTTCTGGTGTTAATGGTATATACCGGTATCAGCCGGCTCACGGTTGGCCTCGAGCCTGAAGTACCTTATTTCTTTCATGGCTCTGTGATCCTGGCCTTTGCACTGTTTACTCCGGGTATTTATTTGTATTTGCGCAACGCTTATTATGGCACCGTTCTAAAAAAATCTGATCTGCTTCACGTCATTCCTTTTGTGGCTTTGTTTCTGTATGGATTGACCAGTTATGTATCTGGTGTACCTGTAGAACAGGAGCTAAGGAAGACGATGAGCTTTTCTTCCAGCCCATCTTACGATATAAAGGTTTTAATGCCCTTGTACTTGTTTATTTATTGTCTCACTGCATTCTATTTCTCTTTGGTTCTCCTGCTGTTGAAAAAACTGGCACTGCTTGGGAGAGAAGCCTTACTGAAATTTCAGAGTACCACCCAGGAACCTGCAGAGGAAGACCATTCGCAAAAACCAGGCACAGCCCACCAGCCCATGTTGATCAGTGTGGAAAGGATGATGGAAATAAATTGCATTGTCAGGGAAGTGTTGTACGAAAAAAAACCATATCTCCAACCGAGGTATTCACTCAAGGACCTTACCGCCGACACCAATATTCCACTGCATCATCTTTCGGCTTTTGTCAACAAATACTGCGGCAAAAATTTTAATGATTTTATAAACGAATTCCGGGTACTGTATTGCAAGGAAAAAATTTTAAACCAGGAATATAAATATAAAAAGCTCGAGGCAATTGCAGAAGAATCGGGATTCAACAACCGTAACACATTTGCTGTGGCCTTTAAAAAAGTAACCGGGCTCAATCCTTCTGAGTTCCTCAAAAATGTTAAGTCTTTAAACTTTGTGAATGAAGAGGCGTTTGAAAGGGCAGGCACAATCAGGACAAAATAGAGAGTTCTCTCCGAAAAATATATTCTGAACTGTTTGGTAAATGGTAGTATTTCGTAACAGTGAGTTTCATGAAGAGGTATTTCCATACCTCTTCTCTTTTTAAAATCTGCTGTAAAGACTTTTTTAAAAGCTGATGGTACAGAACTCAATTTTGAGGCAGATATGAAAGTGTTTTCTCAGCACGAATCAAATTCTGAACATCCATGAGGGGCTGTTGGGTAACAATAAAATTGCTTGTCTTGGTGGTAGAATCCATGTCTCCGATCAGTGTGATCACCAACGCAAAACAAGCTGCGAGTATGGGTACATGAAAAGTATATCGGATTTTATGAGGGTCAATCTCTGAGCCAAGAATAAACATGCTGGAAATGTAAAGAAGTACAAGTACAATCCAGATAGCCGCAGGGATGCGGAATACAAAGGCAACTGTTTTTCTTTCTCCGAAAATATTCAACACATCATTTACTGAACCCACATACAGCGCACGTAATTCCGGATCCATATGTGTTAGCGTTAATGAGGACGCCTGATACCATAGATGCAGGTGTAAAGTATCCAATTGGCTGATCTTTTTTTCTATGCCTGCTAAACTATTAGCACCCACCAACAGGTCAACATAATTGCTCAAAATTCTTTGTGATTCCAGCTTCTGCGAGTCGGGAAGCAGGGATGTACGCAGGTAACAGGTTTCAATGATCTTAGCCTGTTCCACTACCAGGTGTTTTCGTTCAGCATAGCGCGACTGGGTAATAGAGTACGTTAGTCCAAGCAAAAAAGACAACAAGCTCAATAGCGCGCCGAGTATGAATCCCAGAGAGCCAACATTTTCTTTCCCTAACCTTTTCATTCGATAGCGGGTGAACCATACACCAAGACTCACCACACCCATTCCAACGAGTAAAGTGCATATGAATATGATCCACGAGGGAAGAGAAACGATAAATGCTTTCATGCCCGTCTTTATTTAATGACGATGTACCATTGATTTGGGTTAAGGAACGTGCCGGGCCATCATTTCCAGAACTTCATTTAAAGGTTTTTCTGTAACCCGGAAATGACGAGGGGGCCTTGACGAATTGATATCGGCAATCAGCACAATGACCAGCCCGAAAGCAAGTGGCAGGAAAATTAGTTGAAAGATTTTGCTCATTCCAGTGATGCCGGCCTGGTAGCCAAAGGCAAACATTCCAACTGTTGCAAGAAACAACAAAGATCCCCAGATGGCATCCGGAATCCTGACGAAGAGTGCAATGGTTTTTCTTTCGGAAGTAATACTGATTAATTCATTGACAGAAGCAATAAATAGCGAACGCAGCTCGCCATCCATCTCCTCGCGTGACAGCGAAGCTGCCTGGGCCCAAATAGACATATGAAGTTCGTCGATCCTTGCCAGCGATTTGTCAAACTCGGATGTAGCCTGCATCTTCAACAAATGCGTAATGTATTCGTGGAAAAGTCTGCGTATTTCCAGTCTTTGTTTAAATGGAAGAAGGCTGGTTCTTAAATAGCAGGTGGTAATAGCCTGAGCCTGGGCCAATAAAAGCGAGTTACGATTTGCAAACCGGCTCCAGGTAGTGGAAAAAGTAAAACTAAGCATAAAAGCGAGCAACCCGAGAACAGCTGCTATCTCGGTTTCGAGCGTTATGCTTGGTTGATGGGTGTCATTTGTAAATTTTTGATAGCCGACAAAAATCCCAATACCAACAATCAAAGAATAGCTGACTACAATGATAACAAACAAAAGGCCCGCCGGCATGGAACTAAAAAAATTTCCAATGTCGTAATTGCGGTTCTTTAGTTCCGGCCGCGTAGGGACAATCAGCTTATGGCTCTTGTTGTTTTGCTCTTCCATAACAAATGGGCTTCTTATCTGCATTGATCAATTTTATACCAGTTTTAATTTTCGTAGGCTTAGTAAACAATAACCAGATTCACATACTATGGTTTTTTTCCCAGGCCCTTACTTTTCGGCGGGCTTCGTCGAAGATCCTTTCATAATTACCCTTTCTGGTTTTTTCGCTTGCATCAGGGGTCAGACCTTTCCATAGAGGCTGATACATATTGTATACGGCGAAGTACATTTCGGGATTGGTTGGAGCTACTACATCACTGCCAAACAGAAAACGGTTTGGAAAACGGTTGATCAGTGAAATTGTATTTTGTAAAGACTGAGGCGTTGCAAGAATGTATTTGGCTACTTCATCCCAGGAAATGTCGAAGTACACGTGATTAAACGCAGGATCACTTAAAATGTCCTCCACGATTTTCATATGATTGGGATTAAGATCACTCACACCATCGGAACCTGATTGGACCGGACGTACAATTCTTCCGAGTCCTGCATGTGCCCAGATGATCGTTGTTTTCGAATGGCGTTTCAATAGATCCTTCATTTGAGAGAGATAAACAGGCTGCGCACCCGCTTTTGCAAAGGGCATATCCATGTCGTTGTGCAGGATCACTGCCAGTCCAACTTCGCCGGCAAAATCCAAAATGCTGTCGAGCGCAGGGTTGGTGAGGCTGGCCACTTCGCCGGCTACTTTGGCAGAAACAAATTCTTTATGGATGCTGAATTCTCCGATGCCGGAAAACACACCGGGAAATGTAAGCAATACTCTTTTGATGTGCGCCTTCGCATACATGTCGGCCGGATTAAATCCAGTGATCATCGGATCAAATCTTTGCTTGTCCTCTGTAGAAAGAGAGTTGTAGGACATGGCGATGTAGGCATCGGTAAAGGAATAATAATAAAGAGGCGCATCAGTTTGGAGATAATAGGAGGGAGAAAAATTTCCTGAATTCTGGAAGGACCACATTTGTTGAAGAGGAATGCCAAAAAGGGTAGAACGTCCCACCCTTGTTCCCATAATCTCTAAATATCTATGGATATCTACACCTTCCTGAACGTAATTGGTAAGATGGAAATGCGAGTCGTTGAACTCATAGCCATCTGCAGAAGAATTGCCAGGAACCTGCTGCGTTTTTGCTGTAAAAAAACATAGAATGAAAAAACATAGGATGATAAAGCTTTTATTTTGATCGTTCCTTTTTTTCATTGTGACTGCCATTAGGTAACCATTAAAAAATCTTAGGTTTCATCGTTACAACAAAATGTCTGTTCCGAAAGTAATAGTGGGTCCTGTCTGTCCCGCCGTGTATAAACCAAAGGTTCCACCAGCCGAACTTCTATTGACATACATTACTTGCAGATTCAGTCTCCAGCTTCTTGTTTTGATAGGATACATATTCAATCCTCCGCCTGCTTCCCATGGTTTACGGTCAAATTCATCAAACAAAACTGAATTGATCGCATATAGACAAAGCTTCCGAGGGATGATCATGTACGATACCTGGAGGTCATAGGCATAGTCCGTGATTGATTTAATAGGCAGGGCGCCGTCTGCATCAAAGTTTGATAGTTTGCGCCCATGGAATTCGGCCTGGATTCCAAGACCCTTATATTTAAAACCGGCATCGAAATTGACATTGTTTACGTCAGCTTTGTCCACCGTAACATCATCTGCCAAAGCACCGGTTTCAAAAAATAAAACTCCATCGCTCATTCGTACCTGGGTGTTGTCTGGCGAAGGTTCACCTATGTTATTGAACCTGTCCTCACGGCTATGGTTATACGAAGCGCCGAAACGGGTGGCCAGTTTTTCATGACTTTCAAAATCACCGATTCCCCCTCTTGGTCCAAATTCACCAGTAGTGGGCATCCACCACACGGTAGCACTGGTGGAGAGATCCCGTGTGAGCTTGCCTGCCGTGATTCCCAACTGGCTCAGGTTATTTCCCACCATGAGTTTATATTTCAGCCGGGGAACAATGTCGCCTGTTAGCCACATACCGTTGGTAAATCCCCCGCGCAACGATTCTTCTCCCATTGTTCTATCCGTTGAAGAATAAAAGGGAAAGGATCCCTGCATGGAACGAACCGATAGATTGGGTCCAACACCCATGGCCACCTGAAAATGACTGTTGAATTTATAAGCAATGTTTCCATAGATCAGAGATTGCTGCGTTGTAAACACCGTCCACACGGTAGCTACATAGGTCAGCTTGGGTGTTCCCAGCCAACCCGAGAACCATATCATCGTCCGGTGCCAGTAAAAGTCGTTACGGCCAACAAAATCTCTGTTTCTTCCCAAATGGTCCTGCCATGTCTGATGGCCGGGCAGTTGGTTGAGGTAACGCGCGATGGCATAGAGGCTAATATTTAAAGAACCATATTTTGTTCTCACCAGATCAAATCCTTTTCCGGGAGTAAATTCACCCGAAGCGTAATTTTCATAAGTGGAGTCCTTCACCAGGCCTCGTTTTATAATCAATGCTTCCGTTGTTGAATCCTGCCTTGGTCCTTCATTTTGAGATAAAACATTCAAGGGAAATGATATCCACGTTATAAAAAGAAACAACACTCCAAATCGAACTGAATCCCATTTCATACTTATCCTTTTATTAAAGCCAATTAGATTCTATGATCTATTGCTTTGGCTCGATCAAATAGGGATTCACCTTTAATTGATCCACTATATACTGAATTACTTTCTGTGCTTTTACACTATTGCCTGCAGCATCGAGAGGTGGAGATACTACTGCAATTCCAAATTTTCCGGGACAAACAGCCAACAGTCCTCCGCCCACACCGCTTTTTGCAGGGAGGCCAGAGTTATACAGCCATATTCCGGAATCATCATAGAGACCTGCTGTTGCCATTACAGGCAGCGTGTACATGACTGTTTTTGGGCTGACAACTTTTTTCTTGGTAACAGGATTCACACCCCCATTGGCCAGTGTAGCCGCCATGGTAGCCAGGTCTTTTGCATTGACATTAATTGCACATTGCTTGGTATAAATGTCTGTTGCCTGTACAGGATCAAAATACATTCTGTTGTAGGCAAACAGTAAATGAGCAATGGCCTGATTGCGCAAATTGTCTCCGGCTTCGCTGATGTACACCGGCATATTTAAAGACAGGGACCTTCCTGCAAAAGCACTATGAATGTCCAGAATGTTTTTCCATTTGGCTGCAGAATCTGTTCCATCTATCAAACTGCTGGCGGCAATCGCTCCGGGATTGACGAGAGGATTGATTTCTTTTCCTTTTTGCATTTCCACTGCAACGATGGAATTAAAACGCATTCCTGTGGCATCCACACCGATCTTATCCTGGACGGCGTCATGACCGAGTTCTTCGAGCACCTTGGCCATGGTGAATACTTTTGAAACACTCTGAATGGAAACCATGGAAGTAATATCGCCTTTCGTATATACTTGTCCATCGGTAGTTACGAGTGCTATTCCAAAAATATTTGGATCCACATTGGCGAGTTCTTTAATGTAGTCGGCATTCTTTCCTTCCTTGAGGTTTTTGAACTTGTTGTAGGCCTCATCGAGAGCAGCCTGAATTTTTTCTTTTGTAAGCGTAGGCTGCGCCGATAGTCTGGTTGCTGGTAAAAATGCTATGATGCTAAAGAGATAAAAAAATCGAATTGCAAATTTCGAAAAACCATATTTCATACAATGAGTTTTAAATGTTAGTCAAGTGTTTTTCAATTCTTGGCGAAATTGAAAATCTGTGAAAAACTATACTTGAAGGAAATCTGGATCTTTTGATCATCGGCACTGAAATCATTAAAGCCTGTACGTTTGCCCCACTGGAATTCCACAGCCACCATTGCATTTTTAAAAGGAGTGGAACCGATGGTGAGTAGTGCATATTGTCCTTCTTTGTAAGCGTCCGGGGATGCATGTTCTGTATTGTCAATGGAAGTGCTGGAATAACCAATAGATCCAAACCACTTCTCATTAAAATTGTGATCGATCCAGGCCAGAATACCCGTAACAGGCAAGGCCTTCCCTTCGATTGGTTTAGCTGAATTGCCAGTTGTGAGAATTCCTACATCATTGGGTGCATCATTCATATAATTTTCTACACCTTCTCCGTACACATAAGAGCCTCTGAATTTGGTGTCTTTTCCAAGATTGATCACGGTGCTTAAGTGCACACCCCAACCAGTAACACTTCCACTAATGTCGTAGCCACCAGTAGTGTGAATGTCTTTCCATTTGATGGAACGGAACATGCCGGCAATTTGTACGTGTCCCCATTTTCCTGTTCTTTTAAAGTGAACGGAAATATCCGGGGCACTTAAATGAGCGCGCACGCTATCGAGTTCTATACGATCGGAAAAACTGCCCTGGTCAGCACTGGCACCGGGGCGTTCCAGTGCAATAAACAATTCATTAAATCCTTTCAATGGAGCATAACGAAGCTGCACGTTGCGAAAGAAGACCATGCCTGTAGGTCCCCAATATTCTACAGTATTTGGAAAAACATCTGCATCCATGAACGGAGTATTCGCCTGTCCTACAAGGATCTTTCCTACTTCTCCATAGGCATTGCGCAGGCGCATGGTGGTTTGTCCTTCATCCGAGCCAACACCGAACATATCAAAATCATAAACAACTTTTAATTCACCCAATGGCGTTGGCGTGTAGCCGGCAACACCAAAACGTGTTTGCCTTACTCCGAAAAAAACTTTCCCGTCTGGTCCAAACTGATTTTTGTATTTGGGCAGTCTGTTGATGCGAAGCGCATCAAACCATTTTGGATCGATTTGTTTAAAATCATATCCCATGTCCGTCATTGCAAAGCCATAAACCTCCAGGCTTCTCTTGTTTTCATCATCCTGTGCATAGCTGCGCGCAGACAAAGAAAGAATAAGGATCAGCACACCGATCTTGATATAAATGCCTCTTGTAAACTGCCGTGTCCAATCTCGTGACAGCATAATTCCGGTGTTTGTTTCATTGGTGGAGGATGGTAGCTTGCCTAAAATCCATTTCATAAAAAGAGATTTATAAGAATTAATTTTTTTGCCGAAGAGATCGAAGCGATTTTGCTAATTCATTTCCCTGATGGTTCCATTTAAAAACATCTGCGTGACACATCAGAACTGTTCAACTGTTTGCACAGATTTTAGCATAAGACACGGTGCAGGGGAAAAGGCCGCCAGTCATCAGATAAACGGAGAACTGCCATCTCTTAAAGCATTTTGGTTTCCAAAGAAGCAATTGCACTTCAAGCCGATTGGTTGGTTCGTCCCATTTCTGATAGGGATATTGATTGAATGATGCCCTTTGATTAATACTTGAAAAAATATTGCTGCAAGGTCTTCTTGTCTCTGGTTTTCATAAGTCCCAGCATCAACAATACCCTTGCTTTCTGTGCGCTCAGGTCGTCGGATACAATTGTGCCTATCGCATCATCATTGATTTCGTCTTCCAGAACCACGCGGCCTGAAGGCGTACGACTGGCACGGCAAACCACGATGCCTGCACTTATTGCACGCTTCACTGCGTCCATATAAGCTTTGTTGAAATTTCCATTTCCCACGCCTGCGATCACGATGCCATCCACTTTTTTCTGAACCAGCATATCAATGATGTCGGCAGATGCATCGGCATACATGTACACGATGTCCACTCTGGGAAACTTAGTGTCTGCCTTTACGGAGAAAGGCGTATTTACATTCACCTCACGAACAGAATTGCTGTAGTATTCTACTTTGCCATCATACACCTGTCCAACGGGGCCCGTATTAGGAGAACCAAAGGCATTGGTCTTGGTGGTACTTAGTTTCATCACGTCCCTGGCATCAAAGATGCCCTCATTGAAGCTAACCAGCACACCTCTTCCTTTACTTTTAGGATTCACCGCTACGGTAATGGCATCAAATAGATTCTTCGGGCCATCGGCACTAATAGCAGTGGCGGGTCTCATGGAACCGGTGAGTACAACGGGCCTGTCGGAAGCCACCACCAGGTCAAGAAAATAACCGGTTTCTTCCTGTGTATCGGTACCATGGGTAACTACGATAGCATCGGCTTCGTCTTTTGCAAAAATTTCATTGGCTCTTACTGCCAGTTTTTTCCAGATATCAATGGTCATGTCCTGGCTGCCCACAGAAGCAATCTGCTCTCCTGTGATGGTCGCGATTTTTTTCACGGTAGGTATGGTGCCAATCAATTCATCGATTGGAATTTTTCCTGCCGTATAACCAGCCCTGTCTGAAGATGCTCCGGTTCCGGCAATTGTTCCTCCGGTAGCTAAAATAATGACGCGTGGAAGTTGTGCATGAACTCCTGCTACCAGGATCAGAAGACACAAGAGAGAAATGATTCTTTTCATGATTGAAAGTTTATTTTGTATAAAGAGTAGTGACCTGTTCAAGTTTAAAAGTCTCCTGTTTTTGTTTTCGTTGGCCCAGTAGGAGTGGTGAGCTTAACCGGATCGAGTAGATCCTTGATCTGCTGTTCGGTCAGAAGATTTTTTTCGCGAATCAGCTCGAGGATTCCTTTACCGGATTCGAGCGCTTCTTTTGCCAGCTCTGTGGTTTTGTCATAACCCAGAATTGGATTCAATGCAGTAACAATTCCTACACTACGGTCGATATAATTTTTCAATACTTCCTTGTTGGCAGTAATTCCTTCGACACACTGTTTGGTGAATATGGGAAGGGTTTTGAAAAACAAACCCTGTGATTCCATAATCGCTACGGCTACTACGGGTTCATAAGCATTCAGCTGAAGCAGTCCATCCTGTGAAGCCATCGTTACGGTAACATCATTTCCAATGGCTTTAAAACAAACTTCATTCATTAGTTCCGCCATTACCGGATTTACTTTGCCAGGCATAATGGATGATCCGGGCTGCATGGCAGGAAGGTTGATCTCAAAGACGCCGGTGCGCGGACCTGTTGTGAGAAAAATCAGATCGCTGCAAATCTTGGAAAGCGTAATTGCAAAATTTTTCAGCGCAGAAGAATACATCACGAATCCCTGCATGCTGGACGTGGCGGCGATCAGGTTTTTGCTGAGAACCATAGGTTTTCCGGTGATCTTCGCCAGTTCAGCGGCACATTTTTCCGCATAACCAGGAGAAGCAGTGATGCCTGTGCCGATTGCAGTAGCGCCCATGTTCTCTTCAAAAAGAAATTCTTCTGATTTTACAAGCGCATCAATCGCTGCATCCAATTGTCCTCCGAAAGCATGGAATTCCTGTCCCAGTGTCATGGGTACAGCATCTTGTCCTTCCGTGCGTCCCATTTTGAGAAGATCTTTAAATTCCTCCCCTTTTTTATGGAATGCTGCTGAAAGCGCTTTGGCTTCATTCACCACTTTATCATTATGAAGAAGGAGCGCAACGTGTATGGCAGTAGGAAAAACATCATTGGTAGATTGACCCATATTCAAATCATCATGTGGTTCGATGCTTCCGTAATCACCTTTTTTCTTTCCACTCATTTCAAGGGCAATATTGGCCAACACCTCATTGGCATTCATGTTCGCGGAAGTTCCAGCGCCACCCTGGTATAGATCAACCAGAAAATGTTCGTGGTACTTTCCACTGATCACTGCCTGACAGGCCTTTTCAATCGCGTCGAGTTTCTCCTTGCTCATTCTTCCTACGTCTGTATTGGCTCTTGCTGCCGCTAGTTTCACCATGGCGTATGCCTTTACATAATCGGGATAAAATTTGGTCGTAACTCCGCTCACCTGGAAATTCTCCAGTGCTCTTGCGGTTTGCACGCCATAATAAACTGAATCGGGAATCTTTTTTTCACCGAGAAGGTCTTTTTCCGTGCGGTATTGTGAATACACAATGCTTCCACAGAATATTGAAAAGACCAATGTCAAAAGCACATTTTTTAGCTGACTTGCCATATAGGATGTTTTAATTGAAGACAATATGAACAGATCTGGAAATCGAAAGGATTGCATTGAAAATTTTTATCAGTTAGTCTGTTTCCTGAGCCACCATTCAGAACAAGTAGTCCGATTTGCCTGGATTTATTGATTAAATGTTGTTGTGCAGGAACAGGAGTTTATATGAACTCTTTTGCTAAAGACACGAGGCGGAGCGCTATCAGGACGGATGATACAAACCGATTGTCAACTATTATAAGTTTTGACAACTGATAAAGGCTGAAGCGGAAGTTTTTGGAGTTACTGGAAAGAAGGGACAACGGGAGGACGATAAATTTTGTGAAAAGAAAAATAAAAAACATCAGTTCTTAAGCTTGGGAGGAAACATTGGGAAGGCCTGTGTTTATAATTTCTTACAAAAGACCGAATGGCCCAGTCGTTCCAAAACAATTTATCCCGCCTGCCGTGGCGTATTGCTGGCTTTGAAACTGTCTTTACTTACGAATTCCAATAAATTATTCAGTCTTGATGATGGTAACGGCAGATTCGTCTTGTTTCTTCACAGGCGGACGATGAAAGCTTACTGATCTTAAAAATCATAATCGCGGTTTATGTCCTATAGTATGAGAAAGGAAAGGAAGGGTTTTAAACATGGCTTCATTAGAAAAATATTTCTCTCGTGTTTTCTTGTACCCTCTGCACTGGCTGTATCCGGAATTCTTTATGCCCAAAATAATCCGCCCACTAAAGTTTATGGTGGTGATACACTTAAAGTCATGCCGAATGGATCGGAAGGTGCTGTGAATGCCATCAGGGTAGAGGATACATCGGCAAACAAATTGCCACCCAATGAATTCAATGGCCGTATTTCTACTTTCAAGATCGGTCTTGGGTATATACATGATTTCACCACTTATTCGCAGAGTAAAGAATTCAAAGAGCAGATGGATTCTGCCGGACTCAAACTAACACCCCAGGGAAAATTGAGAGACTTCCGGATCCTGGGCAGCGGCGTACTCAAGACCAATCGCTACCTGGCCTGGAAATTTGCCTACATGTGGGACGGCGACAAAAATGTATGGATGCTGAGAGAAACGGGCTTCACAATTGGCGTACCCGAATTAAAAGGAAATTTGTTTATCGGTCGAACCAAAGAAGGATTTTCAATGGTGAAGGTCATGAATGGTCACTCCCCCTGGACTGCGGAAAGACAGATGGCGCTGGATGTGATCCCGATCCTGGCCGATGGTATCAAATATTTTGCTTATCTGCCCAAGTCAAGAGTGTTCTGGAACCTGGGTTATTATAATGATCTGTTGTCGAAGGGACAGGGCTTCTCCACTTACAAATCGCAGGTGGACCTCAGACTTGGATGGCTTCCAATTTATGATGAAAAGAACAATGTGCTATTGCACATCGCTACCAATTTGCGCTATGGAAAACCATTGGACGCAAAGATCACTTTAAAATCAAGACCTGAATCCAACCCCACGCCTCAGATACTCAACACAGGTGTTATTCAGGCCGACTATTCCACGCATGTAGGAGGTGAAGCCTATTACCGGAATAAAAAACTCATGATCGGTTCAGAGGTAATTGTTCATAATTTTTATTCGGACAAATATGATGACCACCAGTTTTATGGAGGTGACATAATCGTCAGCTATTTTTTCACGAAGGCTATTCGTCCTTACAACACTTCAGGAAGCGTCTTTGGTTTTATGAAGGTCAAAAAATCGGTTTTCAAAGGAGGGCTGGGCGAGATTGAAGGAGTTGTTAGGTATTCTACTCTAAATCTCAATGACAAATCAGTCCAGGGAGGACAATTCTGGCGTATTACGCCAATGGTGAACTGGTACCTCACTAAAAATTTGCGTGTTGAATTTGTTTATGGTTATGGAACACTTGACCGGTATGGTATTAAGGGAAACGTTCAATTCTTTGAAAGCCGTATCCAACTGACGGTGATGTAAAAAAAGGAAATAGAAAAATTATTAAAAAGGTTTTCGTTAAAACAATAATATATGAAATTAAAAATCTCAACCGCAGTACTTGCTTTTTTTCTTGCCAACTTCGCTTCTTATGCACAAACCTCTGACGCGGAAGCAGAGGCCATGATCAATTTACTGGGAGTTCAAAAAAAAGAAGCCATGAGCAAACTGGTTTCCATTCCTGACAAGGACTCTGCTGCGTTCTGGAAAGTTTATGGCGATTACCAAAAAGAAAATAAGAAAATTGCCCTGCAGCGTTTGACCCTGTATGAAAGAACGGCGTATGCCTATTCCAACCTGACCGCCGGAGTGGCTGATTCTTTGTCCAAACTTTATTTTTCCAACCGGAATGACCAGGAGAAAAGCCTCGAAGAATATTACAAGAAAATGAAAGCAGCCACAAATTCGGTAGTGGCCTTCCAGTTTTACCAGGCGGAAGTTTATATGATCACACAGATTCGTGCCAGCATCATGCAGCAGATTCCGACTTATGGTGAATTAAAGTTGGCAGCGGACAAACAAAAGAAATTTTGATCACGGGTGTCACTGATTAAGATTTCTGATCACGGATTTCACTGATTAAGATTTCAGATTTCACGGATTATTAATCGACGTTTACTACTTAAGTTGATTGCGTTTTAAGGCAAGACTGAAACCTGTGATGCGCACCTTGGTTTAAGTCATTGCGACTATCACGGATTTCACCGGTTAGATGCAGATTTCGCGGATGTTTCCTAAGGTCGTCGTTTACTACTTTAGTTGATTGCCTGGTAAGGTAAGTCAGATACCTGTAGTAAGCACTGTGATGTGAAGTCATTGCGAGCGGAGCGACCCCCGCGGGGTGCGGGGCTAAAGCTATAGCGGTGGCGCAAGCAATCTCTTTACAACGAACCAACTTAAAGTTTTGTTCGAGTAGTAATTATTGTTATTCGCTTACAAGGATGTCCAGCTCAATAGGATTACCGAACCTAGAAGGGAGTGACACAACTGAAGCTGATGTAAGTACTGCAGCTGGTCCCATCCCCCTATTCATTATACGAGCTCATGAAACCAGTAAGTAGCACTTCAACTTATTTGGTTTTTTCTTAGCTACGTGTAGTCTCATTGAGTTCCTGGCATTTCGAGCTCATAAAAGAATGATTAGCCTGGCTTCAGCTCATAATTCAGCTTACGTTGCGTCGCACACTTCAACTTTCAGTAATTCAATTGAGCAGGGCATCCTTGCAAGGGAGTATCAACACGTACTGCTTGAACATTACATAAACTTGGTTCATTGCAAGGAGATAGCTTGCGCCACCGCTATAGCTTTAGCCCCGCACCCTGCGGGGATCGCTCCGCTAGCAATGACTTTAAACCAAGGTGCTCATCACAGGTTTCAGTCATACCTTAAAAAGGCAATCAACAGAAGTAGTTCACTTCGATCTAGGAATCCGCGAAATCAGAATCTTAATCTGTGAAATCCGTGATATGAAATCAGCCTTATAATCTGCGCAGTCTGTGATCACGCTTTTTTTGTTTCGAGCAGTTTAAAAAATTGCTCCTGGTAGGTAATGCCAATGGGTATGATGCGGTCCTTGATATAAATTTCCTGGCGCTCAATGGAGCTGATCTTGTCCAGAGCAATGATATAAGACTTGTGTACCCGCAAAAAGCGATTGGGAGGAAGAATCTCTTCGAGTTGTTTCATCACTTGCAGGGTCACAATGCGCTGAGTCTTGGTTTGGATGGATACATAATTTTTCAATCCTTCAATAAACAAAATATCGTCCAGCTCCACGCGCACCATCCGGGTTTCCACCTTTACAAATATGTATCCTCCGGTAGCAGGAAACTGGTCCTGCGTGCTATCTAATTTATGAGTTGGGTTTCTCAGATTATATGCCTTCTCCACAGCTTTGTAAAACCGTTCAAATGAAATCGGCTTTAGCAGGTAATCCGTAACGTTATTTTCAAATCCATCAATCGCATATTCCTCATAGGCCGAAGAGATGATGACCTGCGCCCGGTTTTGTAAAAGCTTCATGAACTGTATACCCGTAAGTTGAGGCATTTGAATGTCGAGAAAGATCAGGTCTACCGGATTGGAATTAAAACTGATCAAGGCTTCCATGGGATTATTGAAGGTGCTGACCAGTTCCAGAAAGGAAATCTTACTGATATGATTGGCCAATAATTGAATGGCAAGAGGTTCATCGTCAATTACCATGCACTTCAGCATAAGATGGCTTTGTTGTTGTTATAAAGGTAGCTGCAAATTAACGATATACCTTTCTTTTGTGTGGTCCACATTCATCTCATACTTATTGCCATAAAGCAGGTCCAGCCGCTTTTTAACGTTTTGAACGCCAATGCCACCCACTTTATCCTTATAGTGGGTATTATTGAAATTTTCAATAGTAAAATTGAGCCGGCCATCAGAGATCTTCATTTCAATATCCAGAGGCTTTCCCTTTTCTGTTAATATGCCATGCTTGAACGCATTTTCAATAAGGGGAAAGAGAAGCAACGGAGCAATGCGTTTCCCATTCACGTGGCCTTCGATAGAAAAATTGACAAAAATATCTTCGGTATGACGAAGTTTTTCCAGATCGATATAGCTGTTGATATGCTGGATCTCCTTGTCGAGGCTCACCTTGTTTTCGGCATCTTCTTTTTCATACAACATATACCGCATCAGCTCTGATAGTTTCAGAATACTGTCGCTGGTCCTTTTTGTGTTCTCAATCACCGACAAAGAATAAATATTATTTAATGCATTGAACAGAAAGTGAGGATTCACCTGCATTCTGAGATAAGACAGTTCGGAGCGCAGTCTTTGATTTTGAAGTTCCGCTTTTATTTTTTCCTGCTGGAACCAGATGAGCAGAAGCCGGTAGGCAAATGCCACGATAACAATGGATACATTGATCAGAATATTGATTTCAAAATAGGTCCGGAAACGGTAACTGAAAATGCCAAGGTCTTCTTTTGTGGTTCTCCTGGGAAATTTATTAAAAAAAGCTGCCTTGCGCATCAAATATTCACTATGCCATGTCTCCGTTCGAAATTTCAGGTAGGTAAAGACAATGGCCAGCAGCAAAGAGGCAATCAGAACCCAGAACCATTTTTTTTGAAGGGTGGCCATCTTCGGCATAATGAAAAATGCCACGATGTAAAACAGTAAAAAGCTAAGGGTGACAAGATAAAAATGGTTGAAGAAAAATATTTCCCAGGAAACGATCTTGCTATTCAGAAGAGTAGGGAGGAAGGTGATGAAATGCAATAATAACCAGGCCAGCCAATGGACAAGAAAAACAACCAGGACATTTTGTTTGAATGGAGGCGACAGCAAGAGTTCAGTATTTAATTTTTTTCTATTCACAATTTACATCCTCGTTGAAAACCTTCCCCACAAATTCAGAAAATCCTGAATCTTATTGTACCATGACTGACGAATGCCGCTTTTTAAAGGATAAATTTGTCTGTATAAAGGATCAACAGTTCATCATCCCGATACCAGCATTGGTCAAATAGAAATTCAAACTGGTCAAAAGCCTTTTATCTCCCCTCTAAAAGCAGTTTACTTTGATAGCCGAAAGAACAGGAGCCGCAAGATCTCACCTGACAATTGACTAACCCTCTGAAACTCAAACAAGGCTAAACGATATCAACGAGATAAACAATAATTATTACACGGCATTCATGAAACATTTTCTGCTTTATATCATTGCCAGCGGAAGCCTGGTTCTCCTTATTTCAAATAATTCTTTGGCGCAATCGAATCCTTCCGAAAAAAAAGACAATATTCCTTCCACAATAATTCCTAAAGTCAGGGTTCTGGTAAAAGACCTGACCGATGGAAAGGCGTTGGATAGTGTACTGGTTACCGCGGGTTTTAAAAAAGCGTATACCAACACACAGGGATATGCGGAATTTGACAGTCTGATAAAGGGAACTTTAGTCACTGTTAGCAGGTCCGGGTTTTTGGTCTCATCAAAAAGAGCAAAGCCCGGGCTGACCATTCGGCTGGAAAGAAAAGAACCATCTTCCGTTTCCAAATTTGCCAACGGACTGTATGAAAGACCTGCCGATCATTCTTCTGCTGCATATACGGTAGTATCCGGTGAAGATCTGAGAAAACTAAATCCTCTCAATTTTGTAGACGCGTTGAAGATCCTCGCTCCTTCATTCATTGCATCGCGCAATAACGCTCATGGCGATGATCCCAATACGGCTTCTTCGGTAAAGATCAGAGGCTCTTACAATTTTCCCGCATCCGCTACCATCGCCAATCATTCCAGTGTTCCCAATACCAATATTCAAATCAATCCTTCCATCGGAGATTTTGCCGCAGATAATGTTTCCAATCCCGATCAACCGCTTGTGTTGCTCGATGGCGTCCAGGTCTCTCTTCAAATGGCGCTGGACATGGATATCAACCGAATTGAAAAGATCACCGTATTGAAAGACGCCGCAGCCACTTCCGAATACGGGGTGCGGGGTGGCAACGGAGTTTTGCTGATCCAGACAAAGAAACCTGTGCCCGGAAATCTCAACATCACTTATTCCGGACAGGTGCAAATCAGTTCTGCAGACCTTTCTTCCTACCGTATGCTCAATGCCTCCAACAAACTGCAGATGGAGCAGGCCGCCGGATTATTTACGAATAACAGTGCCTTATACAATCAGCGATTATATCAGGTGAATAAAGGAGTGAATACAGACTGGCTTTCCATTCCAACAAGAACAGGCGTGGGCATGAAACATTATCTCGCTCTTGAAGGAGGAGATGATGACATCAGCTATGGACTTGATTTTTCCTACAACGATATTCAAGGCGTGATGAAAGGTTCTTCGAGACAGAATACCAATGTAGGTGGTTATATCAGCACGCGTGTGAAAACTATTACCATCAGCAATTATCTTTCCTATGGAAGATCCAATGCGATCAACTCACCCTACGGAAACTTGTCCGACTATACAAAACTGAACCCTTACTGGAGTCCTTACGATTCTGTGAATGGAGGTTATGCAAAAGTATTGGAAGAATCGACCAGCCAGGGAACTACTGTGCGATATTATAATCCTGCTTACAATGGCCAACTGTCAACAACAGATGAAAGGGATTATTCCCGGTTCTTTGACCTGCTTTCCCTGAACTGGAACATCGGTCATGGATTCAGTGCTAACGGCCATTTGAGTCTGAACCAACAATCCGACGAAGAGAATATCTTTTTGCCTCCAGGTCATACCTCGTTTGCTGAATATTCGCCAGATGATTTTTTCAAAAGGGGTCAGTACAATCAAACCAGCAGTGAATTCCTGAGCGCAGAAGGAGCTTTCCATCTGAATTATTCAAAAAGAATGGGACTGCATCAGTTCTATGCTTCGGCAGGGATGTCGGCCATGCAGACACAGAGCCAGTCTTCGGGAATTGAACTGACCGGGTTTACAAGCGATAAATTATCTGATCTTTCTTTTGGCAGTGCTTATTCGGGAAAGAGACCCCAGGCGGGAATGATCAACACACGCCTGGCATCGGGATATGGAAATATTACCTATAGTTACGATAACCGGTATCAACTGGAACTGACCGGAAATACGGATGCATCTTCTCAATTTGGAAGCAACCATTCTCTTGCTCCGCATGGGTCGGTTGGAGCGAGCTGGAACCTGCACCAGGAAAGATTTTTTCATGAGAATAAGATCATCAACAACCTGCGGCTTCGCGCAAGCATAGGCACCGCAGGCAGTCTGTCTTATCCTTCTTATTTGGGTTATACTACGTACAACTATTATACAGACAGGCAATATATCCAGGGAGGAAGCAATTCAGGCACCCGTGGCATCGGACTTGGATCTTTCCTGACCGGTTATGGAAATGATGATCTGAAGGCACCACAAACAGAAAAACAAAATATTGGACTGGACCTGGTTCTTCTTCAAAACAGGTTATTCCTTACGGCGGATATCTATCGCAATCACACAACTGATATTGTTTTACCCGTCACCTCTCTTAGTTCAACCGGATTTTTGAATTACAATTACTACGATAATCTTGGAGCAATTGAAACAAGAGGAGTGGAGTTCAGCCTGAACTACCGGATCATCAACAATACCAAAAAAGGAATTGTATGGTCGGTGATGTTGAATGGAATTCATGAGGAGGACCGAGTAAAATCCATCTCCAGTCACCTTGATGATGTGAATGCCGCCAACGATGCCGGTGATCAAACAGAAATTCATCCACACTATGTCGCAGGTCAGTCTTTGACAGGTATCTGGGCTGTTCGTTCGATGGGCATCGATCCTGCAACCGGCCAGGAGAAATTTTTAAAAGCAGACGGAACGCAAACCACCAGCTGGAGTGCCGCCGATAAAATAATGGCCGGCGATCTGAATCCAAAAATGCAAGGCTCATTCGGAACTGCAGTGAGCGTGAAGAATATTTCAGCTGGAATTTATTTCAATTACCAATATGGCGCTTCGGCTTACAATCAAACACTGGCAGACTGGGTGGAGAACGCCGACGTCAACTTCAATGTAGATCAGAGAGCAACAGGCAACCGCTGGACCCAACCAGGCGATGCGGCATTGTATAAACCGCTTTCCGTAAATGGACTTGTGTCTTCTCCAACCTATGTCACAACAAGGTTTGTGGAGAAGAATGATTTCATCAACTGCGCTTCGATTTCATTGGGTTATAACCTGCCCGAATCCATCACTTCAAAGGTGAGGGCGAAAGCTGCGACAATTGGATTTATCGCCAATAATGCTTTTCACAGTTCCACTATGGCCATGCAGCATGGCATTGAGTATCCTTTCCAGCGCATGTACACATTTTCAATCACCACTCATTTTTAATTAGTCAATTGAAAGAAATGTTCCATAGAAAATTCAGATATGATTTCCTGGTTTTGGCAACAGCACTCTTTTTTGTCTCCTGCAGAAAATGGGTGGATGAGAAACCTCCCTTGCAGATCGACCAAAATGAAATTTTTTCCAGTGATCAGGGCTTCCGCGAAGTATTGAATGGTGTGTACCTGCAAATGGGCAACAGAAGCCTGTATGGAAGAGACCTGACCACAGGATTGCTTTCCATCCTGGGAAGAAGTTATGATACTACAATTTCCCCTGCAATCGGAAATTTATTTTATCAGGCAGCCAGGTATAATTTTCAGGATGCTGACGTACGGAACACGTTTAAAAATATCTGGGACAGTACGTATTTCTGCATCGGCAATTTGAATAATCTTCTGCAGAATATCGAAAGCAGAAAAAATGTTCTGAGTCCTGCCAGCTACAATCTGTATAAGGGAGAAGCCCTGGGACTGCGCGCCTTTTTGCATTTTGACCTTTTGCGCATGTTTGCACCCGCACCTGCGGCATCGGGCCTGAATACACTGGCCATACCTTATGCCACTCAACTCTCTCCCTATGCTTCACCCGCATTTACTACAGCAACGGTAATTGATTCCTGTATCGCGGATTTAAACAATGCCCAGTCCCTGCTTGGCACGGCAGATAACACCACATCGCATTTTACAATTTGGGCAGTGAAAGGTTTGCTGGCACGCATCTATTTGTACAAGGGTGATTTTGCCAATGCACAATCATCCGCCCTGGCCGTTATCAACAGCAATAAATTTCCGCTGTCTACCAGCAATAGTGACCTGATGTTTACAAAAGAACATTTGTTTTCTTTGTATAGTAGTATCAGCTATGCCATTGCGTATAATAAATCAGTCTTCAATACCAATCCTCCATTAGGCTTCACCACATTGAGCCAGACCGCTTTGTTTGTTACCGGCGGCGGATCTGCTACCGATTGGCGCAAATCTTTTTTAGACCCATTGACAGGGGTGGCGCTGGGCAATACGATCTCGCCCAGGAAATACTATTCCTCTGGTCAGTCAACTGTCAATGTACTTCCCATGATCCGAGCAACAGAAATGTATTACATCGCTGCTGAATCAGCCAACGCATTACAGGATTCGTTGACGGCAACCAGCATGCTCGACTCGGTAAGAGTGCATCGCAACCTGGTGAAATATACACAGACTGCATTGAAGAGGGACAGCATCAATATCGAGATCGCCAAAGAATACCAGAAGGAGTTTTTGGGAGAAGGGCAGATGTTTTATTTCTATAAGAGAAAAAATCTTCCCATCACTTCCTTACCCTATACCAAAGTGCCCGTTGTGTCGAATGCATCTTATGTTTTTATCAAGCCGGAATAAACTCACTGCAGAAAGAAATATCATGAACTACTTTGAATATTACAAGCAGAAAAAACAATTGGGAGTTCTCCTGCTGAAATCATTGCTACTGGTATTGTTGGTCTTCCTGGTAGGCGCAGCCGTTTCCGCCCAGGACAAAATAATTCCAGTGGTGAAAGGAACAGTGAGAAACACCAATGACGAAGTGTTAATGGGCGTTACCGTCTTCGTACAGGGAAAGAACATCTATACCACCACAAAAAAAGATGGCAGCTTTGAGATCAGCAATGTGCCTGAAGAAGCCAGCCTCCGGTTTTCTTATGTAGGCTACATCGCCCTGGCGGTTAAACTGAAGCCGGGACAATCGGAAGTAGCGGTGAAGTTGTCGCCTGCGGCGAATGTAATGGGTGAAGTTGTAGTGAACGCAGGATTGTACAAAAGACCGGTAGGGAATTTCACAGGAGCTGCAAAGGCTTATTCGGGAGAAGAACTGAAAATGATCAATCCTACCAACGCTTTAAAAGCACTGGCTGCCATTGATCCTTCCATTCGGATCCAGGAAAATAATATAGTTGGAAGTGATCCGAACCAGTTACCTGTGATTCAGCTGAGAGGACAAAATAATTTACCTGTTTCCACTCAGGGCGTAGGAAACACTGCGGCCACTCCTGTTTCCAATGGTGATATCATGTCCAATTATTTGTCCAATCCCAATCAGCCGCTGATCATCCTCGATGGCTTTCAAACCACGCTTCAAACCCTGTATGATCTCGATATCAACCGGATTGCCAGCATTACCGTTTTAAAAGATGCTGCTGCTACCACTGCTTATGGTTCCAAAGCAGCAAATGGAGTGATAGTTGTAGAAACCAGGCAACCGGTTGCGGGAAGAACGCAAGTGTCTTATTCATTTAATATGAGTACGGAAGTCCCGGATCTGAGTTCCTATCATCTGCTCGATGCAAAAGGACTTCTGGAAGCGCAGCGACTGGCAGGTATTTATTCCGATCCCACGAATCATTATAATGATCTTGCCCTGAAGCAGTGGTATGATTATCGTTTGCAGCAAGTGCAGAGCGGCGTGAACACCGATTGGCTTTCTCAACCGGTGCGCACTGGATTTGGCACGAGTCATAGCCTCAATGTTACGGGCGGTTCAAAAGCGGTTCGTTATGCACTTTCTCTTAACTATGGAAATTCATCTGGCGTGATGAAAGGTTCGGAGCGGGATCGATTCGGACTGAATTATAATCTGAGTTATGTCACAAAAGATATTCATTTTTCCAACAGTACAACCGTTAATTACAATCGCGGAAATAATACACCCTGGGGATCTTTCAGCCAGTATGCCAGCCAGTTTCCTTATTTCAGAAAAACAGATTCGCTGGGAAATCCTGTGAAGATATTTGAACCCACCAATACCAGTCTTGGCTTTTTGTCTCCGGCGCCCGGTGGAATCTTCACCAACGCTGCTTACAATGCCCAACTCGCAGTGAAGGATAATTCCTACTACTTCGGCTTAACGAACAATACCAATTTCGACTGGACCCTCTCCAATAGTCTTCGCATGAGAAGTTCACTGAGCTTCTCGAACAATCTGCCCGGCGCCGATCAATTCTATCCTGCCGACCATACCAATTTTGTCAATTCACTGGATCTATTCAATGGATTGGGATCTTATACACAAACCAGAGGAAAGAATGCCGTAGTGGATGGTAAGCTGGCTTTCGACTATAATAAGAGAATCGGTGCCCATACTTTTCTAGCCGCTGTAGGAACCGAAGTACAGGCCACGACTACTTCTTCAACAACCGTCAGCGTGTATGGAATGCCGAATGATTATATCGATCAACTGGGAATGGCGGATGGATATGGAAATTCTTTAAAACCAAATTCACAGAAAGGAACTACACATAGTATTTCTTCATTTGCCAGTGCCAGTTATAATTACCTGAATAAATACACGGTAGAAGTCACTGCCAATGCCAGTGGCTCTTCCCAGTTTGGAAGCAATAACCGCTTTGCTCCTTTCTGGGCCGGAGGTTTGGGCTGGAACCTGGATAAGGAAAAATTCTTTATTAAGAATCCGGTGATCCAACAGCTACGCGTCAGAGCCACAACAGGTATCACGGGTAACCAGAATTTCGCTGCTTACCTGGGTCAGCCGATCTATCAATACAATACGCTAAATAATTATCGTCTTCAGCTGGGAGCTAACCCTCAGGGCTATGCGAATCCCAATTTGAAATGGCAACAAACGATCAAGAATAACCTGGGCTTTGTTGCAGGACTGTTCAAGGGCAGACTGAATGTTTCGGTAGACCTGTTTGAAGAAAAAACAAACAACCTGATTCTGCCGCTCGATATTGCTCCATCAACTGGATTTTCGAACTACCAGGACAATCTCGGTGCTACAAAAAACAGTGGATATGAAATTTCTGTTACTGCGCCCCTTATCAGCAATGCCCGAAAAAATATTTTCTGGTCGCTCACATTTAATGCCGGGCATTATACGAATGTGATCACTGAACTTTCCCCGGCCATTGCCGCTTATAACAAAACAAACGATACTGCTGGTGTCAAACAATTAAGTCCTTTGCCGAAATATGTGGTAGGCCAGTCCATGACCCGGATATGGGCTGTACGGTCGCTGGGAATCGACCCTGCCACCGGTAAGGAAATTTTTGTGAAGCTGGATGGGTCGAAAACATTTGTCTGGGATCCGCTCGACAAAGTACCCTGCGGAGATGCGGCGGCCACAATCAAAGGCATGTTCGGTTCCAATCTGACTTACAAGGGCTTCACCATTAACATCATCATGAGCTACCAGTATGGTGGAAAGATGTACAATCAAACCCTGGTAGATAAAATTGAGAATGTAAATCTCTTAACCACCAATGCCGATGAAAGAGTATTAACGGATAGATGGAAGCAGCCCGGAGATCATGTGTCTTACAAAGCACTGGTGCCCAACGGAGCCAACGGATTGCAATATACCTATGCCACTTCCCGATTTGTGGAGGACGATGATTATCTGGAAGCAACCAGCATCACCGTGGGTTATACCTTCCCCAGTAATCTGGAATGGGTGCACAAGTTAAGATTGTCCACTCCCAGACTCTTTGTAACGCAAAACAATGCCTTCCGTTTCGCGACCATTAAAACAGAAAGAGGGACGGGCTATCCCTTTTCCCACACATTCAATTTTGGCTTGTCTACAAGCTTTTAAAAAAGAAATTATGATCGTCAGTTTTCATAAAAAAATTCAGCAGCGCAACACCTTCCGTGTTGTATTCATTACGCTGGCAATTGTTGCACTGTGTGCCGTTGTGAGCGGATGCAAAAAGTTCCTGGATGTAACGCCCAGGGATAAAGTGCCGCAATCCATACTCCTGAAGGACGAGCAGGGATTTAAAGATGCACTGACCGGTGTGTATCTGGGAATGGATAAACCCACCACAGGAGGAACTTTCCAGGGATTGTATACCTCTGATCTTTCCATGGGCATGCTGGCGACACTGGGATACGATTATGATAATGCCACAACCGCGAACGCAGGTGCCAACAGCAATTTCTTTAACAGTGCTGTTTATTATTTTTATACGGATGCAACTATGCGGGCAGAAACCGATGCAGCCTGGATGGGCATGTACAACAATATCGCCAATCTCAATAATATTCTGGAACAGATCGATGCGAAGAAGTCCCTGTTCACAGCAGACAATTACAACCGTATAAAAGGAGAAGCCATTGGTCTAAGAGCCTTGTTTCATTTTGATCTGCTTCGATTGTTTGGTCAGCCGCCGCTCACCGGCATGAATTCGAAAGCCATTCCTTATATAACCAGCTACGGCATCACATCAACTCCTTTTTCTACTTTACAAAACGGTCTTGATTCCTGTATCTCCGATCTGTCGGCAGCAAAGGAGCTTTTGTCGCACACAGATACTTTATCTGTTTTGAAGGCCACAGATGATCCTTTCAGGTCTTATACTCAAAATCACATGAACTATTGGGCCGTGCAGGCGCTGATGGCCCGTGTGTATTTGTACAAGGGAGATGTAACAAATGCTGACCTGTATGCAACAGTGGTGATCAATAGTAATAAATTTCCCCTGGTTAGTTCCAATATTGCCGCAGCTGCCAATCCGGTTCGTGACAGGCTTTTTTCCCAGGAGCATGTATTTTCCATCTATTCGGCCAACGTCAAAAATTATAACAGTGCCTTGTTCAACAAGTCAAGCGGCGTACCCCTGCTCTTAACAGCGGCGGGAAAAAATCGCATATACACCACCGGTAGCGGAAGCTCCAGCGACTATCGTTATATCTCCTGGTTCGACAACAGCGTGGGTGGATCCAATGTGCCTTCCAAATTTTTCCAGGACGCCAACCTTCCCTATAGTCTGCAAAATATTGTTCCGGTGATCAGGGCTTCTGAGATGTATTATATCGCAGCTGAATCCGTGAATTCGAAAGGCGATATCGGCCAAGCCGTTTGGTACCTGAACCAAGTAAGACAGGCAAGAGGACTTGCAGCGTTGAATGCAAGCGGCATTGCCAGCACGGATAGTTTGTCGAAGGAAATCATGAAGGAGTATCAAAAGGAATTTATTCAGGAAGGGCAAACATTTTTTTATTACAAGCGATTAAACAAGGACCTGAAGCAGGTAACAGCTACCACAGCAACGATTCCCGCTGATGTATATGTGCTTCCCATTCCTGATAAAGAAAGAGAATACAACCATTAAGCCAAATAGTGACTATGCGAAAAAAAATCATTTTCATCCAATCATTGATTGTGTTCTTCCTTGCAGCTTGCAAGCAGGAAGTGCCTACCTTATTCAATCAGCCGGATGCTATTTATTTCAATACAACAGACAGTTTGCAATACACGTTTGCCAAATATCCGAGTCGCACGGTAGACACGATGAGGCTTCCGGTGATGGTATTGGGAAATCCTGTAAATGCGGACCGCGAGATCAGCCTGGAAAATCTTTCTGGTCCGGACCTGGGAGCAAGGGAAGGAGTTCATTTTAAATTACTCCCGCCTTATACCATGCCGGCTAACAAAGTATCTACAGTTCTTCCTGTGGCGATCTACAGAACCTCCGACCTCGATAGCATCAACGCTTCATTTAAAATTCAATTAAAGGCCAATAAAAATTTTACATCAGGCATTACTTCGAAGATGACTGTCAAAGTAAAGTTGGGCTTTTTGCAGAAGCCCGCCAGCTGGGGAGAGATCAATGGAATTCAGTGGGCCGGTTATTCCTCCAACCTGGGCACCTGGACAAAAACAAAATATAAACTGGTGCTCGATGCATTGTATGATACGGTGAGCGATACTACGGTAAGTGAGTTCCCCTTCAGCAGGTTTGGACCTCCGGCAATTTATACGCAGTACCTGCAGCTGGTAAAAAATTACATCCGCACCAATTACCCGGGAAATTATTCAACGCCTCTGGGAATAGGACCCACTTTAAGAGATCCTGATGCCAACAATGCCGTGATCCAGGTGGGACCGGCCAATTATTAATCAGTGGAGTTAACAACTAATTCGTCAACAATGACCATAAAAAGAATTTTGAGCGATACGATCATTTGCACAATGGCTGCACTGGCATTTTCCGCCTGCAAGAAGGACCTGGGCAATTATGATTATCATGCCGCCAATGTGATCACGATCACTACAGACATGACCAAAGTGGATCCCAATGTGGTGGTCACCAATGATTCCATTGTGGTAAAACAAAATGATAGTCTGAAGGTGGACATTCTCATTTCGCAAACCAAACCTTCAGGCGATCTTTCATTTGAGTGGACGATTATTCAGGCGGCTGCTTCGGTGGCCAATCCTTCCCAATACCATGTGGGAAGCGCACAACAGCTCCGGACGAAAATCCAGATGGCGCCTAACATCTATAAACTAGTGGTAAAGGTTACCGACAAAGCTTCGGGTGTGAGCTTTTATAAATTTTATGCGCTGAATGTCGATACTTCTCCGTGGGGAGGAGAGGGATGGCTGGTGTTGCAGGACCAGGGATCAGCGGGCAGCGATATTTCGATGATCAGTACGCGTGATGGAGTGAACAGAGGTACCATTTATCCCAATGTGTACTCGCTGGCCAATGATCACAAGCTTCCTGCAGGCACATACAAAATGTCGGTGATGAATTATAACAACAGTCTACGGATTCAAAAGATCTCGTTCTTTTATCCGAACGGGGGACTGCAAGTGCGTTCCACTGATTATGCGGATTCCAGCAATTATACAGGATGGTTCCTGATTCCTCCTTCCAACATAAACCTTCAGACAAATACCGTGGCTCCCATTGCGGGACAATATGAATTGCTGTTAAACAACGGAAGCCTGTATTACCAGGCGGTGAATGCCACTTCAATAAAAACGCCTCCCATTGTGTTTGGGGCACCTGTAATCGGATCATGGCCTTCTTTGAGTCCTTATTTCATGTTTAATGCTAGTGGTTTGTACTGCACATTCTTTGACAAAGTCAATCGCTGTTTCCTCCATATCAGTTTAAGCAACAATACGCTCATTCCGGCAACACAGTCAGATGTTGCCAATCAGCACTGGCCGACTTATTCGGGAGCAGGAGGAGCTTCGAACCTGACAGCAACGGGCAAGGGGTATGATCTGAATAATATCGGTCGCAATTTGATCTACGCTGAGAATAGTCAAATGACTGATGGCAATATTAATCCGGTTTACTACTGTATATTCAGAAGCATTGCAAACGATTCTACTTTCTTATATCAATTTACTTCCGGTTCAACGGGCATTGTCAATAATAGTACCACCGGCAGATATTTTCTGAAAGATGCGGCTGTCAATGTTCCTGGAATCAACACGGCTTCTTTGTTCGCCGCTCCGGCCTTTTCCACTGCTTCGGTGAGCAATGTATTTTATTATGTGCCGGGCAGCAACAAAAACCAGATCTATGTGTGCAATCCGGGCTATACAGGTACACTGCCTGCCACCACTACTGCGCACCTGGGCTTTTCTTTTCCTGCGGGAACAGTGATCAAAACGATGAAGGTTTTCAAGTCGGGTTATAATGCCACTTCAGTTCCCGCTACTGAAAGCAGGGTGCTGGTAGTAGCCACCGATGAAACAGCCAATGGAAACGGAAACAATGTTTACTTCTTCAACCTGACCAATGTGGGTGAGATGAACAGCACACCCGCTAATGTATACACAGGCTTCGACAAGATCATCGACATCAGCTTTAAGAAAGGTTTAGGATTATAAGAAACCGGAAAAGCCACTATCCTTCCCCTGCGCCTGCTCCCTGAAGCAGGCGCTTTTTATTTCGATCATTTGAAATGGTCAGTCAGGCTCAAATATTCGTCATTTCGTTTATGCAATTGGTACTATTTATAGATGATGCCTCTATATCCAAAGTAGTTTTAATACCCTAATCAAAGGTTTCATCGACAAATCAAACAATATGCGGTTAAAAAACGGTTTGTTTCTCCTGCTTGCTTCCTTAAGTGTTTTGACATCAGGCGCACAGGAATCTCTTTCCCCCAAAACAGAGTCCTCCAAACAAACGGCCTATGCCGAAGTGGGAGCCCGCAAGGTGCTTCCCGCGCATGGTCTTTTTTCTGTTCACAAAACCAACGACAAATATTTTTTTGAGATCCCTGATTCTTTACTCAACCGGGAATTTCTTTTTACGACCAGACTGGTGAAAGTGCCCACGGGCAGTCCGATGTTCGGGGGCGAACTGGTGAACAGCATCATTGTTTCTTTTGAAAAAGCAACGGAAGACAGATTGTATCTGCGTGTAGTAACCAACGTTGCAGTAGCTGATTCCTCCGACGCCATTGCCAAAGCGGTTCGCAATTCCAGCATCGATCCAATAGTGATGGTGCTGGATATTAAATCAAGAAACAAAAGCACCAATAGTTCAGTTGTTGATGTCACTGATTTTATTTTAAAAGACAACAACATCACCGGATTTGATCCGCTTGCCAGGAAGAACATGTACCTGGGTGGAGGCGCTCCCGATCGTTCCTTCATTTTGTCGATGAATTCTTTTGATCAGAATATTGAAATAAAAACTGTAAAAACTTTTTCTCTGGGCGCTGTTCAAAAGCAAGGCGCTGAAGCAGGAGAAGCGGCCGCGCCGGGTCCGTCTGCCAGCGTCACCATGGAGTTGAATAATTCCATCATGCTCTTACCGAATATTCAGATGCAGGCCAGGTATGCCGATCCACGTGTTGGCTATTATTCAGAGAGCTATAAAGTGTTTTCGGATGAACAGCAAAGAGTGGAAGAAAAAGATTTCATCGTACGCCAACGGCTCGAGCCAAAGCCCGAGGACATGGAAAAATACAAGAGAGGAGAACTGGTAGAACCCAAAGATCCAATTGTATATTATGTAGATCCTGCTACTCCCAAACAGTGGAGGCCTTACATTATTGCGGGCATTAACGATTGGAATGAAGCATTCAAAGCAGCAGGATTTAAGAACGCGATCATCGGCAGGGAATGGCCGGAGAATGATACGACCATGAGCCTGGAAGATGGACGCTGCAAGGTGGTTCGTTATTTTCCTTCCAGTCAGGATTATTCTTACGCTCCGCGTATTTACGATCCCCGTAGTGGAGAAGTTTTACAAACCTATATCGGATGGTCGCACAATAAAATGCAATCACTGCACGACTGGTATTTTGTTCAGGCGGCGGCGATTGATCCAGGTGCAAGAAGTATGAAATTCAGCAAGGAACTAATGGGTTCTTTGATCCGCGCGGATATTTCACGGCAGGTCGGACTTTCTCTGGGACTAAAAGCGAATTTGATTGGCAGTAATGCCTATCCGGTTGAGAAGCTCCGTGACAGGAAGTGGTTGGAAGCAAATGGTTTCACTGCCTCTATCATGGATTTTGTTCATTACAATTATGTGGCCCAGCCGGGTGATCAAATTTCTTTTCAGGAGCTGATCCCCCACATTGGCGAGTACGATAAATGGGCCATCAAATATGGATACACCTATACAGGATGCAATGATTTTGAAAAAGACAAAAAAGAAGCATTAATCTGGATCAATAAAGAACAATCCAAAAATCCAGCATTAAAGTTTCAGACGACTCTTGATGCAAGTCCCAACGACCCTTCTGATCCGCGTGCACAGACGGAAGATCTGAGCAACAACACGGTAAAAGCCAGCGAATATGGAATAGGCAATCTGAAGATCGTAATGGCCCATCTGCTACAATGGACCAGAGAGGATATGGATATGTATGATGATGCTTCCAGAACTTATGATAATTTGATGGACTGGTGGTTGCTCATGGCGCGTCATGTGTTTACGCAGGTTGGTGGCGTTCGCGAAGACCTGAAAACCGTAGAACAGACAGGAGACGTATACACAACGGTTTCAAAAGACATGCAAAAGCAAGCCGTGGCCTATCTGCAGAAAGAAGTATTTAACACGCCTGAATGGCTGTTGGATCCGAATGTGCTCAACAAATTCAGCAAACCCTCTAAAAGAGAAAAAGTACAAAGGTTCCAGGAAGAAGCTTTATACCAGCTGATGAAAAGCGATCGCCTGTACCGGATGACTACCGAGACCATGCGCTATGGAAAAGAAAATACTTATACGATGGACGAATTGCTCACCGATATTGACAAAGGACTCTGGAGTGAACTAAGATCTGCGCAGCCTTTGATCAGTTCAGACAGAAGGTTACTTCAGAAAAAATGGATCGATAATATGCGCGTTGTGATGAAAGATGCTTCCGTGGTGCCTCAGGTCGGATCCACCATGCCGGATCTTACAGGAACCGACGTACCGGCGATCATCCGTGTACATATGCAAAACATCATGCAGCAATGCAAACAGGCAGCTTCCCGATGCAAGGATCCCATGACCCTTGCCCATTTACAATACGCGCAGGCCAAGCTGGCAAAAATGCTGGACAATAAAAACTAGGCATTAAGAAAAATTCAAAATCATGAAACGTTCTTCTTTTATACTGCTGTTTTTCTTGTTGGGCACTATTTCTGTTTCGGCGCAGACCAGTAGAACTACGGTTCCGCCAAAAACGGATTCCACAAGAGCAGCGATACCTGCGTACAACGGAATTGTAACAGCCAGCACCCGCACCAGAAAAGGCTTGTTTACCATTCACCAGAATAATGATAAATACTATTTCGAAATTCCGGATTCCCTATTGGGCCGTCAGCTCCTTTTTACCACCTGGTTGGTGAAAGTACCCGGTGGCAGTCCAAAATTTGGCGGAGAAGTGATCGGCAATAAAGTGATCAGTTTTGAAAGAGACCGGAGCGGTAAAATTGATTTGAAGATCATCACCATACTTAGTGAGTCCGATTCCACCAATGCCATTTCAAAAGCAGTGAGAAACAGTTCTGTTGATGCTATTGCTTTCTCTTTCGATATAAAAGCCCGTGGCCCGGAAAACAAATCTTCCGTGATCGATGTTAACGATCTGCTGCAAAAAGAAAACATGCTAACGACCATCAATCCTGATATCAAGGGCACAATGGCCCTGGGCGTTATGGCACAGGACAGGAGCTTTGTAAAAAGTTTTTCAGCCTATCCCATCAACGTGGAAATAAAAATGACGCGTACCTATGCGGCCGGCAATGCACCTAAAATTCCTGGTCGCCCCGCAGGTGCTCCTCTCGAAGCTGCAAAGCTGGCGGGAACTGTAACGCTGGAAATGTCTGCCTCCATTTTGCTGATGCCCGAAAAGCCGATGATGGCCAGAAGATTTGATGCCAGAGTGGGATATTTCGCAGGCTATTACAATGAATTCAGTGATGAACAGCAAAAAGTAGATCCAAAAGTTTTTATTGTACGCTACCGGCTGGAGCCAAAGCCAGAAGACATAGAAAAATACAAAAGAGGAGAATTGGTAGAACCAGGGAATCCGATCGTTTATTACGTTGATCCCGCTACGCCCAAACAGTGGAGACCTTATATCATTGCCGGTATCAACGACTGGAATGAAGCCTTTAAATCGGCCGGATTTAAGAATGCCATCATCGGAAAAGAATGGCCGGAGAATGATACTACGATGAGCCTGGAAGACGCCCGCTATAAAGTGATCCGTTATTTCCCATCTGAAGTTGCCAACGCGTACGGACCTCACATCAATGATCCGCGCAGTGGAGAAGTGCTACAGAGTTATGTAGGCTGGTATCATAATGTGATGTCACTGATCCACGACTGGTACATGATCCAGGCCGGTCCGAGCGATCCCCGTGCGCGACAAATGAAATTCAGTGATTCACTGATGGGACAATTGATCCGTTTTGTTTCCTCTCATGAAGTAGGACATACGCTTGGACTTCGTCACAACATGGGTAGCAGCAGTCTTACACCCGTAGACAGTTTGCGCAGCAAAACATGGGTGGAAGCGCATGGACATACCAATTCCATTATGGATTACGCACGTTTTAATTATGTGGCGCAACCAGAAGACAGCATTGGTGAAGCAGGACTGATGCCACGCATCAACGACTATGATAAATGGGCCATCAAATGGGGCTATACTTGGACCGGTGCGAAAAATGATGAAGAGGACAGAAAGATCGTATCGCAGTGGATTGTTGACAGTCTCAAAGCCAATCCACGTCTTTGGTTTGGCGGTGAAGGACTGAATTTCGATGCACGCAGTCAGTCGGAAGACCTGGGTGATGATAATATGAAAGCCAATTCATACGGCATCAGGAACCTGAAGTATGTGATGAAGCATTTGCCCGAGTGGACAAAGACCGAGAATGATTTTTATGCAAATAACCTGCAGAATATGTACCGTCAGGTAGTGACTCAATACCAGCGTTATGTTTTGCAGGTGGCCAATAATATCGGAAGCATTTATGAAACCTGGAAGACAGTAGAGCAACCGGGAAATATCTATGCACCAGAACCGAAAGCCAAACAAAAAGAAGCAGTAGCGTTTTTGCAAAAAGAAGTTTTTACGACTCCTGGATGGTTGCTCGATAACAATATTCTCAACAAATTGAGCAGTCCTGTTCGTATGGGCAGTGTTGGTGCGGTGCAGACAAGGGCATTGGATATGATCTTAAACGACCGCGTGTTGAACAGTTTGCAGAAAGAAGAAGACCGTTTTGGCAAGGACAGTGCTTATACCTTAATGGAATACCTCAATGATCTCAGAAACGGTATCTGGAGTGAACTGGGGACACACCAATCCATTGACATCTTCCGCCGCAATGTGCAGAAAAATTATATCAACAACCTGTTTGCTTCAATTAAGGAAGCAGAAGAAGGAAAAAATTTTCTAGCCATGCTATCGGGGATGCCCGAAGAGCAATTTCCAATTACGGTTGGATCTGATATTGGGTCATACCTCGCCCTGCATCTGCAAAACCTGAGAAAAGAAATTCTGAAATCCCTTCCCTTATTTACCGACAAGGATTCCAGGGACCATCTGAAATATGTTGCTGACCAAATCAGCTCCGGCCTGGAAAAACGCTTTGACATCATCATTAAATAAAGAAAATGACAATTCTGCGAATCATATTTTTCATGGCATTGCAGACAGCTGCGATCATCGATGCCGGTGCACAAATGCAAACCATGCTAAGCTGCAGGCTGCACCATTATACTGGTAGCGCAGTCTCCATATACCAATTGAAAGATGGACAGGCCCAAAGCCTGGGGTTCCGTCGCCCGGATAATGGCGATACCTGTTCCTTTTCAATTCCCATGGAGAAGGAAGGAATTTATTTTATTCAGCGTACGAGCCCTCATTCTTCTTCGTTCAATTATGTCATTTACCTGAAACCAGGGGAGCATAAGCTGGTGGATCTGTACTACGGAAAGATTTCAGTGGATTTTGACAGTTGTATCATTTCAAGGCCGAACCCGGAAACACTTGCCCTGCAAAAATGGGCGCTTGTATTCAACAAAATGGTCCGGCTGGGCGCGAACCGGATGATGCGTGATTCCTTTATTTCAAATTATGATTCGTTTGTCCGTGAAGCGGAAGTTCTGAAAAAGAAAAGCCATGTGCAAAATAAGTATTTCAATTATCTGCTGGATTCGAAAATTGATGCAGACTGCCGTTTCCTGAAAGCCGCGGCATTTTTTAACTATGGAGAAAGAATGAATGCTGGGTATGACACCTTAGTGCAGCACCGGAGCTTTTATCGGTCTCTGTCCGGAGAAAAATTCTGTGATGCAGATATTCTGCATTCAGAACATGGCCTGGACCTGGTGAAATATACCCAGGCGTATCATTATTTTTTCATCCACCCGTCCGAAAAGAGCGGCCTGCCTGTTCCCTTCGCTGACAAAGCCCGGATTATTTGCAATAAGGAAGTTCGAAGGTCCCTGGTAGAAGACAGGATGATGAGTGTTACCAATTACGAGGAGTTCAAAAAAGAAATTCTGCCCTTCAGGGAACTGTTTCAATCAGTAGAGTCGAAAACACGCTATCAGAAAAAACAAGATCAATTAACCGTGTATGCAAAGGGTGCAAAAGCCTATGATTTTTCTTTGACTGATGTAAAGGATAAAACTATTCAACTGTCCGACTTTAAAGGAAAGGTAGTAGTACTGGATATCTGGGCCATGTGGTGTGCTCCCTGTCTTGCAGAAAAACCATTTTTTCAAAAACTGGAAGAAGAATACAAACAAAGAGAAGACATTGTATTCGTAGGAATTTCAGTAGATGGAATCAACAGGAAGGATGTCTGGAAAAATTTTGTCGAAAAAAAAGGTTGGACCAATCTGGAACTGATTTCCAATCATGACGAGTCGGTGATGAAATATTACAAGATCGAAGGCATTCCCCGCCTGATGATCTTTGACAGGGAGGGAAAGATCGTGACGGTCGATGCGCCCCGTCCCTCTTCTTCGGAACTAAAAAAATTAATCGATCAAACGCTGAACGATGCGAGCTCCCATCCATAATAAAATAACTTTCATTATTATCACTGTTCTGATTTCAGTATTCGCTTCCGCTCAGGGCAGCGTGCATATTGTAAGAGGATCCTTCTCTGAAAAAACACTGGCGGATATTTGGGTGATCCGGGGAACAAAGTTTCAAAGAATTGCTGATTTCAGGATCACGCCCGCAGATGGAAATTTCTGTTTCGGGATTCCTGATGATTCAACTTTCCTTTACCACCTTCAGATCAATTTCATGAAGCCAGGCCAACGGCATCCGGAAATGGATCATATAACCATTATTCCCATTCGCCTCAGTGCTCATCAAAACTATTCCTTAACCATCACTCCTTCATCGTTGGATGTTGCGAAAAACAAGGGCTGGCAGTTAATAAAAGAAGAGAGCAGCGCAGGTATTGCCCTGATCAAAGGAACGGTATCCAATGTGAAACTTGCCAGTGCTATCAGTCTGCAATCTGTTGAAGAAGGGATGCTGGTAACCGAAGGAAATTTTATGAGCAATAACCAGGGATCGTTTGCCATTCCCTATGAAATAAAGAAACCAGGTTTTTATTACCTCACTACACCACGCTGGCAGGTGCGGCTGTACCTCGATCCTTTTTCAAAAGAAGAAATTACCATAGACAACAGTACAGGATTATTCCATACTCAGGAACATTCAGGGATCAATAGCCTCCTCAGTAAATGGCAACAATTGATAGCGCCGTTAACAAGCTATGGATACAATTCTATTTTCAAAGACAGCACCGACCTCAATTCGTATATCGATGAATATACGCGGATGAAACCCGCCATGGATGAATGGACAAAAAAGATTGACCTTACTGATGCAAAACAATATGAAGCCCTGCAAACTGCCATAAAAATGGATCGTGAGTTGGTGCCGATCAATCTTCTGTACCAGCTTTCCGCTAAAAAAATAAAAAGTTTCCGTTCCAGTCCAAAAGGATTTAATGAAGTGCCTTCTTTTTACCGGCAATTCATCGAACCAAACAAATTTGAAAGCACCTCTGTCCTGATGTTGGGAGAGGCCCGGCAGTTTATCCAGCTCTACGCAAAACTAAACCTGGCACTTGTTCCCATAGAAAAAAGAGAAACGATGACTGAAGGAGAGAAGTTGAAGCTGATGATGAACACCATCTCGAACGACACTTTAAAATCTTTTTTTCTGAAAGATCAGATGGATCAGGCCGAGATCAACAATTTGAGTGAGTTCAGAGAGACCTTCGAGCCATTTAAAAATTACGCAAGTCTGACCGGTACTCATAATACCTATAACAGCATTTATAACCAGTTTAGCCGCGATACAGCCTTTATTGGCAAAACTTCTTACGATTTCTCCTTGCCGGATACACTCGGGAAGATGGTAACAATGAAGGATTTCAAAGGCAAAGTAGTGTTTATAGATGTGTGGGCCACCTGGTGTGGACCCTGCAAGGGACAATTTCCTTTTTTGAAGGAGATAGAAGAAGAATATGCCAACAACAAGGACATCATATTTGTGGGCATTTCACTCGACAAAGCGCAGGCCCGACAGAAATGGCTGGACCTGATCCGGAAGGAAAAACTGGGCGGCGTACAGCTGCTGGATGATGTTGGAAAAACCTTCGGAAGAAAATATGAGGTTTCCGCTATTCCGAGATTCATGTTGATCGATAAAGAAGGCAGGTGGATCGAAATAAGATGTCCTTTGCCGGAAGCAAAAAGCAATTTGAAAAGATATTTGGACAGGGCTCTTGCTCATTAATATTTCATCAAAGAAAAACCATAGAGAACCGGTGAAAAACACCAGCAAATTCTTCTCATACGCAGTTAGTTTTGGTCGTGGGATGTTTCTACATCCCACTTTTTTTTGATCGGTCATCAACTATGTCATGAGGATTTCCTAACTGGTGGAATTTAAAATGACATTGGTACAATAGTCTGAAACTCCCCTGATTCACAAAATACCTTCATCATCTAAAATCAGGTTATGAAAAAACTGGTCATTGTTTTTATCCTTTGCATTTCGGCAGGCCATATTTTCAGTCAGGTGAAGAATCCGGTCAAATGGAGTTTCGCCTCTAAAAAGATGGATCAGAATACCTGGGAAATCCGCCTCACAGCAACGATCGATGCGTCCTGGCATATGTATTCTCAAACCACTCCTGACGGTGGTCCTTCGGCTACGGTTATTTCATTTACTAAAAATCCCCTGATCGCACTGGATGGCCCTGCAAAAGAAGAAGGAAAGCTGGAGCAAAAGCATGAAGAGTTGTTTGGTGTGGATGTAAAGCAGTTTTCCAACAAGGTGGTTTTCGTGCAAACCATCAAACTTAAGGCAAAGGCAAAGACAGCTATCAGCGGCACCATTGAATACATGACCTGTAATAACCGTGAGTGTCTGCCGCCCACCAGTCAAACTTTTTCCATAGCCATTCAATAAGCTTGTTGATGAAACGGTCGATCCAAATATTTCTTTCAGTTTTCCTGGCCATCACTTCTTTGCAAGTGTCTGCCAGCGATTCAACCGGAGTGGTGTTGAACTTTACAAGAGAAAGACTGGATGACAGCAGTGTGGTCCTTACCATTAAGGCAACAATTCCTTCACAGGCCAAATTGTATGCGCTGGAGACAACAGACAATAAAACACTTTTTTCTTCCATTTCTTTTGATACCATTTACAAAAAATATCTCATTGGAACGGTGGAAGAAAAAGGATCCAGGCTTTCTGAAAAAGATCCTTCCGTTGGCGCGACAGTAAAATATTTTCAGGATTCGGTTCTCTGGCAACAAAAGTTTCATATCCTTTCTTCTGATAGTGTGCAGTTAAAGGGCACGATCAACTATCTGTACAAAAAAGGAGAGGTGTACCTGCCGGCGGAAAAAGAATTTAGAATTGCGATCGGATCGGAAAAAGTATCGGGCACCGGCGCCCGAACTTTACTTGCAAACAGATCGCTTCTCTGGATCTTCCTCACCGCTTTTGCAGGCGGACTGCTTGCCCTGCTGACGCCCTGCGTTTATTCCATGATACCGGTAACGGTAAGCTTTTTTACCAAAAGAAGTAAATCGAAGAGCGAAGGAATAAAAAATGCGCTGTATTATTCTTCCTCTATCGTAATAATATTTACGTTCATTGGTTTTTTGGTCACGCTGATCTTTGGACCGGCGGCATTGAACAATCTCGCCACCAACTGGATCGCCAATCTGATCTTCTTTGCGGTCTTTGTCATTTTCGGAATTTCTTTTCTGGGCGCTTTTGAGATCGGTCTTCCTTCTGCCTGGGCCAATATAGCAGGAAGTAAATCAGGAATGGGTTCTTTCATGGGAATATTTTTCATGGCGCTGACACTCGTTGTGGTTTCTTTCTCCTGCACTGGTCCCATCATTGGTAATTTATTAGTACTGGCTGCCCACGGAAGTTATTGGGGACCGCTTACAGGAATGCTGGGTTTTTCTACAGCGCTGGCACTCCCTTTCGCTCTCTTCGCATTTTTTCCCTCGCGCTTGAATGTTTTGGCAAAAGCGGGTGGCTGGTTGAATGCGGTGAAGGTTACACTGGGTTTTTTGGAGCTGGCCCTTGCCCTCAAGTTTTTTTCCAACGCAGATCTTTCCAGGGGCTGGAGGATCCTCGACCGCGAAATATTCATTTCAGTTTGGATTGTATTATTTGGTTTGCTGGGATGTTATTTATTAGGCAAACTCAGGTTCCGTCATGATGATGAACTTTCGAAAAATGATTTTGGTCTTCCCTTTGTTTCGGTGACGAGATTATTTTTAGCAATCGCGGCATTGGTCTTTGCCGTATACATGATCCCTGGATTATGGGGTGCGCCGCTTAAAGGAATATCGGCCTTTGTTCCTCCAATGGGGACGCAGGATTTTACTGCCTCTTCGAATCAATCCCCGATCGATATCTCCGCAACAAAACCTGAAGAGCATCTTCATCCACACAAGTATTACGACCAAATGAAGATCTATGAGCCTGAAGTGGTCACCAGATATGGAATGACAACATACTTCGACTATGACGAAGCGTTGGAGGTAGCGCGGAAATTAAAGAAGCCTTTGATGCTTGATTTTACAGGAATCAATTGCGTGAACTGCAGGAAAATGGAAGGAGAAGTTTGGAGTGATCCTGAGGCCATGAAACGACTGAAAGAAGACTTTGTAATCGTATCCCTTTATGTAGATGCCCGCAACGTGGATCTCTCTGTAAATGAGCAATACTATTCCAATGCTTTGAATAAGCAGATAGAAACCCTGGGTGATAAGAACGCCGACATGCAGGTAAACCGGTATGGTGCCAATACCCAGCCTTATTATTTTTTTATCGATGGCAACGAAAAGAAACTCGTGGAAGAAGGTTACGGATATGATCCTGGCATTAAAAAATTTATCAGCCTGCTGGATGCAGTAAAGACCGAGTTTAAAAAGAATGAGTTATGATAATGGATTACAATTTTCTGAGCAACAGCTTGTCCATGAATGGTCAGAAAGGCATGAGGTATTTGGACATTCAAAAAAAATTAATGCTCTTGTGGTCAATGGTGGGTAATACACCCATGATTGAATTGCATTACAGTTTCCAGGGGTCGCATCGAAAGATCTACGTGAAGTGTGAACACTATAACCTCACCGGAAGTATTAAGGACCGGATGGCACTCTATATTTTACAAAGAGCATATGAACTGGGCACGATAAAATCTACCGATACCATTGTGGAAGCCACCAGCGGGAATACAGGCATTTCACTTAGTGCCATTGGAAAAGCCCTGGGTCATGAGGTAAGGATCATCATGCCAGACTGGATGAGCAAGGAAAGGATCAATATCATCAAAAGTCTGGGCGCTGAAGTAATACTGGTCTCCAGGGAAGAGGGAGGGTTTTTAGGAAGTATTGCTCTTGCCGAAAAAATGGCCCTGGAACAATCAGATATATTCCTTTCCCGGCAATTCGAAAATTGTTTCAATATAGAAGCGCATGAAAAAACTACGGGCCGTGAAATCTGGATGCAGCTCCAGGCACTCGAGTTAACTCCCGACGCTTTTGTAGCGGGCATTGGAACAGGTGGAACTGTGATGGGTGTAGGAAATTATTTGAAAAAAAGAAATCGTGCGGTTTGCATTCATCCATTAGAGCCAAAAGAATCACCCACAATTTCCTCTGGTTTCAAACTAGGCGTTCACCGGATCCAGGGTATTTCAGATGAATTCATTCCTGCCATTGTTGATTTAAAAAGATTGGATGCAGTAGTGCAGGCTTCTGACGGAGATTCCATTTTAATGGCGCAGAAGATCGCGAAACAGCTGGGACTTGCAGTGGGTATTTCTTCTGGTGCCAATCTTATCGGCGCCATCTTGTTGCAGGAACAGTTTGGAGGAAACGCAGTGGTAGTTACTGTCTTTCCTGACAGCAACAAAAAATATTTAAGCACCGACCTCTTAAAAGAAGAACCAGTGAAGGAGGATTATCTGACTCCCGAGGTGGAGTTTTTTGGATACATGCCGGTAAAAAGATAGTGGATTGTTTTTTTCTCATGTGTGAACTCATAACACAGCAGGTTTCTGCCTGGTTTGTGTAAGTTGGATGAAGAAACGAGGAGCATGTCTATGCTCCTTTTTTTACACCTGGAATAAATTTTCTTTTGCATGTTTTTCGAAAAAGAAAATGAATGGCTTTCGCCTCAAATTTAAGGAAACCCTTTGTTGTTCATTTACTGGTAAAGTTATCGAACTCATGTTCTGTGGTGTTAATGTGTTGGCGCAAGCGTACAGCAAGTAGGTTATTGCGACTATCACGGATTTCAGATCACGGATTGCGCAGATTAAGATGCAGATTCAGGTCACGGATTTCACAGATTAAGATGCAGATTTCACGGATGTTTCCTTAGATCGACGTTTACTACTTAAGCTGATTGCCTGGTAAGGTAATTCAGATACCTGCAATAAGCATTGTATTGTGAACGTCATTACGAGCGGAGCGAAGCAATCTCCTCGCAATGAACCAACTTTAAATTATGTACAAACACTAAGTGCTGATACTCGTTTGCAAGGATGCCCTGCTCAATAGGATTACTGAACGTAAAAGGGAGTGACACAACTAAAGCTGAAGTAAGTGCTATAGCTGGTTACATCACTCTATCCATCATAAGAGCTCATGAAACCAGTAAGGCTACATCAAACCATTTGGTTCTCCTTCACTTCAATTGGGTTCCTTGAGCTCCTGGAATCTTTTGAATTAATTAAAAGAATGATTAGCCCGGCCTCAGTTCATAATTCAGCTTGTGTTGCGTCGCACACTTCAACTTCCAGTAATGCTATTGAGCAGGGCATCCTTGCAAGCGAGTATCAATAATTACTGCTTGTACATAATTTAAAGTTGGTTCATTGCGAGGAGATTGCTTCGCTCCGCTCGTAATGACGTTCACAATACAATGCTTATTGCAGGTATCTGACTTACCTTACCAGGCAATCAGCTTAAGTAGTTCACATTGATTTAAGGAAACATCCGTGAAGTCAGAATCTTAATCTGTGGAACCCGTGATTGTCGCTCCGCTTGCAATGACTTTACACCAAGGTGCTCATCAAAAGTATCAGTCTTGCCTTACAAGGCAATCTATCAAAGTAGTACACTTCCTATTACCAACTTGCCTTATAGGGCAATCAACCAAAGTAGTAAACGTTGACCTTAGGAAACATCCGTGAAATCAGAATCTTAATCTGTGCAATCCGTGATAAGATGCTTGTTCAATATCGTCCGCTGGTTTTTATTGGAAGTTTTTTCTTCTCAGGTTTGGATATTTTGTATTGTAGTGTTTATGCTTTGGTACAACAAAGCACTGATAAATGAAGAAGCACACGGCTATTTTTTCACTGCGATGCTCCATGATAATGCGTTCAAAAGGAAGCAGCACATTAAAAATTTATTGAGAGCGAAACTGCACGCCTTCTCAGTCTCAGAAGAGATATGTTCTATGAGTGGATATATTTTGTTCAGTTACCGGCCTCATAATGATCTAGATTTGAAGAGATGAAGAAGTTATTGCCTTGCCTTGGATTGATCATTGTTCAGGGAATATTTTCTCTGGCAATTGCCCAGGAAAAAAAGGCCAGTAACCCTATCATTTTTGCCGATGTCCCCGACATGTCCATGATTCGTGTAGGCCACAACTATTACATGAGCAGCACTACGATGCACCTCAGCCCGGGTGTGCCTATCATGAAATCAAAAGACCTGGTGAACTGGAAGCTGGTAAGTTATGCCTACGATACATTAGTGAGTAATGATGAAATGAACCTGGAAAACGGGAAGTCGGGCTATGGGCGCGGATCCTGGGCCAGCAGCCTTCGTTATCACAACGGCTATTATTATGTTTCCACTTTCTCTGCCAGCAGTGGCAAAACACATATTTACAGTACAAAAAATATTGAAAAAGGTCCCTGGAAGGAAATTTCCTTTCGGCCCGTCCTTCACGATCATTCCCTCTTTTTTGACGACGATGGCAAAGCCTACATGATCTATGGAAATAAAAAATTGATACTCGTTGAATTAAAAACAGACCTGTCAGGTATCCAGAATGGAGGAGTGAATCAGGTGATCATTGAGAATAACAGTCAGCCCAGCGAAAGCGCAGGTGTGAGCGGACTGGGTGAAGGTTCTCAGTTGTTCAAACTGCATGGCAGATATTATCTTTTCAACATCACCTGGCCCAGAGGAGGAATGCGTACCGTGGTGATTCATCGCTCCGATAAACTAACCGGCCCCTGGGAGGGAAGAGTAGCACTCCAGGACCTCGGTGTAGCACAGGGTGGACTCATTGATACACCTGATGGGAAATGGTATGCCTATCTGTTTCGTGACTATGGTGCTGTTGGAAGAATTCCCTACCTGGTTCCTGTGCATTGGGTGGACGACTGGCCCGTATTGGGAGAAAATGGAAAAGTACCAAAGACCATTGATCTTCCTGTCAGCAAAGGACTCATTCCAGGCATCGTGGCATCGGATGAATTCACCAGGAAAAAAACTGATCGTGCATTACCGCTGGTGTGGCAGTGGAATCACAATCCGGATCATTCACTATGGTCGGTTCATGCAAGAAAAGGTTATTTGCGTCTTCGTACAGGAAGAGTCGACAGCAGCTTCCTGCTGGCAAGAAATTCATTGACACAACGAACGATTGGTCCTGTATGTGTAGGTTCTGTTTCGCTGGATGTATCGCAAATGAAGGAAGGTGATGTTGCCGGACTGGCCTTACTGCAGAAAAATTATGGACTGGTGGGTGTTCGGGTGGAAGGCGATAAAAAATTTATTGTGATGATCAATGCAGGCACCGGAAAACCCGTAGAAGCAACCACCATACCTCTGAATCAGAAAATTGTTTTTTTTACAGCTCAATGCGATTTCACGGACAAAAAAGATATGGCCAGTTTTTCTTACAGCCTCGATGGGAAAACCTGGGAGGTGGTCGGCACGCCACTCAAAATGATTTATACCCTTCCTCATTTTATGGGTTATCGTTTTGCTTTGTTTTATTACGCGACAAAAAATATTGGTGGCTATGTGGATTTTGATTATTTCCATATCAGTGATCGGATAGTAACTAATAACTAATCAGTATAAATATTTTAATCATCAACAGTTCATGAAAAAGACCAGAGTTGAAAAAAGCCATTTCAAAAAACAGTTCCTTGTATTTTTCCTGACGGGATCTTTAATCGTTTGCACCAATGCGCAAACGCCGACGATCACATTAGACATGACGAAGACGGGTGCCCGAGTCAGCCCCATGCTGTACGGGCTCATGACCGAAGAGATCAATCATTCCTATGATGGTGGTCTGTATGCTGAACTAATCCGCAACCGAATTTTTAAAGACAATGCAAACAGGCCCGAAGGCTGGAGCCTCGTAAATGAAGACAGTATCCATTCAACAGCAAGCATGAAGTTGATTGCCTCCATGCAGGATAATATTCCTTTTGATGAACGGCGTCATGCCATCAATGGTGCCCTGCAATCCTGTTTGCGCCTTACGGTGGAAAAAGCCGGTGGGAGGGTGGGAGTTGCCAACGAAGGTTACTGGGGTATTCCAGTACTGCCCTCCACCACTTATAAAGCATCATTTTATCTGAAAGGAACAGGAAGTATTGCACCTCCCCGCCGTCCCGGTGCACAACCACCCACGCAGCCTTCAGCACCCGTAATTGAAGACAATACTGCAGGTCCCATAACAGTTAGTATTGAAAGCAATGATGGAAAAACAGTATATGCTTCCGGAACCATCCAGCTTGCCAAAACTCAGTTTTGGAAAAAATATGAATTGGATCTAACCACTTCGGCAAATGTGCCACCAACAAGGGAGGCAAGATTTGTGATTGCCACCAATAGACCGGGCCTGTATTATTTGAATCTCGTTTCTCTGTTTCCTCCCACGTATCATAACCGTCCCAATGGAAACAGGATCGATCTTATGAAAATGTTGGTAGACATGCATCCGAAATTTTTGCGTTTTCCAGGTGGTAATTTTTTGGAAGGTCCATTGATCACGGATGCTTTTCCCTGGAAAGAAACACTTGGCCTTCTGGAGAACCGGCCGGGCCATCGTGGTTCCTGGGGATACCGTGCATCGGATGGCATGGGGTTCCTTGAATTTTTGGAATGGTGCGAAGACATGGGCGCAGAGCCGCTATTGGCCGTATATGCTGGCTACTCCCTGCAGGGCGATCATATCGACGCAGGCCCTCTCCTGAAACCCTATGTGGAGGATGCTTTGGACGAAATTGAATACGTCACGGGCGATGCAAATACTTACTGGGGAGCCAGGCGCGTGGCCGATGGACATGCTGCGCCCTTTCCACTTCATTATGTGGAAATAGGAAATGAAGACTGGTTTGACCGCACGGGTAGTTATGATGGAAGGTTCAATCAATTCCGGGAGGCCATTGAAAAAAAATATCCTAAGCTGATTTGCATTTCAACAATAGCGGATGCCCAGTACCCTGATCTGAAAATAAAAAGCGGAAAGAGACCGGAGGTGATGGATGAACATTATTACCGTAATTCCTGGGACATGTGGGCCAACGCTTCACAGTATGATAAATATGACCGCAATGGTCCGAGGATTTTTGTAGGAGAATGGGCCACGCGCGAAGGAGCACCTACTACTAATTTGAATGCCGCTTTGGGAGACGCTGCCTGGATGACGGGCATGGAACGCAATTCAGATTTGATCATCATGTCCTGTTATGCTCCTTTGTTTGTCAATGTCAACAAGGCTACAGCATCAGCGCCAAAAGCCTGGCAATGGGATTCGGATTTGATTGGATATGATGCTTTGAACAGTTATGGATCTCCTTCCTATTATGTACAGGAAATGTTCAACCATTATTTAGGCAACAGGATTGTCTCCGCCACTGCAGCAAACATACCCACGCAGCCAAAACCGCTTACCCGAAGGGATAGCCTGCAGGGCATTACCACACCATCGCAGGTTCCCACTTTATTTTACAGTGTTACTGAAGATGAGAATTCCGGAACCATCTTTGTGAAACTGGTCAACACAATAGGGAAAAAGCAACCGGTTCAAATTAGTTTGAACGGAGTAGTCAGGGTGTTGCCCAATGCCACCGTTGTGGTGATCAAAAGTGCAAAGCCCGATGACACCAATACGATTGATGATCCCCAAAAGATCCTTCCGCAAACATCAACAATAAAATCTTTGTCTAAGGTATTTACCAGAACGCTTGATCCATATTCCATCAGTATACTGCAATTACAAATTCAAAAATAAAATCAGTACGGTCTGAATAAAAAACATAAAATGAAACGTTGCCTACTTGTATTCATCGGTTGGATCGCGATCAGCGCGACCAGTTTTTCACAGGATCAGAAGTTTTATATTTTTCTCTGTTTTGGCCAGTCCAACATGGAAGGCAATGCAAAAATTGAAGCGCAGGATTCAACGGTTGATCCTCGCTTGCAGGTGATGGAAGCAGTGAACTGTCCCAACCTCGGAAGGGGAAAAGGAAAATGGTATACGGCCATTCCACCTTTATGCAGATGTCATACGGGCTTGACACCCGCAGACTATTTTGGACGAACATTGATCGACAACCTTCCTAAAGACGTGAGGGTGGGCATTATCAATGTGGCCGTGGGAGGATGTAAAATTGAATTGTTCGACAAAGATCATTACCCTTCTTATGTGGCCACAGCGCCTTCCTGGATGATTGGAATGATCAATGAATATGATGGCAACCCTTACCAGCGACTGGTGGACATGGCAAAGCTGGCGCAGAAAGATGGCGTCATCAAAGGAATCCTGCTGCACCAGGGCGAATCGAATACAGGTGATTCGAGCTGGCCGCAGAAAGTAAAACTGGTGTATGACAACCTGCTGCATGATCTGAATCTGACACCCAATTCTGTGCCCTTGCTTGCCGGTGAAGTGGTGAATGCCGACCAAGGTGGCGCCTGCGCCAGCATGAACAGGATCATTGCAACCTTACCGCAAACAATTGCAAAAGCATACGTCATTTCATCGGCAGGATGTCCGCAAAAAGGCGATAACCTCCACTTTACTGCAGCCGGTTATCGCGAATTAGGCAAACGTTATGGCGTAAAAATGCTTTCGTTATTGGGATACACTGCTAAGCAATAGAATAAAAAATGGTGGCCGCTAATGGGCTGCAAAATTTAATACAGTGAGGGACAAGTGAATTTTCGGTGAGATGCGAGATCCATACTTGTTCGTTTCTCTCTATTATCTAATGCAGAATTTCTAAAACATGGGAATCGAGTTCGTTCTGGCAGTATCAACAAGGCAAGATTTTGAACAGGTGATTGAATCCATCAGCAAGAAACTGGTTGACCCTACTACCTACATCACTCATCGCGTGAGATTTGATCAGGTGAAAGTGGAATTTGAAAAATGGCTCAATCCGGCGACTGGTGTTATTAAAGCCATGATTGAAATGAACCAGGTCATGATAAAAATCAACAGGAAATGGTTAGAAGACTATAAATTTAGTTTCATGTTTTACCAAAACTGACCTTCATGTCTATTTCAAGAAGAAATATTTTAAAAAGCATTGCCCTCGGCATTCCTGCTTTGAAAATAACTCCGTCAGCGTCCACAATCATCAACAAACTCTCCGGCGAAATTCCACCGATTGACAAAGGACCCTTCCAACCCACAAGAACCTCATTGCGGTCATACAAAATTCCCGAGTGGTTTCGCGATGCAAAGTTTGGTATATGGGCCCACTGGGGACCTCAATCTGCCGTGGAATACGGCGACTGGTATGCGCGGAATATGTATCTGCAAGGCAACAAGCAATACGATTATCATGTTAAAACTTATGGCCACCCCTCAAAGTTTGGTTTTAAGGATACGATTCCCCAATGGAAAGCTGAAAAATTTGATGCCGACTATTTAATGGGACTCTATAAAAAAGCCGGAGCCAAATATTTTATGAGCATGGGCGTTCACCACGACAATTTTGATCTGTGGAATTCCAAATTCAATCGCTGGAATTCGTTGAACATGGGTCCACACAAGGATATCGTTGGCATGTGGAAGAAAGCAGCGCAAAAACACGGATTGAAATTTGGCATCAGCGACCATCTTTGGATTTCATACAAATGGTTTTCCACCAGCAAAGGAAATGATGCCACCGGTGCACTGGCAGGAGTGCCTTACGATGGAGCGGATCCGAAGAACTTTGACTATTATGGCCGGTGCGAGGAAGTGTTCAAAAAATTAGACTGGAATGAAAACGGTATTCCGGAATCCTGGAAGAAGCATTGGTTTGACCGGATGAAGGATCTGATTGATCAATACGAGCCTGATCTTTTGTATTGCGATGGACAACTGCCCTTTGAAGATTATGGGCTGAGCATATTGGCACATTTGTATAATAAGAGCGCGAATAAAAATGCTGGTAAGACCCAGACTGTTTACACGAGCAAACGTCCGGAAGATTCGGCCGAAGGAACGGCCATTTGTGTTTTTGATGTGGAACGTGGTGTGGTGGAAACCATCTGGCCCCTGCCCTGGCAAACCGACACCTGCATTGGTGATTGGCACTACAACAAAGAAAGGGTAGGTCACTACAAGTCTGCAAAAACAGTTGTTGATTTGTTGGTTGATATTGTAAGCCGCAATGGAAACCTGATGCTGAATTTTCCTTTGCCTGCAAGTGGAATGTTGGACAGCGATGAATTAACGGTGCTTGATGGAATTACCAGGTGGATGAATGTGAATAGTGAAGGAATTTACGCAACAAGACCCTGGAAAATTTATGGCGAAGGACCCCAGCAAGCTACAGCCAAAAGCAATGACGTGAATGCTTCACAGTTCAACGAAAAAAACAGAAAAGAATTGACGCATGAAGACGTACGGTTTACCACAAAGGGAAACACCTTGTATGCTTTCTTTATGGGATGGCCTGGAAAGGAAGTTGTGATCAGGCCTCTGGGAAATAACAGTCAGCAGAAGACTGGCACCATTGAACATGTAGAATTGTTGGGTGTTGGCAGCGTTGAGTTTAAAAAAGAAGATGAGGGCCTGAAGATAACATTGCCTGATCAAAAGCCCGGTGATTATGCCTATGCTTTAAAAATTTCGGGAAGCAACCTGTTGTAAATGGACTCGCATACACTCTGAATTATTTTGGCGAAACCTTTTGCATGAATCAAAATATTTTTCCGAAGCGATTAGAGAATGGCAGATCGTTCATTTATAAAAAGCTTATTTTTTTGGCGTTTAAATAAAAGCACCTCGGATATAAGAGGTTTTATAATAACTGGGCATTGATGGGGATTAATATGGGTACGGATTAACTACAAAAGTTGATGCGAAAGTATTTCTGAAAGAATAAACGCAAAGAACGCAGAGAATACGCAAAGGGCCGCAAAGCTTTTGTTCGGGGCTTCCTAAATACAATCCCTGCGTTCCCTGCGTACCCCTTGCGCTCCTTGCGTTTACTTCCCTCCCTTGACGACTTTACATCAGACCAATTTTTATTGAGTACTGAGTGGAATTGTGGAAAGCTGTCATCATCGTATGTCATCTTCATCATCCTCATTTATAGTTTCCTCATCCTCCTCATCCCGACGCTCTTTTTCGTCGCGAACGTCCAACCAAATTTCCCTGCTTTCATTGTTGTTTGGCTGATGCTCTTCGTCTTTTTTCTTCATATAGTTTTAGTTCTTGAAAAGAAGAACTATGCCACAATGAAAATTGCAGAGGTAGAAAATTTATTCACACCTCAATGAATGATCGCGAAATCCGGGGAAGAAACATTTTCAAAATGATTTGAGTCCATCAAGAAGCAGACATCTCATTGTATTCCCAATATTTACCAAAGCAGGGTTGTTAGCTTGACGATGACGGTACATGTATGCGGTTTTTTAATCGGCATGATTTTGACGAAGCATCTCTAAACATTGTAGTATGCCTTTAATCTTACTGGTTTTTTTTATTGTTGACTTTTTATCGCTCGCTTATCCTTTTATCGCCTATTATCTGTGGCGAGAATGGAATACATACAACCATACAATCAATGATGATTATGCCCACCGCTGTTTGTATGGAGCAATAGCTCTGCTTTTACTTATTTTCCTTGGAAGGTTTTTCATGAAAGCGCTTGTAAGTAAAAAAATAAAAGGGGAAGATGAACCACATATGTTTGATACCACGAAAAGGGATTTGATAAATAGACCAGATGGTAGCATCATCAATGTTGAGTATTATGGCAGGGAGGATGGACAGCCCATCATCTTAGTGCATGGCTGGAATGCCAACATTAAAAACTGGTACTATCAGATCAGACATTTTGAAAAGAACTACAGGATTATTGCAATGGATCTGGCAGGTCTCGGTAAATCCACCAGACCAACCAACAAAGACTTTTCACTAACCAGGATGGCCCATGATTTAAATGCAGTGATTCAACATACAGGTGTAAAAAACCCGATTCTTTGGGGCCATTCCATGGGAGGCATGACCATTCTTACTTTGGTAGCGAAACATAAGCCGGCTTTGTCCACCAGGATCAAAGGAATTATTTTAGAACACACTACTTACACAAATCCTGTGAAAACGATACTTTTTAGAAAACTGATGACAGCCATTCAAAAACCAATACTGGTACCCATTTGCTGGATATTGATTATTCTTTCTCCTCTGGTTTGGATTTCAAGGTGGATGAGTTATATCAACGGCACTGCTCATATTTTTTCAAGATGGCTGACTTTTGCAGGAACGCAAACTTCAAAGCAACTGGATTTCAGTACACTGCTTTCCACTTTGGCGCCTCCTGCGGTAATGGCTAGGGGATGTTTGGGAATGTTTCAATATGATGTTACCCAACAATTATCTGACATTGACACGCCGGTATTGATCGTAGCTGCCAATAAAGACAGGCTTACAAGGCCCGATGCAAGTGAATATATGAGAAGCAGGATTCCTAATTCGCGAATGCTTACTGTGTCGCCCGGTAATCATCAGGCGCTGATTGAAAGGCATAAAGAAGTAAACAAAGGTGCAGAGGAATTTATTAAATCTATAAAGAATACTGTTGAAGTTCAACAAAAATAAAAAGCTCCTGCAAATGATATTTGATTATTGGTAATCAGAAAAGCCTTCGTTCAACCGGATGTTTTTTGAATCAGCAAATTCATTGACATTTTGTACAAAAGAAAAATCATGAATGATGTCGCGGATCTGGTTGATGTCTTCCGAAAAGATCCGGTCTTCCTGTGCAAAGCCAACAAAGCGTCGTACATAATCGTGTGCGAATTCCAGGACAGAGCTGCTTTTCAATGGTCTTCTGAACTCGATCGCCTGCGCTGCGCACAAAAGTTCAATCGCCAGGATGTACTCCAGGTTATCAATGATCATTGACAATTTTCTTCCGCTGATGCTTCCCATACTCACATGATCTTCCTGTCCCAATGAAGTAGGAATGCTGTCTGCGCTGCTTGGAAAGCAAAGCGTTTTATTTTCTGTTACCAGTGCTGCGGTTGTGTATTGCGGAATCATGAATCCGCTGTTCAATCCTACATTGTTCATGAGCAGCATGGGCAAACCCCATTTCCCTTCCAGTAATAAATAACAACGCCGGTCGGAAATATTTCCTACTTCTGCTGCAGCAAAGCAGGCATAATCCAAAGGCAATGCCAGTGGCTGGCCATGAAAATTTCCTCCACTGATGGTATCATCTTCGCCCAACACAATGGGATTATCGGTAACAGAATTGGCTTCAATCTCAGTGAGCTGCTTTAGATGAAGCCAACTATTCCTGGAAGCGCCATGTACCTGCGGCATACAACGAAGTGAATAAGGATCCTGCACTCTTCCGCAATCCACATGACTTTGCATGATTGCAGAATCTTTAAGCAGAAGCCTCAGTCGCTGGGCCACAAGGAGGTTGCCTTCAAAAGGGCGAAGCTGGTGAAGTCTTTCATCGAATGGAGCTTTAGTGCCTGTTAGTGCCTCCAGACTCATGGCCCCGATGATGTCTGCTGCCTCGAGGCAGTTATGAAGCCTTTCCACCGCGCTAATAGCATAGGCGAGAATGAACTGAGTGCCGTTGATAAGCGCCAATCCTTCTTTGGGACCAAGTGGAATTGGAGAACGACCCAGTGTTTGCAGGACGGATTCTGTTTTTTGTCTTTTCCCCTGATAAAATACTTCTCCCAGTCCAATTAGAGGTAGAAATAAATGCGCGAGTGGTGCGAGATCTCCTGAAGCTCCCACGCTGCCTTTCTCCGGTACCACCGGGATAACATCTTCTTCGAGCATCCAAAGTATTTGCTCAATGGTTCGGAGTTGAACACCTGAATAACCCTGAGCCAGCGCATGGACCTTGGTAATGAGCATCAACCTGGCAATGTTCTCAGGAACAGGTTCACCAACACCTACACTATGGCTTTGCAGGATCTTATATTGAAGTGTAGCCGTATCTTCTTCACTGATGCGGGTATTCGCCAGAATTCCAAACCCTGTGGTAACGCCATACACTGTTTTATTCTGACGAACCATGTGTTCAATATGACTACGGCTTTCCCTGATCCTGGCCCTGGTGGCCTCATTCAGCTGGCCTTTGATCCTTTTCCCGGCTAATCCTTCGGCTGTCCGAACGCTTAGTTTATCGCTTCCGTAGAAAAAATTACTGTCCATATACAAAAATCGAAAATAACTTTTATCTTAGATCGCAAGCCATCAATATTCGCCACTATGGAAAACCTGCTATTCTTACTAGCCACAAGCTTTGTATTCCGTATTTCCGCTCCTAAAAAATTCAAGAATTATTTTATTGGCAATACGGGTTGTTCCGCACTTCTGTTATCGGGAAACGATTTTCAACAAACCAAAACGGTCACGGGCGATCAGTTGTATTTCAGTGAATGCAGCGAAAAAACAGTGGACTATGGTATCATCTGTATTCGCATGCTGGAAACATATTCATTGGAAGAAGCAAGCTACATGTTATCGAATTACATGGATAAATTAAAAGATCCCTTTCTTGTCCTTCACAATACCGGCGTTCAAAAAGACATTGACTGGAACAGCCGTGCCTCACGCACACTGGTAGATTACTGGCAGGATGCGGAGAAAAAAGACTGGAAGGTGAAGGGATATACCGATGGCAGTTTCCTGGCAGTGTTGTATGTGAAAAACATCGCGCAGGTGGATGTGAGAAAGCAGGACCTCTTCCTCGACAGCTTCCATTTCCAGTGCTGATCCTTCCTTTCTGAATTTTATTCCATTCCATTATCTTTGCGGCTCGCCAGACTCAAACACCAATTCTTTATTGGTCCGGTAGCTCAGTTGAATAGAGCAACTGCCTTCTAAGCAGTAGGTCACTGGTTTGAATCCAGTCCGGATCACTGATAACCCCTTCATTCGAAGGGGCTTTTTTATTGTTTGATAAAAGTATAAGGGTCGAATTCTACAAAAGGATTTTGTTTTGTGGTAATGGCTTGCACTTTGCCACCACTGATGCCAAAGTGGATGGTAAAAATTCCATACTCGATATTGTTGTACTGCATCAGCCATTCTCCATTATCCATATAATCAAGCGTGGCATTGAGATCGGGCTTGGTGCTGAAATTTATTTTCTAACCATTCCCCGCCTGACTGATACTGATATTTCCATACAGCTGATTGGAATAATTTCCTGTATAGGAAGACAGGGGAAGTTCGGGCTTGTTTCCCTTCACCCTTGCTTTCCAGGATGAAATTTCATTCACTTGTTCCTGCATGTCTTGCCTGAATCCTCCTAATTGCTGCAGGCTCCTGTTCACGTAACGAACACCCAGGTAGGCATCGAGGATCTGGTAGCGCAGCGCTTCAAAAAAATTCTGGTTGTCATTGTTGGTAAGAATAGCGATGCCCAGTCGCTCTTCAGGTACAAAACAAACGTTGCTGACCATACCTCCAGCACCACCGGTATGCCAGTAAATCTGCCTGCCATTATAATCACTCACAAACAATCCCAGTCCATATCCCCTGAAATGAACAGGGAAGACCGGTGATTTTCTACTGCCCGTAATAATATTTATGTCTCTTGTTTTTTGTAACACTGGCCAGGGTAGTACCTGCCTTCCTTCGTAACGACCGCTGTCGAGCTGCATCATCAGCCAGTGAGAAAGATCATTCACACTGCTGACGATGGCAGCAGCAGGAGCCAGGTTGTTCCAGTTGTCATATGGCACTTGCATTAATTTATTGGTGTAAGAAGTGGTGTATGGAACGGCTACATTGAGCTGATCGGCTACTCCGGTAGAAAGCACCATGGTGTTGCTCATGTTGAGTGGTGCAATAATACTGTCGTGAATAAATTTTTCCCAGGATTGTCCGGTCACAACAGGAATCACCTGGCCTGCCGTCAGGAAACAACTGTTGCAATAGCCATAGTCCTGTCTGAATATCTGCGAAGGCTTCAGCAGTCGCATGCGCTTCATGATCTCTTCCCGGCTAAGTGAAGTATTCCAGAATGTAAAATCGCCCTGGAATGTTTTAGTACCAATGCGGTGTGTGAGCAGGTCACGAATGGTTACAAGCTGCGTGGTGTTTGTATCATACAGGCGATAGCCCGGATGATATTTTGTGATGTGGTCATTGAGGTTGATACGGCCCCTGATTTCCAATAGCGCCAGCGCAGATGCCGTGAACAATTTGGTATTGCTCGCGATCATGAAGAGTGTATTCTCATCCACAGGTCTTTTGGTATTGAGGTCGCGCACGCCATATCCTTTCATCACCACTACCTTCCCTTCTTTTACAATCACGATGGAAAGTCCCGGAACATCCCAGTCCCGGATTCCTTTGCTGATGTAAGCATCCAGGCTATCGCTAATGAAGGAAGGGGTCTGTGCAGAAAGTGAAGCAGCCGCAAAAAACGCGAGGGCAAAAAAGATTTTTTTCATAACAATGGTAGTAGAGGCAAAATAACCAATTTTTATTTTGGAAAGCGGAACTCCAGGAAAAATGAACAGTCTGTTGATTGGTGAATAAAATCCTCAAACAGCAGGAAAGTTTTTATGACAAAAATTATGAAAAGCAATTTCATATACCAACGGGAATGCAAAAACGAAATCCGCAAAGCAGTGTAACCGTGCTTGGCGAGAAGAAGGTAGGAGATTGTTTCTACCATTATAGTTTATCACGAGCTTGATTGATATTTTCTCTTCCTGATCTGGCATAAATTTTTAATATAGTGCTGCACTAAACAAACCAGATATGAAAAAAGTCTTTTTCTCTTTCGCCTCATTGGTGCTGATGACATGGCTCAATTCCTGCAATGACAGCAGTAACAACTCAACCACAGGTTCAGACAGCTCAACCAATTCTTCGAATGCAGCCAATACAGGCGCGGGCGATTCTTCCAATAATGCTGGCAAAGGTTCCTCAGCCGGTACTTCTTCTGCCACTACCACTCCCTCTGCAAATCTCAACGCAAAACCATTAAGCAAGGATGACTCCAGCTTTGTGATAGAAGCTGCAGGTGGAGGCATGATGGAAGTGCAGGCCGGACAAATGGCCCAGCAGAAAGCCACCAATGAAAGAGTAAAAAGTTTTGGTGCGATGATGGTGCAGGATCACTCTCAGGCAAACGATGAATTAAAGAGCCTTGCTTCCGGACGTGGCATCACTCTTCCAGGTTCTTTGCCTGCTGCTGAACAAAAACATATTGACCAGATGACCAAACTAAGTGGCAAGGCTTTCGACCAGCATTATGTTGACATGATGGTGAACGATCATAAAAAAGATGTAGCCAAATTCAAACAGGAATCAACCAGCGCTAAAGATGATCAACTGAAAGCATGGGCCGCTAAAACTTTGCCTGTTCTTCAAAAACATCTTGATTCAATTCAGGCCATCAAGAAATCAAAAATGTAAAATCCCTTTTTATAAACAGAAACCCCGGATAGAGCCGGGGTTTTATTTTTCATTTTGATGGAGTAAGCAAAGCATTGCATTGTCATCTCTCCTCTGCAACAAGACTGATTGAGCCCTCAGGTACTGTTTTTTAGTTTAGGACGTCATTGCGAGCGAAGCGAACCAGTCTCCTTTATTGGATCAACTGAAAGTTTTATTGAAGCAGTGTTTTTGCAATTCAATTATGGTCTGTCTGGCTGAATAGATTACCAGAAGTAAAAGGGAGTGCTTCTGTTTCATGCAGAAATGAAATTCTATGGAAGACACTAAAGCTTATTTGTATTCACCAAATACGCTACGCAAACTATCAGACACTTCACCCAGGGTGCAATAGTTTTCCACCGCTTCAATCACTGCGGGCATCAGGTTTTTTCCATTCCTTGCATATTCCCTGATCTTGTTTAATGAAGTTTTTACAAGCGCATCATTTCTTTTATTACGCATCTGTTTTAGTTGTTTCACCTGCTCTTCTCTAATTTGATCATCCACGCGGAATAAGGGAATTTTTGTTTCTTCTTTTACTTGAAACTTGTTCATGCCAACGATGATCTTTTCTCCCGATTCAATCTTGCGCTGGTATTCGTAGGCGCTTCGGGAAATTTCCTGTTGCATGAATCCCTGTTCGATGGCGGCAACACTTCCGCCCATGGCATTTATCTTTTCGATCAGTTGTTTTGCTTTTTCTTCCACTTCTGCCGTGAGCTTCTCTACAAAATAAGAACCTGCTAGCGGATCAACCGTGTCGGGTGCACCACTTTCAAAGGCCACGATTTGTTGGGTGCGCAGTGCAATTCGCGCTGCTTCTTCGGTGGGCAGACTTAATGCTTCGTCAAATCCGTTTGTGTGAAGTGATTGTGTTCCTCCCAGTACTGCGGCTAGTGTTTGAATGGTAACACGCGAAATATTATTCAGCGGTTGTTGGGCAGTGAGGGTACTTCCACCAGTTTGCGTATGAAAGCGAAGCATCATGGCTTTTGGATCGGTGGCGCCCAATTGTTTCATCATCTCTGCCCACATTTTTCTCGCTGCACGAAACTTTGCTATTTCTTCAAACAAATGGTTGTGTGCATTGAAGAAAAAAGAAAGCCTGCGGCCAAAGACATTGATGTCAAGTCCTTTTTCCAATGCTGCTTCTACATACGCTTTCCCATTACTTAGTGTAAATGCTACTTCCTGAACTGCCGTGCTGCCTGCTTCGCGAATATGATAACCGGAAATAGAAATGGTATTCCATTTAGGCAATTCCTGGCCACACC